>JAKSLA010000008.1 GCA_024401455.1 Paludibacteraceae bacterium | reverse complement strand
TGTGTTTTGAAATTCGCTTTCCGGAAAATAAGTTAGCTTTTTAAGGGCTGACTAGATATGGAGACTTCTATAATTTGATTGACTCTGTCCTACTTTATGACTGACAATCTGGCAGGAAGCCAACCGTAGTAGTAACCGAGCACGGAGTGCTCGGTGGAAGAATAGATGGTGGTAAGTGGCTGGAAGCCACTACTTTCTAATCAATAGGAAAGCATTGGCTTCCAGCCAATAGAAAAATGCCCACCAAGACCCGTGGCGTTGCCACGGGTTACTAATAGGATTGGCTTCCAGCCAAACCACTGCTTTGAGAACAATGTGGTTACCACATTTTTGTTTAGGTATTTAGCAATCTTTTTGTCACAAAAATCAGTCATAACCTGGGACAGAGCCAACAAAATATCATCACAAATAACATCTGGTTACAAGTGGACATCAAAATTTGTAAGATCCCTCTTCTCAATACACTTACGATTTTCTTCGATTTTCTTCAACACAACCTCTTTGGGCATATCAAACGAACTGTAGGAATAGCGTTCAGCGCATTTGTAACTTGCGTCTATGTAATGCAGAGCTTTGTCGTAGTCGCTGTTCATCGCAAGAAAGAAACTATATTTATTGTGAATCCAATAGGAGTTATCCTCATCAATCACTTGTTCATCACTTACATAATAGTGAATAAACTGATAGATGTAACACGATGGCACTGCGTTTAGCAACACACCTATAGTTACCACAAGAGCGGTTACCCAACATGCCAGTTTCGAATGTTTCTCTTCAGCTTTATATAAACCTAAAGCAAACAAAAGTATTGAAACAAAAGCATAAATCACACTGTTATCCCAATAATAAAGCCTAGAAAGAATTGTGAATAGACCGGCTGCGAATCCTAAGTGTAAGGCACAGCGCCCTAAATTTCGCTTCATTATTCCATCATATATTATGCTGCCTAAAGCAATACCTACACATCCCAATAGCATCATTATAGATGCCCCTGGCCAACTCAACAATGAAAACGCCAAACCGATGAGGTACAGCGAAGAGAAACTAATAACAAGAGGATTAAAAAACTTGTTCATATAGAAAATCATTTATTGGTTAATTACACACAAATATATCACAAATTCCAATAATAATAAAAAAAAATGGCTCTGTCACCGTTTTTGACCACGGCTCTTTCATTTACTTACATTTTATATTCTCTTTTTTCTCTTGTTTATACGATAAAAAATCGTTAACGAGCATAAAATGGTCAAAAACATGTGCTATATTTGCACAGCAGTGCTGGGGACACTGCTTCAGTGTTCCTTCATATGCTTAATAATTAATGAGTTATGTTAAGGCGATTTTCAAGGCCGATGTGATATCGTTCTTGACTTTCGCCTTAACTTTACTATGTAAAGTTAATGTTTATTTTTCTAAAAATCAAGCATTTACATAAAAAAAGTCACTATTTACACATAGAAGGAACATGGCGAATTTTCATTCAAAAAAAATCAATAGGGAGTTGTTAAACATCATAAAAGAAGTGCCTGACTACAGGAGGCTCAGCTTTGGCAATGTCCGACACAAGGGCCAGGACATCCTATGGCTCAACATCATAGGGACATTGAGCCAAACGGAGTGCCTTCCGAAGCGACCCTGTGCAGGTTCGATAAGGGGTTGGACCTATCCAGAACCCACTGGTCAATCGAGTCCATGCACTGGGTCTTGGATACGGTCTACCATCAAGACCGTATAAAGCGAAAGGAGAAGAATGCGGCAAGGAACCTGGACACGGTTCAAAGGTTCTGCCTGTCTATAATTGCCGTTTGGAAGAGCATTCGCAAAAAGAAGTCCGACAAAGAGGTCGGAGTAACTAGGCTTACCGACAAATTCAGATCCGACTTCTGCTATTTGAGACGTTTTCTTTCGCTGAAATAAGGGAAAAAACACGATTTGTAAATTTTGTAAACTGCTGACATTCAATAATACGAACAGAGCCCATGCCGCACGGATGTGGGTAGGGAAACTGTTCGCTATATTTTAGGGGTAAATGAAAGAGCCGTGGAGATACTTATACCTGGCGTTCCACAAAAAAAAGACTCGAGGTATCAGAAAAAGAAGAAACACGATTTGTTCTGCAAGAGAGCTGGAATTGAGCCAACGATAGGACATCTTAAATCAGACTACAGACTCGGACGCAATTTCTACAAGGGATTGCAGGGGGATGCTATAAACGTAATTCTGGCTGCTGCAGCTTATAACTTCAAAAGAGCCATGAAGGTTCTTTTGCTCTTACTCAAAACAATACTTGGAACTGCTGAAATGTGTTTTGAAATTCGCTTTCCGGAAAATAAATTAGTTTTTTAAGTGCTGACTAACTATAATATGATTCTTGAACTCTTTCTATTAGTGTTCTGTCCTGTAGAACAAGTTGGGATAGTTAAGAACACATGAGACTGGGTTCCCCTCGATCTTGGCAGGTTGCCATTTCGCTTTTTTTATCTCCTCTATAACATAATTTGTCAGTTGAGCGTTGGTCGATTTTAAGACGGAAATCTCGCTGATGCTACCATCTTTATATACGATAAAGGTAAGAGCCATACTGCCTTGTATTCCTTGTTCCAAAGCCCATTTGGGGTAGGGTGGAACTTCTGAATGAAAATAATACCCAGTTTCCGATTTACTAAAGTGTGTTTCCCATTTGTCGTTTTGGGGTGGCTCATCAACAGATGATATGGTGTGTAAATTGTCGATCAGTTTCAAATTGGGACAATTCTCGTGCCAACCCCATCCCATAGTTTTTAACGATTTGGGAATGATGACAATCTCCAATGCTTGGCAGTTTGCAAAGCATTCGTCAGGGATATTTGTGATTTTTGACGGTAAAACGGCACTTTTCAACGATGCACAGCCCTCGAAAGCCCCTATGCCGATATATTCTAATTGGGTATTGGAAAAGAGGTTTAATGTACGCAACTTCCTACAATTTAAGAAGGCATGGTTGCCTATATATTCAATGCTTTGGGGTAGGTTGATCTCTTGTATTTTAGTGTGTTGGAAAGCGTACGCCATGACTGCCTTTACGGGGTAACTCTTTCCATTGTAGTTTATAGCATTTTTAATGGTCACTTTTGACAAGTCGGCTGTTGTATCTACACCTACCACATAGGCCATGTCGTTATACACCAAATAGCGTACCGATTGTTGTAGAATACCGTCTAATGGTCGATCGTATTCGATCGGGCGGTCTGCCTCTTTATCGTAAGCAGTAACCATTCCATTCATTGAAATTATGTCGTAATCGTGGTAGTTTTCGGAAGGTCTGAAGGCGGCTTTCGCTTTCATTCTTATCCGTTTCAGATTTTTACAGCCGGTGATAAATAAGCGAGAATCCCTTAACAATACAGAATCTTCAATCGTGATAGACTCCAACTTGGGGCAATTCTCAAAAGCTGTTTCATAAAGGGCTTTGACAGGTATGTTTTTGTCCTTTACTTTTACCTGTTTCGGCATTACAAAATTGCCGGCATAAGAGCCTTCGCCCGGAAATGACAAAAGCAGACCATTCGATTCTTTCGTGACATTCCCATTACTCTTTAGAATGGCTTTTGTCTCGTTCTCTATAGTGAAAACGTTTGTGCCAACGCGCAAATCTTGTTGAGCTAAGGCGAACATAGAAGACATTCCAGCAACAATGGTAAAGAGTTGTTTCTTATTAAACAACTTAGAAAAAAGCAATGATTTAGTTGTCTTCATAAGTGAATCTAAATTATTTAATCTCATTGACAAATAAGTATTTGAATGTAAGCGGGAAAAGCTTTCTCTTGCTCGGTGTGATGAGTTGGATGATGCATCTTGGTACGGCTCTGATCTTCCATCCTAACACGGCCACCCATCCGATGGATTTCGCGAAGCGCAAGGCCGAATTCATAATGGATTTATATCGGGTGATGGATATCTCTGACGGATTGTTGAGAGATAGGTTTTGCGTCAATTGGCAATCCATTACGTAGGTGAAATGTCCGTTTTTGCGTAGATTGTGAAAGTACCAATTGTCCAGTGCGTCCAACGGATACTCTTCGTTGAATCCTCCCAACTCTTCGATGGCAGAAACTCTCAGCACGGCACCCGAATTGAAGGCTGTGACATATTTTTCGCTTTTGCCGATTTTCGTGAGTGGGGTGGTGATAAGGTAAGGCCCGATTGTCGGATGATAGTAAGTAGGTGAGGCCACCTTCCCGCCCGCCAGAATGGTCGGAACCGCCATGTCGCAATCGCCGGCATTCTCGATGAAGTGGCATGCCTTTTCGAAGTAATCCTTGCCGAATGGCGTATCCTGGTCCATGAGAAGCATCCATTCGCATCCTTCTGCCTTGGCAATGGCTATTCCTGCATTGTAGGCCTTGGCCAGCATGTCGTTCCCTTTGCCGTTGACGAAACTACAGCGGTCATCCGTTTGTTCTATTTCGGGCGAGTTGTTGTAAACCACGATCTTGTGGGGAACCGTGATGTGGTCTCTATGCTGCATGAGCGAAGAGAAAGCGATGCAGTCTTGCGCCTTGGCCTTGTAGATGACGGCAAATATGAGGAGTTTATTCATGGCTTGAACTTTTCTTTTAGGTAAAGCAGTCCGTGCTTTGTGCAGAGAAACGGAATGGCCAGTAGGATGATGAATTTTAGATTTCTGGAAAGAATGGTGAGCAACTGTTCGGCCACAAACTGCAGGATGATGATGTTGATGAAGAAAGCGTAGAGGGCGATGTAGTAGTTGTTGCCCGATTTTGCCTTCTTGTATATCCATCCGTAGAGTCCGCCCATAAAGAGGGCGGCAATAGCAACGCCCACCGTGCCGAAGTCTTTCACAAAGGGATAAAGTCCTGAGTACGTGTTTGTTTGTAGAGGCTTGTTGATCCAACCGAGTAGGGGATCGATTGGTTCTATATCCGTGAGATGTAGTTTGTTCAAGACGGCATAGACAATACGGAAGGTGTTCTCTCCCCAATGCGTGGCGCTACAGGGTTTTACCGTGTCAAGCGAACTCATGTTTCCGTAGGTATATAGAGTAAGCATGCTTTCTCCGCCGGCGTTGAGTTGTGTGTGTCGGAGCAATTGAATGATGATGATGAATGCCGTCATGGCGATGGCGGAATAGATCATTTGTTTGTTGCTGATTCTTTTCTTCATGTAAAGAATCATCGTAGTCATTATGAATGAAGTGGTTATGATGATTTTCGACATGGTGATGAATCCATAGGCTATGAAGATGAATCCAGCCAAAAGGATTCTCTTTTTGCTTCTGTTCTCGTTGGCGATGAGTTCAAGGAAGAATGATACCTGCCAAATGAGCACGAAGAAATTTTCGTATGGTTCAGGGTGTGCCTTGGTGTTTCCGAGGGCGGCAAGCCGGAGGTCGAGCGCCCAGTTGCCTGTCTCGCCCGTGGTGATGGCGCTATAGGCGAATTGTAGCAGGAGCGGAGCGGTCAATACGGAAGTGGCGAGATAAATGTTTCTGACCAATAAACTTGGCTCGTTCAGTTTGGAGGGGGAGTAGTAGCAAGCCTGTGTGGCAAGCGACGAAAGCGAAAGGCAGGTTGCCCAAACACCGATCGCAAAGATGGTCGAAGTTTGTAGAGGGGGCAAATCGTGTTCTGAGAATTGAAAAAGCGATGCGCACACTAACCAAGCCCCACTGGTGATGACGCTCGGACTTGATATGTCGTTGCGAGAGCATGTCAAGCCGAAAATCAGCAGAATACAGCATGTGATTATTAATGCAATCATCTTTTCCTCTTTTTTGCAAAGGTAGAAAATAAACGGGAAAGTGGGAAAGTGAAATTTAGGGTTTCTATTAAAGGGTCTTCTATAAATTGCTTTGCAGAGATTGGAAATGGATTTTCTGGCAGATGGCTAATCGGAAGAAGAAACATCACAACTGCCGTGACTGTTTGATAATCATTAAGATGGCTCTGTAAATTCAAATGTGTGCAGAAAATCGCCAAGAGATTCTCCGTAAAAAGTTTAGAAATTGCGGAAATTAAGAAGCCGCCTTAATCAATTCTATTACTGAAAAATGTGTGTCATCTACATTATTTTATTAACTTTGCCCTCGTTCGTTTTTTTTATAAAAACAAATCTTGCCGTATGTGCTATGTGCGGCAGGAAAGATTAACGGATTAGTAAATGGTGTCAGTATGTATTCCCACTTACAATGGGAGCAGATATATTGCGGCTCAATTACAGTCTATCTTGGCTCAGTTGCAAGATTCGGACGAGGTTGTTGTCTCTGATGACGGCTCGACGGATGGAACGCTTGAAATTGTGTCGGAGTTGGCGAAAGGGGATGGCCGAATTCGATTGATATCGCATCAAAAGTCTTATTCTAAGTATGCTTTTGACTACACAACGCTAAATGCAGAAAATGCCATTCGTAGTTCGGTCGGCGACTATATTTTCTTGGCCGACCAGGACGATGTGTGGATGCCTGGAAAGGTGAAGCTTTTCTTGCAGGCGTTGGAAACGTCGGATTTGGTTTTGTCTGATTGTGCCGTGGTGGATGCCGAATTGAATGTCTTGGACGATTCATATTTCAAGATGAACCGTTCGAAGATGGGTGTTTTCAACAACTTGGTGAAGAATTCGTATTTGGGTTGCTGTATGGCTTTCCGCAGAAGTGTGCTTCAGTATGCGCTGCCTTTCCCAAAAACATTGGTTCCTCATGACATTTGGTTGGGGTTGCTTGCCGAGGCGAAAGGGAAAGTCTCTTTCTTGCCTACGCCGACGTTGTATTATCGACGTCACTCAGCCAATTTGTCCACTAGTTCAGAATCAAGTTCCAACACGTTGGCCTTTAAACTCTATTATAGGCTGATGATTGTGTTGAATCTTATAAAAAGGTTATATGTCGGGTAATAAAGTTTTGCATGTGTCCAAATTTTATCCTCCGTATAAGGGTGGCATAGAGGATGTGTGTTGTAGTATAGTAAGAAGTGTAGGTGGCTTTGCTCATAAAGTCATCTGCTTCAACATGGGGAGAAAAAACTCGATTTATGAGGTTGACAACGGAGTTGAGGTGGTTCGTGTGGGTGCCGTCTCTCAATGTTTCAGCCAGCCTATCTCGTTTGATTTCTTTTTTATGCTTCGTCGATTGATGAAGTCTTATGCTCCCGACATCGTTCACCTTCATGTGCCTAATCCGTTTTCTGCCATTATGACTTTGCTCGCTCTGAGAAAAGAGACGAAGTTGGTGGTGCATTGGCACTCGGACATCATAAAACAGCGCTTTTCATATCTTTTTTATAAGCCCTTTGAACGTATGCTCCTGAAGCGTGCGGATAGGATTTTTGTGACGAGCCCTAATTATATGGATTGCTCGTTTCCGTTGCGCGGTTTTAAAGATAAAATAACCGTGATTCCGAATGGTATCGCCGTGAAAAAGATGGAGTTGCCTGAAAATTCGGATGAAGTCATGGCTTCTATTAAGCAAAGATTCGACAATAAGAAGATTGTCTTCTTTATGGGGCGCCATGTTACTTATAAGGGGTTGGAGATGCTTTTGGCCGCCGAACCTTATATTGAGGAGGATTGCGTCATTGTCATTGCCGGAAATGGTCCGTTGACGAAGGAGTTGATGGCAAAGTCGAAATCCGACCGTGTGGTTTTTATTGGTGAGATCAGCGATGGCGAGATCGCTCCTTATATGACGGCCGCATCCGTATTGGCCTTTCCGTCTATCACGAAGAATGAGGCGTTTGGTATTGTTTTGGCCGAGGCGATGTATTGCGGTACGCCTCCGGTGACGTTTACCATCGAAGGGTCGGGCGTTAATTGGGTGAATCTGAAGGACGAGACAGGTTTGGAAGTGTCGAATGGTGATTATAAATCGTTTGGTTTGGCAGTGAATCGTCTTTTGGCAGATGACGATTTGAGGAATCGTTTAGGCCAAGCAGCGCGTCAACGCATTGTCGAAAACTTCACGATGGACAAGGTGAAGCACTTGGTGGAGAAGGAGTATGCCGATTTGTTGGCTAAATGATGCTTGATTTTTTTGAAACCTATTAATTTCGTTGAGATTTCGAATGGTTGTTGTTTTGTCGCTTGAGGTGTTCCTGCCGAAAGGGTAAAATGGTATTTTCTTCTTTCTTATGGATATTGAGGGTGTTTGTTACATCTTTATTTCAAGTGAGTACTTTCCATTTTTATATGATTGTCTGCATTTGAGTTTTGCAAACTCATGACAATCACGCCTTTACCCTTTAGATTTCTTGGAATTGTTACATTGCATACTTCCCATTCTTTATTATCCCAGCCATGAACTACTACATATACATCGTTTGATGGGCTCGGATAATTGCGTTCCGTCAACTGAACTTTAGTGATGACTTCTGTACGACTATGGGCTATAGGTATCTGAAAGACCAACATGCCGTCAGAAACAATCAATAGTTGGCACTCTTGAATGCTGACGATTGGCCATTGAGAAGCCTTGGCATGGAGGTCCACCACATACCATAGTTACAGGATGCTCTTTGTTGAAGATAATATCCTTATAGTCATCAAGTTTGGTATTCAATTCATTGATGTCTCCGATGAAATAATGTCCTTCTTCTAAATTATGGTTAGCAATGTACGTGGAAGCATAGGTAGGGATAATTTCATTAAAGAATACTGACTCGAAGCCTGCTTGCTCCAAGCCCAGACTTAACCCTCCGCAACCTGCAAAAAGGTCTATGAATGTATATTTGTTTTTTGACATTGCTTCTTATCCTAATTTTCACCTGTGCAATCTCCAAGGATTTCGAGATGAGTTTAAATTTTCAGTTACTATTATTCAAACGCTACCATCCAATAACCATTCTTCTTGCCGCCATATCTGTTTAGCAAGCGCAGTTCCTGCAAGCGTGCAATGGCAGAAATCGTACCGCCTTCTGTAGCACCTTCTGTCGCAGTGATGTAATCACCGCGTGATGCTGTCGGATGCTTGGCGAAATAAAGAAGCACTGACATCTGAAGTTCCGTTACCGACTGATTACGTTCCTTCAAGACGTTTTGTATGCCCTTTTGTATGGACTCGATGTCCATTTGTATGGTCTTTTGTATGTACTTTTCTTTCTTTTGTATGGTGTCTTGATCCTTTTGTATGGTGTCAGCAGCATACAAAAGAGTGCGGAACTCGTCAACCTGATCCTTGTCTGTGGTACGCCATATAACAACGCGGAATTGATTCGCCTCCTCTTCGTCAATAAAGTCGATTATCACGTCCTCGCGCAATGCTCTGACAATACCGCTACCAAGACCACGGAACAACATTGTACGTGCAGCGAAGTCAGCCATTAACGGATTGCGCTGCTTGGATGCGCCAAGTCGTATATCCTCAACTTTCAACCCACCATAAAGTCTGCCAGGATTAACTATTTCGACACGATTCTCGAACACAAGCAAACGCACTGCCGCAGGATGCAACAGGTCGATATGGACAAGGGCGTTTTGCAGCAACTCTTCCAAAACGACTTCAGGAATCTCAAGCACTCCAACGCTATTGAAATTCTGTCCATCCTGCCTATGATGTAGCATCGACTTCAAGAATGCCATACCTTCACGGAACATCCAAGGAATTGTTCCTTCAATGTCGCGGCTGTCGATATACTCCGTGCCTCCGATACTGTTCCCTACAAATGCAACTGCCTTGATTTTGAAAGCCCTTTCGTATTGCTGCGGATTCTTACCGAAATACAACACACCAGCACGAGTCAGCTCACCCTTGTCGGTCATTATGCCAAGACTGCGAAGCATAGATGGCAGTGGCTGATTGAAATCTTCAATACCTTTGCCATACACCTTCTGGTAGTAGTCTCGCAAGATTGTCATCTCCAGATCATCCAAAGAGCTTCCCCTTACAGATGTCTCCTCTGCATGGTAAATGCCAGAATCCTGAAACAATTCCAGTATTTCGGAATTCTCCGTAACCCTACGCTTGTCTTGACCTTGCTTTACCCATATTTCGCCGTTATTTGTCTTGTAAGGCTTATTCTTGCCCTCCTTGACATGGCATACGAGGAAGTGTTTGTCATCAACCTTGACAACTTCGGTTTCAATGTATATCGCCGGTTTGACTTGCTCGTTGGCAGTATTGCCAAGCTCCAAACCTGTATCTTGCAACTGCTTGAAGGTAAGACCAAGCATTTCGCCAGTCTTGTCTTTAACTCCAAAGAGAATTACTCCGCCATGTGAATTGGCGAAGGCGACCATCTCCTGGGCAATCTTTGTCCGCGTAGTAAAACACTCCTTGTACTGCACAGCAGTGGTTTCTCCGCATTGACAAAGTTCTATGAATTCTTCTTTGGTCATAATGCTAGTTAATCTCGATTTGCTTGTATAAGTACACACTTATCCAAATTAAATCGGGTGCGAAATTAGTAGTTTTTTTATCGAATATTTGGTGTTTTTGAACATTTACTTTATTGAGAGATAGCGATTTGCAGAGGTTTGGAGTGCTATCAGTGTGATGTTCAAAGAATTAGTTGTACTGAAGTTTGGGGTGCGCAAATGGTGCTTATGCATTGATGTCCCCAAGAAACTGAAACAATGTCCTCAATTATTTTGTCCCCAACTTGGGGACTAATTGCAGTTGAAGATTTGTCCTCATCTTGGGGACAAATTTCAATAGCGTCTTGATACATCTCATAGAAGTACTTCATGTACTTCAGATTTGTCTCCGAAAAGCTTGAAGTGTCAGGGTTCGCTTTGCGCAAATCTGCGCTGAGTGTTTTCAGAAATTTGTTTCCCCATCGTGCTTCTGCTTTCAAATCTATAAGAACACAACTCACAAATCAATTAGCCGTCCACTAAACATTCTTCTTCAAATCCTTAAACGGTATCTTGGTCAATCCTTCGGCGATTTTCTCGACGAACATGGTGATTGGCTTTTCTACCATCATCTTGACCATAGGGTTGAGGTCTGCTTTTACCGTGACTTTGATGCGGGTGTCGTTTTCTGCGACTTGCTTCATTTGAATCCAAAGGTTGAAGTCGATAGGCGATTGGTCTGCTGCGAACTTCACGGTTTTAGAAGGCTCTCGGTCCACGATCCGTAGTCCGAGTTGGCCGACTGGGTCAACGGAGAATTGGCAACTGTCTGCATCGAAAGTGACATCCTTAATCTTGTCGTTGGGGATCATCTCCTTGAAGCGCTCGATATTGTTCAAGTCGGAAATCAATTCGTAAATTTCGTCTTGATTGCACTCTGCTTTTTTGATTTCGCTTTCAAATGTTGTCATTCTATTTCCTTGTTGTTAGGGATGTTGTAAAAAACGGGTATGGTTGCCCATACCCGAAATGTTTTATTGATATTGTAGTGCGATTGGTAATCGCCACTATTAAGCGTTCCACTCTGATGGGTTCTTTCTCCACTCTTGGAGCGTAGCCATCTCTGTCTCACCGATTTGCTTGTTGTCAAGCATGTGTTGCAAAACAGCCTCGTAGTTAGAAAGGGTTGTCAACTCAACCTTCGCCTCCTTGAACTTCTCGCTGGCAACAGGGAATCCGTAAGTGAAGATAGCCAACATGCCGATAACCTCGCAACCATCCTTACGAAGCGCCTCTACGGCCTTAAGGCTGCTGCCGCCAGTTGAGATAAGGTCCTCGATTACCACTACCTTTTGTCCTGGCTTCAAATCGCCCTCGATAAGGTTCTCCAAGCCGTGATCCTTTGGGGAAGAACGAACATATACGAATGGTAATCCCAACTCCTCTGCTACCATAGCACCTTGTGCGATGGCTCCTGTGGCAACACCTGCGATAACATCAACTTCGTCATACATCTCGCGAACGAGGCGCGCCAACTCAATCTTGATGAGCGTACGAATCTCTGGGTAAGAAAGAGTCTTTCTGTTGTCACAGTATATTGGTGATTTCCAACCGGATGCCCAAGTGAAAGGGTTCGATGGTTGTACCTTGATTGCCTTGATCTTCAAAAGCTTCTCTGCAATAATCTTCTCTAAGTTTTTCATATTGTCTTTTTGTTTGGGGATGGCGTCTGCCCTCCCAATTTAATACTTGATAATGCTTATAGAAATGAAGGAGATGTTTCGTCTCCAAATTCGAGACAAAAATAATCAATGGATTTGATATATCCTTGTTTTTGCTCTGCTCCTTTTTGTGTTTGTGGGCAGAAATTGACGGCTTCCTCCTTCCACACAACAATCTGCTCAAAATAATTCAACAATCTCTTGAAATGAATTTATAGAGATTGCTTAGTAAGAAACGATGATGGCCGATCCGTTGTCAATGGCGTTGTATTTTTTCAGCGTCTCTTTGGCGGGGCCTTCCACGGGAGCTGCAAATCCGAATGTGAGGTCGTATTTTGATCCGCAGACTGCACAAGTGGCAAACGGCATTTTTACATCCACTCTAATGTTACGGGACGCCTCGACGGGACAAGCCAAGTCGCAGGCATGGATCTTCTCTTCCATGTCTCTGTAGATGACCACTCCTCCATATCCGAGTTTGGTGTTGGTCGGATAGATGGTGTTGGCTGAAGGAATGTAGCAAAGGCTGTTGCCTGCTATCCTCAACGTGATGTAGTCGTTGCCGAGTGTCTTGATATAGACGTCATAGTCGGGAATGGAAGAACGCTCTTCCACTTTGCTGCAGGCCCCCATAGCCACAAGGAGCAAGGCAGACAAGATGCCTCTTTTTAGCCAAATTCCTTTCATCGATTTAAATCTTTATGGTTATTGTGCGTTATTACTGTTTTCTTCTTGTTGAGGCTCTTCTGCCTCGGGAGCGGTGCTCTCTGTAGGAAGTTGAACCTCATCGGACGCTTGTGTTTGTACGGCCTCTGTGCTGGACTGGTATAAGGCGGCTTCCTCTGCCATTACGCCGTTGAGCAGACGACTGATCTCTGCTTTTACAGAAGCGCGTGGACCGGCAAAATTGTTGATCATGACGCAGAAGGCGTATGCTCTTCCCTCTTGCTCAATGTAGCCGCAGTAGTTCTGGACACGCTCCATGCTGCCGCTTTTGGCGTGGACTTTGCCTGCCAATGGGGTCTTGTCCAACAGATATTTCACCGTTCCGCTGACACCGCACACGGGCAATGATTCGTAGAACGTCTTTTTATATTTGCTCTTGGTGTACATATAAGAGAGCACCTCCACAAGGAATGCCGAGTTGATGGCGTTCTTCATAGAGAGTCCAGAACCATCCATTTGAAATATGGTGTTGGAGGAGAGCCCTTTCTTCTTCCAATATTTGGCGATTACATCGGCCGAGGCCGTTTTGGTGGATGGCCGTTCCTTCTTGAGCCCGACTTGGCTGAAGATATTCTCTGCATAGAGGTTGATGCTCTTGTAGTTGGTCGGCTTGCATATTTCTCCCAATGTCGCTGATTTATATACGGCAAGGGTTTTCCTTGGGGCTGTGGCTCTCAGTAGGCGCTGGGTCGTGGCTGTGCCGTTGACGGAGATGCCCGCCTTTTTTAGTGTGCTCAACATTGAATCTGCCACGAAATGGGCAGGGTCTGGTATTCCGATGCGGATGCCGTGCTTGCTGTTGGGCTTCATTCGTCCGCTCACAAGCGGCGTCCAAGAGTAATCTGTTTGCGTGACTTTGGAAGTGACGTTCCCGGCAAGTACATTGATGTCCAGTTTAGGTTGGAAGAGTCGTGTGCTGGGAGTGACATTGCTCAGTTTTACGTTTTGATTGTCGCTCTGCATCGTGAAGGTTATGAGGTTGTCGTAGAATGACAAGGCCGATGGGGTGGGTGAGTAGGCCGAGCCGATGTCCTCGACCAACCAGATGCCAGGGCCTCCCTCTTCTTCGTAAAGAGAAGCGTCGCCGACAATCTTTCCGTTGATTTTCGTGATGCCTTTTTTCTTGACGGCCGCAAGGAAGTTGGCGAAGATAGCGGTCTTGTTGTTCGAGTTGGTAGAGGCCAACGTCGGGTCGCCTCCGCCGGTGATGTAAAGATTGCCGTTTAGGACTCCGTTTTGAATTTCTCCGTCGTACTCCAACTTCGTCCTGAAACGGAATGTGTCAGAGAGAATCTCCAATGCCGAAGCGGTTGATATTACTTTCGTTACCGAAGCAGGAATCATGTTATAGACAGAGCGATATTCTGCCAACTGTTTGCCTGTCTTGATTTCCTTGACCAATACGCTGATGTTGGCGTTGCGGAAATGGGGGGAGTGGACGAATTTATACAAGGGCGTACCGGTGCGTACCGTGTCTTGTGCCCAGATGGAGTCGGGAATGACCTCCTCGTCTGCCGTATAGTCTATGCTGTCTCCGTTGATGGGCGGGAGCGAGATGAGTGTGTCGTTGGAAATGATGTTGAGAGAATCGTTGGTCGTTTCTGCCCACATGCATAGTGGCATTAAGAGTCCCCATACAAGGGCTAATACGCAGTGCTTCATTTTTGTGTTTATTAACTTGTCTCTGAATTTATTTGCAAAGATACGGAGAGACATAAGATTTTGCAAAAAATGAGTCCAATGGTGCCCCCTCAATTTTCATTCTTTTTTTGATTTTATTAAAAAATATCTATATTTGTAGTTTGAATGCCT
The DNA here is from genome assembly GCA_024401455.1 of Paludibacteraceae bacterium. Classification (GTDB taxonomy): domain Bacteria; phylum Bacteroidota; class Bacteroidia; order Bacteroidales; family Paludibacteraceae; genus RGIG10190. The sequence continues at coordinate 61,324 of JAKSLA010000008.1, read as the reverse complement.
TGATGATAAGGGACTTGTCCTTATAGGAAAGGAATATGTGACGTTAAGTTTCATAGGAGAACGAGGATTTTACAAATTGAGCCCGGTTAGGAAAACACAATTTATAGGGTCCTTCCCCGATGTTCCAGTAGCGAAATTGTTTTCTAATAACAGAAGAATATAATAATATCATATTGGTAATGAAAAAGATAACTCTTGCCTCTCTTTTGGCAGTTGGTGCGTCTTCTCTTGCTTATTCGCAGGAAGAAGGTATAAAGGCAAATCCCGATTCGGCAATAGTCATGGCGGAACCTATAGTGGAGGCTCCATTGGTTGACGATTCGACGGTTCTTTCGGAAGAGGAGAAGTCTCTCCCTGATTCACTTCGTCGAGTGAAAGAGTTTCAGTTGATGAGGTCCTTTAATCCAAAGGATTCTTTGCTTGAGGATAAAAGATTGCCAGAAAAGCGTTTCATTACTATCGGTTTTACGGTGGGTGCTGGACTTTCAACCTATGGCGTGACGGGTGAGAATATTAAGGACCCCGGTTTCGGACCTGCAGTTCAGTTGGGTATCAACTGTGATCTTCCTTTCGGACAGTCGCAGATCGGACAATACTTCTCCATTCAACCGGAGTTGTTGTTCTCTTTCCGCGAAACTCCGTTCAAACAAGTGCTTTTCGTTGAGGATGGCGGTTATGATTTAGAGGGTGAGCCGACTGGCGAATATGAAAAGTTCTCGTCAAAAGACGATTTGATTTATATGAGCGTGCCTATCAATGTGAAGGCAAGCATGCGCCTATACAGGACCAAGAAGAGTGCTTCTCGTAACGAAGAAACGCAAAAAACGAAGGTGAGCAATGGTCGTATCTTCCTTTCGGTTGCTCCGATGGTTAGCCTGGGCTTGTTTGGAAACCAAACTTTGGACGGACATAACCTTCTCCTTTTCCAATCTGACCCCGATGAGCAACGAGAAGATCCTATCTACAACAATGTGGATTTCTCTCTCTACTCAAGACTTGGTTATGACTGGGATTCTGGCTTGACTGCTTCGTTGGCTTTCCAATTAGGCTTTGTGGATATGGTCAAGGCTTCGGATGCGGGTTCTATCAAGTCTCGTTGCCTTTCAATAAATGTAGGATATAATTTCTAAGTGCGTTTTTATAGAAGTTCCCTATAAAAAGGGCTTCCGTTCTTCGTGAATGCGATGAATGGAAGCCTTTTTTGTGAACTGACTGCCTGCGCTTTGAATTATAGAGACTTGCAATACTCTTTTAGGTCGTTCCAACGGTAATAAGGCCCCTCTATTGCTTTTATGGGGAGTGTCGCCTCTTCTTCGTTTAGTAGGACTTTGACGAGGACGTCATTGCTCTTTTTACTTTTGTAGAATACAAATTGAACATTGGCGGCGGTTGGAATGGCGCGGAAATCGACCCACGTCTTATAGAGTTCGTCCATGTCATTCACTTGTTCATAGGGGCTGTTTATTTTCATCAAAACGACCAAAGGGAGAAGCCCTGTGTCGTGGCCAAAACGGAAATGTCCGCTTACTTGTTTGTTGGCAATGGCGGAGTCGGCTTGGGTGATGATGTCGTTCAAAAGGTCGATTGACAATTCTCTCGCTCTTTTGTGTGGGGTGGTGTACCCGCCGCAGAATACATACCAGAAGGCATTTTGTGCTTGCCAGTAGTTCCACAATTCGTCTTGGCTGAAAATGGAGAGCAACTCACAGTTGACCTTGGGTATGTTTTGTAGGGCGCAAGCCACGTTAAACAGTTGAACGCTGAGTTTTCTCGCCGCTTCCTGGTCTAAAAAATGAGGGTCGGTAAGCAATGTGGACATCAGACGCTCTGGATTCCTTTTCTTCGCCCCATAATCGAGGAATTTTTGGTACCATTCGCCTTCTTCCTTGGGGCGGTCAGGGTTTTTCACCCTGTCTTGGCACAAGAAATAGGTGTCGTGTCCGCTGGCATCGGTTTCGATTTCCAATTGATTATTAAGACCTTTCAGCGTCTGGCAGAAGGAACCCATGCTTAAAATGCTGCGAGGTACGAAGGTCGATTTTGCGTCGATTGTTTTTTCACCCTTGAAAATTTCGGGGTAATTGTTGAACATTCGATAGGCAATGTCGCGATGTTGTTTCAATCCTAATTTTGTGAGGTCTCCGCCGCGCCCTTGCATCGTTTTGACCACTTGTTCCAGTTTCACGATTGTGGCCTTGCCCGTGTCGGTCAATTTCCCTTCGTCGTTGGCCTTGCGTAGGGTGGCGCAGGCTTCGTTAGCCTCTTTCTCGTCGATCATATAGCGAGAACCGTGCCTGCCGTAATGGCTGATGTAGAACGGTTCATATCCTTTGGGTGCGGGGGTCATTTTGCCGTTCGGACGGGGGTATGCGTAGTAGTTGCCTCCTGCTTTTTCGATGGTTTGGACCATCTCTTCCCGTGGGGTGATTGCCCATGTCTGGCTTACAAATAGCGCCAATAATGCGCTAACTATGATACATTTTCTTTTCATTTGAAATTTTGTTAGAAACGAATGGGGTGTAAAGAGGTCCCCATCTTATGCAAATATAAATGATTTGTTTGTGGGATTAATTGAAAGAGCAAGAAAAGAGTATGTTTTTTAGTTTTCCTCTTCTTAAAAAATAAAGGATATTATCGAATCCTCGAATGGCGTTGTTGCCATTGAAAAATTGTTAATCTTCACAGAAAAAAGAGGTTAGGAGTTTTCGCCTCTGCCAAATTTGATTTATTTTTGTTGGAAAATTGATATGATTATTATGCGAAAATACTCACTATTCATCGCTTTTTGGACAATGGGGACGTTGGCGATCTCTGCGCAAGAAACAGCGGACACGACGGTAACCACCTCCATGATTGAACCCCAATCTTATCTGCTCACGTTGAACGAGTGTCTTCAGTATGCATTTGGTAACAGTTACGAAAGGCAAAACTTGGCTTTGACGGAGAAGTCGGCTGCCGAATCGACGAAGCAAGCCCGAAACGAGCGTCGGCCGAATGTGAGTTTTAGTGCGAGCGAGTCGGCTCGTCATACAGGTTCAAGCGATCAGATAAATTTTGGCGGTAACGTAGGTTTGAATGGAGGCGTGGCAATTTATCAAGGTGGAGCCATTTCTAAAAACATCAAGAGAAGTCAGATGGAGGAGGAGTCAACGCGCCTCCGTACGGCTAAATATGACAATAGTCTCAGCATTGAAATCTTGAATGCTTACCTTGCGGTTTTGAAGAATAGGGAGACGTTGAAGTCAAAGGAGTCGATCGTGGAGACCAGCAGAGAGCAGGCAGAAATGGGACGAAAAAAGTACGATGCGGGAAAACTTTTGGAGAGTGATTGCCTCGTTTTGGAGGCACAGTATGCTTCCAATCGAATGGATACGCTCGATGCCCGTATAGCAAGGACGACCAATTTGCTTACCTTGAAAAAACTGATGAGCATGGATCCCTCGGCTCAACTGGATTTGGTAGAACCCGATACGACGGCTATCGATGCAATGGCAATGCTCCCAGCGCAGGAGGAGTGCGTCAGTAAAGCCATGCAGAGCATGCCTGAAATGCGCTTGTCGGAAAATGCCATCGAGATAGCAGAAATTCAGACAAAAATCACCAAAGCAGCCTATCGTCCTACGATTAGCGCTTCGGCCGGCTTGAGTGCAAGCCACATGGATTTTGACGAAGTGGGAAAGCAGATGCGCGACAACTTCACGCAGCAGGTGGGCATCTCGTTGAGTATGCCGATTTACGATCGTGGTCAGACAAAAAGCCGGTTGGCCCAGAACCGTTACAGCAAGCAGCAGGCTGAGTTGGACAAGGCGCAAACGGAGTTGGAAATCAAGCAGACGGTCATCAACCAATATCAAAACGTACGCTTGGCTTACGAGCGATATAAAATCACGAAACAGCGTTGTGAAGCCTATAAGGCGGTGCTGAGCGTTTTCAATGCGAAGTTTAATGTGGGGTCGGTGGTCATAACCGACCTTTTGCAGCAGCAGGACAATTACATCAACTCTATCAACGAATATGTGCAGGCCAAATATGCCTTTATCCTAAATCGAAAGATATTGGATGTTTATATGGGTGATGGAGTTAGGATGGATTGAAAGTTGTTTTTTTAGAGAAAAAAAGAATACTATAGTATGACGAAAAAGAAAGTAATTATCGGTGTCGTTTTGCTGGCTGTCGTAGGCTTTGTTGTCAAGGCTTTGTGGCCGAGTCATAAGTCGGTAAAATTCTCCACTAAAGTAGTGGTTAGAGACACGGTGAAATCTACCGTTACGGCAACGGGAAGTTTAGCGCCTGTTGATAAAGTGGAGATCGGAACCCAAGTTTCCGGTGAGGTGAAAAAGATTTATGTTGACTTCAATAGTCATGTGAAGAAAGGCCAACTTTTAGCAGAGTTGGATAAGTCAACCTTGCAAGAGCGATTGAATCAGTGCAATGCGTCGCTTTTGAGCGCAACAAGTTCTTACACGTTGGCAAAGCAGAGTTTCGCCCGAATCCAAACGCTTTACGACCAGAAAGCGGCTACTAAGAGCGAATTGGATGAAATCCAAAATACTTTGGCTCAGGCTCAGGCACAAGTCACGCAGGCACAAACCAATGTTCGTGAGGCGAAGGTGAATTTGAGTTATGCAGAGATTTATTCGCCTATTGATGGCGTTGTCCTTGCCAAAGAGGTGGAGGCGGGTCAAACGGTGGCTTCTTCATTTAGCACACCGACGCTTTTTACGATTGCGCGCGACTTGAAGAATATGCAAGTTGAGGCGAATATCGATGAGGCTGATATAGGCCAGGTGAAAGTGGGTCAAAAAGTGACCTTTACCGTTGATTCTTACAATGGCGAAATCTTTGAAGGCTCTGTAAAACAGATAAGGCTGAACCCTGTCACAACCAATAGCGTAGTGACCTATACGGTCATTATCAGTGCACCGAATCCGGAGGAGAAGCTTTATCCGGGCATGACGGCCAGCATCACGATTATTACGGAGGCTGTAGTTGATTTGGTCGTGCCTGCGGCGGCAACGAACTGGTCTCCGTCGGAGGAGGTCATCAAGTCGCTTCCTCGCCCTAAGGACAAGTCGAAAGAGGGTATGGGCTATCAGCCAGTCAATAATAGCCGTGCGCAAAAAACGGTATGGGTGAAAAATGGTTCGGAAATCGCACCGCGTATCGTCTCCGTAGGACTGAGTGATGGCGTTAATTATATCGCAAAAAGTGGTGTGGCTGAGGGCGATACGGTTATCACGAATGCCTTCGTTGGTGAGAAGGAGCGTGTCGGACAGGCGAACAACCCATTTATGCCTCAAGGCCCTAAGCGAGGCGCTAAGAATAGTTCGCAGGGAGCCCCAACTAAATAACGGATTGTGTTATGGACGGAAAGAGCAATACGAATGCCATTATTCGAATCGAAGATTTGAAGCGCGATTTCGTGGTTGGTAGCGAGGTCGTGCATGCTTTGCGTGGCGTGACATTCGACATTCAGAAGAACGAGTTTGTGGCCATCATGGGAACTTCGGGCAGCGGAAAATCCACAATGCTGAATATTTTGGGCTGTTTGGATAAACCGACCAGCGGCCATTACTATATTGACGGAGTGGATGCGGCAATTTGCACCAAGGATGAACTCTCATCCATTCGTAACCGCAAAATCGGTTTCGTATTCCAAAGTTATAACCTTTTGCCTCGTACCACCTCCATTGAACAGGTGGAGTTGCCTTTGTTGTATAATAGTAGCATTGGCGCAAAGGAACGTCGAGAAAAGGCAGAACATGCTTTGGAATTGGTGGGTATGGCTAATCGTGCCAACCATACACCCAACCAGATGTCGGGAGGTCAGCAACAGCGTATTGCCATTGCGCGTGCTATTGTTAACGATCCTGTCATCCTTTTGGCCGATGAGGCGACGGGAAACCTTGATACGCGTACTTCGTATGAGATCATGAGCCTCTTCCAAAAACTCAATGAGCAAGGCGTGACGATAGGATTTGTAACTCACGAACCTGATATTGCTCTCTTTACCAAGCGACAGATTATGTTGCGCGACGGTAGGTTGATGAAGGACAATCCGGTGGATACACAATCGGCTCAGGCGGCATTGGATGCCCTTCCTGCTTCGTCCGATTATTGATAAACAATTAATTAGCATTTATTCTAAATATGAATATAGCCAATTTACTTAAGGTTGCCATAGATGCCATTTTGAGAAACAAAACGCGTACGTTGCTTACCATTTTGGGTGTGGTCATCGGCATCGCTTCTGTGATTGCGATGGTGAGTATAGGCCAGAGTTCGCAGCAGAGCATTACGGAGCAGGTCTCTTCTATGGGAACGAACTTGATTATGGTGATGCGTGCCAATCAACGTCGTGGTGGCGTCAATATGGGCGCTGATAATGTGCAGACGCTTACCGTCTCTGATGCGGAGCGTATCAAAAAGGAGGCGAAATATGTCAGTTATGTTTCTCCGTTGGTTTCGGCCAGCGGTCAAGTAATCAATGGCAATAATAATGCCCTTGGATCGTTGCAGGGCGGTTCGGTAGATTTGCTGAAAATCAGAAAGTTGGATTTGGTGGCGGGCTCTAATTTTACAGAAGATGACGTTGCCCGCTATTCAAAGGTTTGTATAATTGGCCAAACGGTCGTGAAGAATATTTTCCCGGAGGATTCTACCAATGTGGAGGACATCATAGGCAAGGATATTAAGTTCAAAAATGTGTTGCTGAAGGTGATAGGAGTGTTGGATTCCAAAGGAAGCAATTCTATGGGACAAGATCAAGACGATATTATTATCGCTCCTTATACGACTGTGCAGAAACGCTTTTTGGGCACGGATTATTTGCAAATGATCTATTGCTCGGCTTCCAGTGAAGAGGTGGCGGATGCGGCGGTGTTGGAGATTTCCCTCTTGCTGCGCGAGTGTCATAAGTTGAGCGACTATCAGAACGATGATTTTGAGGTTCGAACCCAGTCGGAAATGCTCTCTATGATGAACAGTATGACGGGAACGCTTACCTATTTGTTGGCGGCGATAGCTTCCATTTCTCTCCTCGTCGGTGGTATTGGTATTATGAACATCATGTATGTGACCGTTACGGAGCGTACGAAAGAAATCGGTCTTCGTATGGCGATTGGTGCCCGAGGAAAGGATATTCTGATGCAGTTTTTGATAGAGAGCGCCATCTTGAGTCTTGTAGGTGGTGTGATAGGTATCATAATCGGCCTTGTGCTCTCTTATGTCGGTACTTCGTTGTTGGGAATGCCGTTTGTGGTGAGTTACTCATCCATTGTCATCTCGTTCATCGTTTGTGCGGCGACAGGCGTCTTCTTTGGATGGTATCCAGCCAAGAAGGCGGCTAATATGGATCCGATAACGGCATTGAGGTACGAGTAATTGTTGGATTAAAAAGCGGACGGATGAGTTCAAAAATGAATTCATCCGTCCGCTTATTTTCTAAAAAATGCAAAATTGCCCTCTCTTTTTTCTTATTTAGGAAAATAGCACCTAAATTTGTCCGTTGCTATGTTAGTACAATTATAGTTGTGCTATCGTTCTATTGAAAAATAGTAGGTATGAGAAGACTTTATAGGATTATTGTTGCTTTCCTTTTCGTGGTGTTATACATCCCGCAGTCTCTCTTTTGCCAAAACTTCTCGGCATTTTTCTTGGATTTTGTTCGTCATCCTGAACGGCAGAGCAGTAGTGTGATGTTCCCGTTGCGTACTGAGTCTGGGGTTGTGAAGAACGCCAAAGACTATCAGCCTTTGCGTTTTATTACCCGTACAAGCATCCCTATCGTCTGTGCAGACTCTTTGGATCTGGTTTCTGCTCAGAAGGAAGTGAATGTGTCTGTGATAGATATGATGAATAAAAAGTCGGTCCAATACGCGTTTGAGAAAAAAGCAGGTCGTTGGAAATTGGCCTCTTCTCGTAAGGAGGCGGATTACGGTGGCGACCGTGACTTTGTGGAATTCTTATTTGCCTATTCGCAAGATATTGATTTTCAGAAGAAACGTACGATATTCCCATTCCCTTATCGTGTCTATAAGGATTATAAAAATCACGAATTGGAGTCCAAATTGATGATGCCGCATGAATGGGAGACGTTTGATTTCGTGGCGTTGTTCCCTTCGTTGTGTCTTTTTGCTTCGGAGAATCTTTCCGATAAAAATAATCGTCGCCTTTTCGTTATGAAGAATGGCTCTCCATACCTTTTCTTCAATTTCATTAGTATCAATAAGAAATGGTATTTGATTGAAATGGAGGAGTATAGATAAACCGACCTTTCCCTTTTACTTATACGCGTGTCCCCAAGGACCTCTTTATTGTTTATTGCATTGCTGCAATCAATACAGCGATAGGAATTAGCCCGTTTTTGGTGTAGATGATGTTGGATGAGTAGGTGTTGTTCCCTAAATAGATGTGTTGGCTGTCTATCGTGTAAAGAATGTTGGACGAATAGGTGTTATTGCCTTTGTAAAGACACTTGCCATCCCAAGTGAAGAGTATGTTGGATGAATAGGTGTTGTTGCCCCTGTAGAGGCTTTTCCCATCCCATGTATAGATGATGTTGGATGAGTAGGTGTTGTTGCCTTTATAGAGGTGTTTCCCGTCCCATGTGTAAAGGATGTTGGACGAATAGGTGTTGTTGCCTTTGTAAAGGCATTTGCCATCCCAAGTGAAGAGAATGTTGGATGAATAGGAGTTGTTACCCCTGTAAAGATGAATTTCTGCCATAGATACAATGCTTGTTAGCGCGATAATCGCCGTTAGAATTAACTTTCTCATTTGTGTATGTGGTTTGTGCCAGGTAGGAAAGGTGTGCCGATAGCATTATCATAAAATGCTTTCTACCTTTTTGTATATCATTTCTGGCGTTATCTGTGTCATGCAGGCGTAGTCGTTGCGTAGGCAAGGCTTGTTGCCGTAAATGGAGCAGGGGCGGCAAGGCAATTCCAATTGGACAGCGTCTTCTTCTTTTTGCCCGTAGCCGTAAAAACCGGCAAATGGGTGGGTGGCGCCCCAAATGGAAAGGACTCTTGTGCCGACGAGCGATGCAAGGTGCATGTTCGACGAGTCCATAGAAATCAGCAAGTCGGAGTTTCCGAGGATGATTAACTCCTTTTCCAACGGGAATTTTCCGGCAAGGGAGAGTACGTTCTCAAAACGTGCCTCCCAGCCTTCCAATATCTCTTTCTCTTGCTTCCCGCCACCGAAAAGCAGGATTTTGTAGTCTTTGTTTGTGGAGAAATGTTCGATAACCTTCTCCATTTGCTCCGTTGGGTAAATCTTCCCTTTGTGTTGTGCAAATGGGGCAATGGCGAGCCATTTCTGCTCTTTCTCGCCTGTAATGGCGAGTATGTCGTTAGTAAGCGGTTGTTCCTTCTGCTTGAAGTTGAGCGGCACTTCATAGCCTGCCGCTTTGAATACATCGCGGTAGCGCTCTATGCTGCTTTTGAGTCGCTTCATTACTTTGCCGTCTTTACGGGTGAGGGCCTTTTTCTCAGCTCTTCCCTTTTCGATGACATGGCAAGGAACCCCTTTAAGTCTGAATAACTTTCGTAGCACTTTGCTTCGAAGCACGTCGTGTAGGTCGATGACCAAATCGTAGTGTTTGTGGGCATTGAGTGCCTTGAACAGTTTGAAGATGCCCAAGAATCCTTTGTACTCCTTTTTCGTGTCTGCGCCAAAGATTTCCACATTCTCCAGGGTCGGAAACATTCCGCCGAAGCGTGGGGTGGTCAACACCGTGATTTGTGCTTCTGGGTGTTGGTCGGCAAATGCGCTGACGACGGGAACCGTCATTGCCACATCGCCCATGGCTGACATTCGGATTACGAGGATGTTCATTGTTGTTGCTTACGCTTTCTTTCCGTAAAGGACTGGGTTCAAATTAGGGTCGTTGTACATCTTCATTTGCTTGTACACCTTCATGTAGCGGTCGCCGTTTTCGATATCGGCAAGCAATTGGTCAATGGCTGACGACAAATCGACGCGTTGTTCCAACAAAACGTCCAACTTCTTGCCGCAAGTTGCTTTGTGCTCTTCGTTCACGTCTGTTCTCTCCACCTCTTGTCTCATGTGGTAAATTTTGAGGGCGAGGATAGAAAGGCGGTCAATGGCCCAAGCGGGACTCTCTGTGTTGATTACAGCCGTCTCCTTCACCTTGATGCCTTGGTATTTTTCCCAAAAGTAGCTGTCGATTCTCTCCACCAAATCCGTACGGTCTTGGTTGGATTTGTCGATGCGTCTTTTAATGGCTAAAGCCTCAACTGGGTCGATCTCTGGATTGCGGATGATGTCTTCCAAGTGCCATTGTACGGTGTCGATCCAATTTTTTAGATATAGCACGTTCTCAATGGTTTGTGGCTTGAATGGGTTCACAATTGGCGTGTCCACATCGTCGTTTTTGTGGTAGTCGATGACTACGCTGTCAAAAATCTTGTTTGCGTTTTCGCTAAAGCTCATAATTATTACTTTTGGTTCTGTTGGCACTTTTTGTTAGCTTAGGCCAACACTGTGTTTAATGTGCAAATTTACTTTTTTGTTTTGAAAGAATAGCAATGAGAGGGAAAAAAGTGACAAGAGTTAAGATGGAGAGGTTTCGTTGAAGGGAACTGCCATCGACTTGTGGTGTGTGGTCAGGTGGATGGAAATGGCGTACGCGTCTGCAAGACGCTATTTGAGTAACCCCGTAGATCCGAGCAGAGTGAGGATGTGCGGGGAAGGGCTAAATGTTTGTGTTATTTTGCTGACAATCGTCAACTGCTCATTAGGGGCGGGTTTTTTCTTTAAATGCCTTGGTAAAAATTGGGTAATAAATTAAATTTGCATCAGTCTAAGACTGCAAGCGACTCATGCCGTTTTATCCGGGCTCGCAATAAGGGTTATTCTTTTAGAGTAACCCTTTTATTTTTTTAGTGTAGCACAAGGCACCGCATTAATATGGGCGGGCACAAGGCACTGCATTAATATGGGCGGGCACAAGGCACCGCCCCTACATCGCCTATCATTTCTTTACTCTCTTGTTCAACTGATTATTGGCCTTCTCTGGCTTTGATTTGCCAATGCGCTTACCAGAAGGTTTAGGTTTACCTGCTGGTTTGAAACGAAATGGATTTTTCGGATTCCCACCGACGGACTTTCTCGTACTTCTCATCTTTTCCTTTTTTTTCTGCAAATATAAAATTCTGATGGTGTTTATGCAACAACAACCACGACAAACGAGATTTGTCTCGGGAGAATATTGTTTTAAGCATCTCCTACCACTTATTCTATGATTTTTAGTAACTTTGTGCCAAAGAAACATAAAAGAGAAGTATGAAATACGACTTAAAAGAAGAACTGTCACGCCGAACGCTTATCCTGGATGGTGGTATGGGCACAATGGTGCAAAAATACCATTTGACAGAACAAGATTATCGCGGCACTGAATTTGCCGACTCCAACCTCATACAAAAAGGCAACAACGATCTGCTCTGCTTGACCCAACCTAACGTCATCCGAGAGATTCACGAAAAATACCTTCTGGCTGGAGCCGACATCATTGAAACCTGCTCCTTCAACTCGCAACGCATCTCCATGGCCGACTATGGCATGGAAAATCAAATAAGACGTTTCAACCTCGAAGCGGCAAAACTTGCCCGCTCGGTAGCAGACGAATACACGAAGAAGAACCCTTCCAAACCTCGGTTTGTGGCAGGCTCTGTCGGTCCGACCAACAAGACTGCCTCCATCTCGCCAGATGTAAACAACCCTGCTTTGCGTGGCATCACCTATAACGAATTAGTGGATGCCTATAAAGAACAGATGGAAGCCCTTATCGAAGGTGGCGTAGATGCTCTACTCATAGAAACCATTTTTGACACGCTCAACGCAAAAGCGGCTATCTTCGCGGCAGAGGAGGCCATGGCTGCGCAAGGGAAAAGAGTGTATATCATGCTGTCGGCAACGATTGCAGACATTAGCGGACGTACACTTTCCGGACAAACCATCAGGGCGTTCTTAAACTCTGTAGCCCATGCTGACATTCTCTCCGTAGGATTGAACTGCTCTTTCGGAGCCAAAGACCTCAAACCGTATTTGCAAGAGGTCTGCGATCTCGCCCCTTGGTATGTCAGTGCCTATCCCAACGCAGGACTTCCTAATCAGTTCGGCGAATACGATGAAACACCAGAAAAAATGGCTGCTCAAGTCAAAGAGTACATCGACGAGAATTTGGTAAACATCATCGGTGGTTGCTGCGGAACGACGCCTGACCACATTGCGCAATACGCCAAACTCATCGAGAACGCCCAAGTACGCCAACCTAAGAAGCGAAACCGCAACATGAGGCTTTCTGGTCTTGAAGACCTCACCATCACTTCGCGTGACAAGGAAAACAGCGAGCCTCAACAACGCTCCCTTTTCGTAAACATCGGTGAGCGTTGTAACGTGGCTGGATCAAAGAAATTCCTTCGCCTCATCAGCGAGAAGAAATACGAGGAGGCGCTCTCCATCGCCAGACAACAAGTGGAAGACGGCGCACAAATCATAGACGTGAACATGGACGATGCCATGTTAGATGCCAAGCAAGAGATGGTGACCTTCCTCAACCTCATTGCGTCCGATCCGGAAATTGCCAAATTGCCTATTATGATAGACTCTTCCAAATGGGAAGTCATCGAAGCAGGTCTGCAATGCGTACAAGGCAAGGGCATCGTCAACTCCATCTCCCTCAAAGAGGGCGAGGAGAAATTCTTGGAGAAGGCCCGCCTTATCAAGCGCTATGGTGCCGCCACGGTCGTAATGGCATTCGACGAGAAAGGGCAAGCAGACTCTTACGAGAGAAAGATTGAAATCTGCGGACGCGCCTACCACCTTTTGGTGGACAAGGTCGGCTTCCCGCCAGAAGACATTGTCTTCGACCCGAACGTTTTAGCCGTTGCCACCGGTATCGAAGAGCACAGCAATTACGGAGTGGATTTCATCCGCGCCACACAATGGATCAGCGAAAATTTGCCTTGCGCAAAGATCAGCGGTGGTGTCAGCAACCTCTCCTTCTCTTTCCGAGGAAACAACCCTATCCGTGAGGCTATGCACTCCGTATTCCTTTACCACGCCTACAAAGTGGGAATGGACATGGGTATCGTAAATGCAGGAATGCTACAAATCTACGAGGACATCCCTGCCGACCTCCTCGAAAAAGTGGAAGACGTTGTATTGAACAGACGTCCCGATGCTACAGAAATCCTTATCGAGGCGGCCGACGAACTAAAAAAGCAAGCAACGGGCAACGAAAAACAGACCCACACAGAAGAGTGGCGTACAAAATCGTTGGACGAAAGAATAGAATACTGCCTCATCAAAGGCATCGTTGACCATTTGGAAGAAGATTTGGCCGAAGCCCGCCAAATCTACGAGAATCCTGTGGAAATCATCGAAAAACCGTTGATGAATGGCATGAATAAAGTAGGAGAACTATTCGGTGCGGGAAAGATGTTCCTTCCTCAAGTGGTGAAGACCGCCCGCACCATGAAAAAGGCAGTGGCCATACTCCAACCTTTCATCGAGGCTCAAAGAAACGGAGAAAGCAAGAAAGCAGGAAAAATCCTTATCGCCACCGTCAAAGGCGATGTTCATGACATCGGCAAAAACATCGTAGCAGTCATCTTAGCCTGCAACAACTTCGAGGTGATAGACCTCGGTGTCATGGTGCCTTCGGAGCAAATCATCCAAACCGCCATCAAGGAGAATGTGGACATCGTCTGCCTCAGCGGACTGATCACCCCTTCGTTGGAGGAGATGTGCCATGTGGCCAGCGAGATGCAACAAAAAGGGCTCTCCATCCCATTGATGATTGGAGGCGCCACTACATCTCCAATCCACACAGCAGTGAAAATTGCGCCTCTCTATGACGCTCCGGTCATGCACATGAAAGACGCCTCTCAAAACACTTACGCGGCCAGCCAGATTCTCAACATCAAGACAAGAGATGAATATGCCCGTAAGATACGAGAAGAGCAACAAGCATTGCGCGACGCTCAAAAGAAAAAAGATGAGGACATCCTCTCACTCGCCGATGCTCGTGACAAAAAGCCAGACTTTTTTAGAGAATAGGCCGGAGACAGGAGACCGGCCTACGAATGAAAATCATTAAGGCAGCAAAAGATTTTCAGGGAATCCCTAAAATGTAAAATTAGAAAAACGGGGGATTTATAGAAGTCCCCTTCATCTAAAATCGTTTGATGGATATGATACAAGTCAAAACAGTCGAATCAAAAAAGGAATTGAAGAAGTTCATCCAATTTCCTCACGATCTCTACAAAGGGAATGCTTATTGGGTTCCCCCTTTAAACATGGATGAGATGAATTTGCTTTCCAAGGATAAAAACCCAGCATTCGAGCATTGCACAGCCCAATATTGGCTGGCATATAAGGACAACAAAATCGTGGGCCGTATTGCGGGCATCATCAACCACACAGCCAACGAGAAGTGGGGCAACAAGGTCCGATTCGGCTGGATAGACTTCATCGAAGATATCGAGGTGGCCAAAGCCCTTCTCAAAGCCGTGGAAGATTGGGGCAAAGCGCAAGGCATGGTCAACATTCAAGGTCCGCTCGGATTCAACGATATGGACAACGAAGGCATGCTCGTCGAAGGTTTCGACAAACTACCGACCATCTCCAACATCTACAACTATCCCTACTACCCTCAATTCATGGAGGAGTTGGGCTATAAGCGCGACGAGGATTGGCTACAGTTCAAGTTCAACGCCTCCCAACCTATCCCTGAAAAAATGGATAGAATCAACAAATTGATTGCGGAGAAGTACAACCTCCGAGTTTTGACGTTCACCAACAAGAAGGAGATAATGAAATATGCCCAATCCTTCTTCAAGACGCTGAACCTTGCCTTCTCCAACCTTTATGGCTATTCCACTTTGACGCAAGGCGAAATAGACGGACTCATCAAAAGTTACTTCTCCTTCATCAATCCGAAACTTGTCTGTTTCGTGGTTGACGAGAAGGATGAGGTGGTGGCGTTCGGATTGTCCATTCCTTCTCTTTCAAAGGCGTTCCAAAAGGCAAAGGGAAAACTCTTCCCATTCGGATTCATACATATTCTCCGCGCATTGAAAAATATGGAATGTATCGACCTCCTGCTCAACGGCGTGCATCCCGACTGGCAAAAGAAAGGCATCCACTCCCTCTATTACGTAGAGTTGAACAAGGCCTACATCGCCAACGGCGTCAAGGTGGCCATCTCCAACCAACAATTGGAAAGTAACGTCAACGCAGTAAGCGTCTGGAACAATTACGAGAAAGAGCCCTACATCCGCAGAAGATGCTACTCTAAGGACCTTGTTCCCAACCAATAATTTATTAAAGACATGGACAACACTTTAAAAGAAAAAATATTCAATCTGCTGGGGAAAGACACAGCAGCGAGCAACTTGAACATAAAGTTGGTCGAAATAGACAATGGAACCGCCATTGCCAAAATGGAAGTGGACGAGAGACACATGAATGGTCTCGGAACCGTACAAGGCGGCGTACTCTTCACCTTGGCTGATTTTGCGTGTGCGGCTGCCGCCAACTCTCAAGGCAAGATTGCCGTTTCTCTTAATGCAAACATCAACTTTGTGAAAGCCGTCAACAGTGGCACGCTAACGGCCACCGCTACAGAGATGTACCTTCGTCGAACGGTTGGAGGCTATAACGTCGATGTCCGCGATGAAGAGGGCGAACTTGTAGCCAACTTCCAATCCACCTCTTACAGGAAAGACCCAAAATAATTGTATGCGACTCGGTATCCTCTTTTTCTGTACGCTTCTCCTTGACAGTTGTGGGAATAAGGAGACTAAAATCGAACGTGCCCCATTGGAAGAGATTCATCTTATTCCGACAGACACTATTCCGCTTTTCGAAGAGAACAAGACAAAAGAGATTACCTCTGCCACCTGCGAATACTTTGAGAGCATTGAGCCAACCTCAAAACTTCGCGACAAGAACACAACGCATTTGCTCTTCGCCCAACGCATCGGGCTGGACTATGGATATAAGAACGATAAGGCTTTCTTTCAAGCCAAAGACTCGTTACTCAAAAATGGACATCTTGTTTCCATTGAAGATTGCAAATACTACAAAGTCAAAGAGATGGAACACTCTTTCCCTTATCTTACGCCGGAAGCCGCAAGTCTATTGGAAGAGGTCGGCATCCGCTTCAATGACAAGTTAAAGGAGAAGAACCAAATGGAATATGCCTTCTTCATCACGTCGGCGCTCCGGACAGACGAAAGCCAACGACGATTGTTCCGTCGAAACAAAAATGCCACACGCTCCACAACATCGCACCTCTACGGCACTACATTCGATCTCTCCTATGTGGAGTTTCATCGAACCGAGGACGACACAACCCTCTGCTATAAAAACATTCAAGACATATTTATACAAACAATACGCGAAATGCGTACCGAAAAGTGCTGTCTCGTCATGAAAGAGGTGAAGCAGAAATGTTTCCATATTACCGTCATCCAATAGTCGCAATACGATGTTAGTCAAGACCAAAGCCATTGTCCTCGGCAACGTGAAAGTCAAGGACAACACCCTCATCCTCCATCTCTACACGCAAGAATACGGAAGATGCAACTACTTGCTGTTCGGTGCCCAAAGCAAGCGAGGCGGGAAAAAAATGTCCTTCATACAACCACTCTCCCTCGTAGAGATTGAGGCAGACCATCACCCCAACAAAGATTTGCAGAAAATAAAGGAGATCAAAGTAGAGACCCCAACAAGCAGCATCCTCTTCAACCCCTATAAAAATGCCATCGCCTTCTTCCTTGCAGAAATCCTATCCAACATTCTGAAAACAAGCGAAAAAGACGAGACGCTATTCCTCTTCCTCCACAACTCCATCCGTTATTTGGACACAACAGAAAACGGAATCAGCAATTTCCACATCACCTTTCTAATAAAACTATCCTATTTCTTAGGACTTTGGCCCGACATCGAACGAATGAACAACTATCCTTACTTCGACCTGAAGCAGGCCTCATTTGTACTCACCCGTCCTTTCCACCATTTCTTTCTGGAAACGAAGTCGTCGCCCATCCTACAACACATTACACGCATCAACTACCGCAATATGCACGTTTTCCGCTTTAGCCGCAACGAACGCAATGAAATCATAGATCGCACACTCGACTACTACCGCCTACACGTTCAAGGCATGGGAGATCTGAAAACGTTGAGCATTTTAAAGGAAGTTTTCGACTGAAAAAGAAGAGAAAACACGAATAACGTCATTCTCTGTTTTTTTTAATATGTTATTCCCTTTTAATCAGTAACTTAGTCTATGATATTCTCTTCATACCTACACTTTCCCAATGGGATGACTTGTGCGCTTAACCAATCTTACCCACCTGTTTATTTCTACTTTTTTTCCCATCGCCCCATAAAATTGTAATCTGAAGATAACAAAATGAAGTTTTTTTTTAATTTTGCATTATTATAGTACAAAAAACGAAACATCTTAGATATGGATTTAATTGAAAGCATCATTGCACGTGCGCAGGCTAATCCTCAACGCATCGTTCTCCCAGAAGGAACTGAGGAGAGAACTTTGAAAGCTGCAGACGCAGTTCTTGAACAAAAAATCGCAAAGATCATCCTTTTGGGTAATAAGGCAAAGATCAATGAGATGGCTAAAGAGTACGGTTTGAAGAACATCGACCAAGCCACTATCATCGATCCAGAGAACAACCCTGAGGCTCAAAAATATGCCGACCTTCTTTTCCAATTGAGACAAAAGAAGGGTATGACTCCTGAGAAGGCTGCTGAGACTATCAAGGATCCTCTATACCTCTCTTGCCTTATGATCAAGGCTGGCGATGCTGACGGTGAGGTGAGCGGTGCTGGTTCACCAACAGGTGACACTCTTCGCCCTGCCTTCCAAATCATCAAGACTGAGCCAGGCATCTCTTGTGTATCAGGTGTATTCTTGATGATCTTGAAGGACAAGACTTATGGTTATGACGGAAAGATGTTGTTTGCAGACTGTGCAGCAACTCCATGCCCAGACGCTGACCAATTGGCTCAAATCGCAGTATGTAGTGCAAAGACTGCCACTAACGTATTCGGTTTCCCAGAGGCTCGCGTAGCAATGCTTAGCTTCTCTACGAAGGGAAGTGCAAAGCACGAAATGGTTGACAAGGTAGTTGAGGCAACAGCAAAGGCTCACGAAATGGCTCCTGAGTTGAAACTTGACGGTGAGTTGCAAGCAGACGCCGCTTTGGTACCAAAGGTTGCACAATTGAAGGCACCTAACAGCGACGTTGCCGGAACAGCCAACATTTTGGTGTTCCCTGACTTGAACACAGGAAACATCTCTTACAAACTCGTTCAACGTTTGGCGGGAGCAACTGCTCTTGGTCCATTCCTTCAAGGTTTGGCTGCACCAGTTAACGACTTGTCTCGTGGTTGCTCTGTTGACGACATCGTTAAGACAGTAGCCATCACTGCCAACCAAGCAATCTCTGCAAAGAAATAATTTTTGAAATTTATGAAGATATTAGTTTTAAACTGTGGTAGTTCATCCATCAAGTACAAATTGATCGAGATGCCTGCCAATAACGTTTTGGCTCAAGGTGGAGTCGAGAAGGTGGGATTGAAAGATTCCTTCCTTAAACTCACCAAAGCCAATGGCGAGAAGGAAGTCTTGGAGAAGGAGATTCCTGAGCATACGGTCGGAATCGAGTTCATCTTGGAGACCCTTACTTCTGCCGAAAGAGGCGCTATCAAGTCTTTGGACGAGATCGACGCAGTAGGTCACCGTGTGGTTCACGGCGGCGAGAAATTCAACAAGAGCGTGCTTATCACTGACGAGGTGATCAAAAACATCGAAGAGTGCATCAAAGTGGCTCCTCTTCACAATCCACCTAACTTGAAGGGTATCGCTGCCGTTTCAAAGTTGATGCCAAGCAAGCCTCAAGTTGCCGTATTCGACACTGCATTCCACCAGACAATGCCTCAACAAGCATTTATGTATGCATTGCCATACGAACTTTACAAGGAGAATGGCGTTCGTCGTTATGGTTTCCACGGAACAAGCCACAGATATGTGTCTCAACGTGCTTTGGAGATTTTGGGCATGAAGGCAGAGGGTACAAAGATGATTACTTGCCACATCGGTAACGGTGGTTCCATCACAGCCATCAAGGACGGAAAGTCTGTTGACACATCAATGGGTATGACGCCATTGGAAGGTTTGGTGATGGGAACTCGTGCAGGTGATGTTGATGCAGGTGCCGTTACATTTTTGATGGAGGCAAAGGGCTACGACGTGGCTACGATGTCAAACATCTTGAACAAGAAGAGCGGTTTGCTCGGCGTGTCAGGCGTATCATCAGATATGCGTGACGTTCGTGCTGGCATCGCAGCAGGCAACGAGCAAGCTAAATTGGCTTTGGATATGTTCTGCTATCGTGCTAAGAAGTATGTGGGTTCTTACGTGGCTGTTTTGGGCGGCGTAGATGTCCTCGTCTTCACAGGTGGTATCGGAGAGAACGTCGAGGTAGTCAGAGAGGCTATCTGCAAAGATATGGAGTGCTTCGGCATCAAGATTGACAAGTCAATCAACGACCAAATCCACGGAGAAGAGAAGGTTATCAGCACAAGCGACTCAAAGGTAAAGGTCATCATCGTCCCTACCGACGAGGAGTACATGATTGCTTCAGATACGTTGGAGATTGTTAGCAAATAAATAGGCTACCATACAAAACATTGAGCCCCAGCCATTAAGGTTGGGGCTTTTTGGTGCATAGGCTAATAGTTCTTTACTCTTTCAAAAAAGTATCAAACTACTGGATGTCAAAACTTTTTGTTCGACACGAAAAAAATGTCAAGAAATAGTTCAATTAACTGAAAATCAGAAAAAAGTTCAATTGTATTTTGGTTGTTTTGTTCTTTAAAACGCCATAAAAATCGTCCCTCGAAATTTTGCGTCTCTTCATTTTTTTACGACATTTGCCCTTGGAACTCAGAAGAAGAGTTGAAGCCTACGCTTAACCACATTTGAATAAGACACTTAAAAAAAACAATAACACAATAATAGGATGAAAAAGCTAATTTACTTCGTTGCCGCATTGGCAACTATCGCCCATTTGCAATCTTGCACTATGGCCGTTGTTGACGCCGAGGAAGAGGGCGTATGGATCAAGCAACCTTTCCTCTTTGGACATGGAGGTATTGACCCAGACCCAGTCACTACAGGTTTGTCTTACGGAGCATTCTCCAGTTCAGTGGAGTATTTCAGAATGACGCCGCAGCGTTATGATGAGAAATTTGACGACATCTTCTCTAACGACAATACGCCTTTGGACTTCAACACCTACATCAACATCCAAATCAAGAAAGGAAAGACTCCTATCTTATTGGAAAATTACGGAAAGGACTGGTACCTCCACAACATCCAAGTGTACTACCGCAACAAGACCCGCGAGTATGTCTCCATGTACTCTCCTTTCGACCTCATCAGCAATCGCGAGGTGCTAAACAGGATTGACAACCAATTGATGCAGGATATGACGAACTACATCCAAGAACTCTCAAAAGACAAAGAGTTCCCAATCACCATCAAGTCAATCACGACGGGCGCGGCAAGACCTAACGCAGATCAACTTACAGAGATGAACCGCACCGCCAGTTACATCCAAGCCAAGCGTTCGGAGGAGCAAAAAACGATTGCAGAGAAAGCCAGAGCAGAGAGCGAACGCCAACGTGCCATTGCTGACAAGGCTTATATGACCGAGATGAACTTGTCGCCAGACCAATTCATCACCCTCAAGGCTTGGGACATCATCGAGAAGAAGAACGGAGCCAACATCGACGTTCTGTTCGATGGCTCCGCAAGTAAAATGTGGAATGTGAAAAGATAAGAGATTTTTTTTGAGGCTGTCCATGCCCGGCAATGGGCACCCACAAGGGATGCCCGTACAGAGTCCGCAACACGTGTAAAAACGTCTTGCGGACTTTTTTACGCCCCTGCTACAGGAAACTAAAAATTCTGCTGAGGTTGACAATCCTTGACTTTTACGACGGAATTCCCCGCTTTTTTTGTAAATTGCATCTCTCAAAATTAGATTTATGTCCTACAAGTTTTTCCAAAATAAAGCGTGTGAGTATTTTCCGTGTCATGCAGGGGCGGATGCCAGTTCTTTTAATTGCCTTTTTTGTTATTGCCCTTTGTATGCCTTGGGCGAAAAGTGTGGAGGTGATTTCTCCTATACGTCTAACGGCATAAAGGATTGTTCCGCTTGTCTAATACCTCATTCGGAGGACGGTTATGAGCGCGTGCGGTGCAAAATAGGGCAGGTGTTGGATTTGGCTCGTGAGAAGTAGGATTTACCGTCCTTTTGCGGCTAATTCTCTATCACGCTGAGCTTTGGAGTAGATGCAACCGCAGTATTCTTGGCGGTAGAGCCCGTATTGTTTGGAAAGTTGCGTAGAACGTAGGTAGCCGTTCTTCTTTTTGAAGTCGGACGGTAGGTACTTGATGCCATATCTCTTGCCCAACTCTTCTCCGATTTCATTCAGTTTTTCAGCGTTTTTCAGCGGGCTGATGGATAGGGTGGTGCAGAAATAGTCCAGCCCTAAGTCATGGGCAAGAATGGCGCTCTCCTCTAAGCGAAGACGAAAACAATCGAAACATCGTTCACCCCCTTCGCGCATCATCTCACGACCTTTGGCTATGGCGTAAAACCGTTCTGTGTCGTAGTTGCCTGCGATAAACTTCACTTCGTATTGGGTGGGAAGGTCGGCAATGAGTTGCTCCTGCTCGTGTACGCGTTTGTGAAATTCGGCTTCCGGCCAAATGTTTGGGTTGTAGTAGAAGACGGTGATCTTGAAGAATTGGGACAGGTACTCCAAAACGTAACTGCTGCATGGCGCACAACAACTGTGGAGCAGCAATGTCGGTACCTCCGCCTCTTTTTGCTGCTTGTCAATCAGATTGTCCAGTTCTTTCTGGTAGTTTCTGTTTGTTCCCATATTGTGTGTCGTTTGTTATGCTGCTGCAAAGATAATGCGTTTGGGCCTATTGTCCAACGGATAGCCTGCTTTGAGAGATGTGAATTAAGGATGCGTATCTGACTATGTTTGTGGTTTGCCTGATATATTCGTATATTTGTGTGCTTTAAAAGAAAATTTATGATAGAACAAGAAAAACTGAAAACACTGCTTCGTAATCTTTCCATTGAGGAGTTGAACGAGATGCAGAAATATGTCCTTCAAACATACGATGAGAGTGACGACATCATCTTGCTTTCGCCTACGGGTTCGGGTAAGACGTTGGCGTTCCTTTTCCCTTTGCTGGGCTCTATCAAACCCGATGCCATGGGCGTGCAAGCCTTGGTTTTGGCACCGTCGAGAGAGTTGGCATTGCAGATAGAGGACGTTTTCCGTTCTATGTCGTCGGGTGTGCGCATCGGCAGTTGCTATGGCGGTCACTCGCTCTACTATGAGGCGCAGATGTTGGAGAATCCGCCAGCCTTGATTGTGGGAACGCCCGGAAGGGTGAAAGACCACATTGAGCGTGGCAATCTTCGTCCGGAGACTGTTCGCACGTTGGTTTTGGATGAATTCGACAAATCGCTTGAGTTCGGATTTGAAGAGGAGATGTCGTTTGTCATCTCCAAATTGAAATATTTGAAGAAGAAGATTTTGCTTTCTGCTACCAATATGGAGGAGATCCCCGAATTTACGGGGTTGCGTCATCCTGCCGTGCTGAATTTCCTTTCAGAAAGAGATTCGTTGGGCGGTTTGAAGGTGCGCCGAGTCTTGTCTCCTTCGAAGGACAAACTGGCGACACTGTTGGCTCTTGTTTGTCATGTGGGTAACGAGCCTACGATGATTTTCTGCAACTACCGCGAATCGGTGGATAGAGTCTGTAACTATCTTCGCTCTGAGGGCTTGGAGTGTAAAGCATTCCACGGCGGAATGGAGCAGCAGGATAGAGAGAAGGCGCTTTGCTCGTTTAGAAACGGTAGTTGTTATCTGCTTGTCTCCACCGATTTGGCGGCGCGTGGACTTGATGTGCCAGAGGTGAAGAATGTTGTCCATTATCACTTGCCGTTGAACGAGGAGGCTTATACGCACAGAAACGGGCGAACAGCGCGTATGTTTGCGGAAGGTTACTCTTTCGTCATCTTGCATCCGGAGGAAGCCTTGCCCGAATATTTGGAGTCGGTGACAGAAACGGAATCCCTTCCGGAGAAGAACAAGATTCCTGCTCAACCGGAGTGGGTGACCATCTACATCGGCAAAGGCAAGAAAGATAAGTTGAGCAAGGGCGATATTGCCGGGTTTATGATGCAGAAGGGCAAACTTTCAAAAGATGATTTGGGAAAGATAGAACTGAAGGATCATTTCGCATTTGCCGCAGTGAAACGCGGGAAATATGCCAATATGCTTAAAATGGTTGCGAATGAGAAGATAAAGGGCATGAAAACAATTTTTGAATTGGCCAAATAACTTCCGGATTAAATTATATTCTCAACCTTTGGCTTTAAAATGGAATTTAATTGGTTTCTTTCGTTCAAAATGTTTAATTTTGCCGTCGCTTATATGGTGTGTTTTGCCTAAATGCTTCTTTTTGAGAGGCGAAAAGGAATGAGCAGACCTCCAATGTGGTAGATAATTTAAAAAAAATATATGAAAATTAGTGGAACAGGCGTAGCACTACCTCAGTTGAGGGTTACGAATGATATGATAGCTCAGTATGTCGATACATCTGACGAATGGATTTCATCGCGTACGGGCATTAAAGAGAGACCGATGATTTCAACGGAATCTCTTATTGATTTGGGTGCTAAAGCTGCGAAGGATGCAATAGCTAAAGCGGGTCTTGCTCCTACTGACATTGATTTGTTTATTTGCTCGAATGTGGTCAATTCTTATGTGACTCCGTCGTTGGCTTGCATAATTCAAGGCGAAATCGGTGCTACTTGCCCTTGTTTTGATATAAACAATGCTTGTGCAGGATTTATGACGGCGATGGATATGGCGGATGGCTATATCTCTTCGGGAAAATATAAAAACATATTGGTCGTTTGTGCGGAAGAGCCTTCTCGAATTGTAGATTGGAAGTCTCGTGATGCATGTATCCTCTTTGGTGATGCGGCAAGTGCTGCTGTATTGACGGCAGGTGATTCGTTGAAGACAATGAAGTTCTCAACAAAGTCAATGCCAGACGTGCTTTATTACCGCCGTAAGTTGGAGTACAATCCGTTTTTGAAGAAGGAGGAGTTTAACAAACCGTTGCAGATGAATGGCCGAGATGTTTTCAAGACGGCAGTCTCTTTCTCTTCTGCTGATATCAAGGAGGTGGTTGAGGCCACGGGTTGGAAGATGGAAGATGTGGATATGTTTGTCCTTCATCAGGCTAATTTGCGTATTATCGAGGCTATTCGTCAACGTTTGGATTTGCCGGATGAGAAGGTGCCGCATAACGTAGAGCGCATGGGTAATACATCTTCGGCTTGCATCCCAATCCTTTTGAATGAGTTGATTGAGGCTGGTAAGATTAAGAAAGGCGACAAGTTGGTGTTCAGCGCTTTCGGTGCAGGCTTCTCTTCTGCTGCCTGTACGTATGTTTGGGAATAACAGTTGACGATGGTTACGAATCTTTGAGGAGATTCCTAATATAGAACTTTTTACGCTCTATGGCTTAACGGTCATAGAGCGTTTTTTTTACCCGTAGAGACGGTGTGCATATCTTATTGTAGAGACGGTGTGCACACCGTCTCTACGGATAAAAAAAAGTGGGAAACAACCAACTGCGGTCGCTCCCCACTTCCCATTTAACACTCTAATTAATTTATGCTTATTTTTTCTCGTTTGCCTTGTTCTCTACCGAGGTTGGATCCAACAAGATGTTGCGAATGAGTGTGCCGCTCTCTGTTAGAGCATTGAATCCTGTTGAGGCTGCACCGCTTTGGAGCGCACTTGCACTCTCTCCCTTGTCTGCAAAACTCCAGTTGCACCAACTAAGTTTGTTTTGTTTTGCCCATATAAGCCAGTCAAGCGTAGCCTCCTTGAAGAAACCGTTGTCTCCGGATGCATCACTTGTACCGAACTCGGTGATGAAGATAGGCGTCTTGTAAGGAGCAGCGAGCGCTCTCTCTCCACGTTGGCGGAATGCCGCTCCGTGTGAACCAGAGTAGAAGTGGAGGGTGTACATGACGTCTTGGTCTTCGAGTTGGGCGAGGGCGGCAACGTCAATGTCTTGGCTCCATACTGGAGTGCCGACCAAAATCACTGTGCTGACATCATTTTTACGGATGGTGCTGATGATGTGACGACCATATTCGCGAACGCGAGGCCAACTTACGTCTCCACCATTAGGCTCGTTGCAAATCTCGTAAAGGACGTGCGCTTCTTTTCCGTGTTTCTTTGACATGTAATCCCAGAATTGAGTTGCCTTGCTGTAGTTGCAGTCTGCCAATGGGTCGCCTGGATTAAGAATATGCCAGTCGATGATGCAATAGATACCTTGTTTTGCACAAAGGTTAGAAATGCTGTCAATGTAGGCGTTCCACTCAAGGTCGCTCTTCACTGCATTAGTGGCGTAACCGCTCTCTTGAACGTACATTGCTACGCGAAGCACGTTGATGTTCCATTTGCTTACCAATGTCGAGATGGCGTTAGGGTCAGTGTAGATGTTGGTGAACCATTGAACGCCGTGTGTACTCATACCGCGAAGTTGAACAGGGTTGCCCTTCTCGTCGCACAATTGGTTGCCTCGTAGGCCGAGTTTTCCGTATTGAGCAACGGCCGACCCCTTCGGGTATGCACTTAGGTCGTATGTTGGCTTCTTAACCTCAGGAAGAGGCTGTTTTGCGAAGAAGTAAGTCTTGTTCTTGGCGCCGTAGATGTTGTTGTCGTCGATTCTGGTCTCCATTAACACTTTGCCATTGTTGGTATAAGTGTAGTCTGTGAAAGAGTTGCCGGATTTGCGACGAATCATTTGACCGTCTTCGTTGTAAGTAAACTCAGCCTTTACAGAATCAATTTTTCCTCCGTCTTGCGAGAAAGAAGTGGATTGTACGATTTGCTTCTTGGCGTTGTACTTGTATTTGTTCCAACTGATTTTCTTGTTTGTTCCGTTCTTTATCTCCGATACGGAAATCAGATTGCCGTTTTCGTCGTAACTGTATTCGAGTTTTTTGTCTGGATATTCAGCCGAAAGAATTTTTCCGCTGGCATTGTACTTGATGGTAGCGTTTTCACCGCCGTCTTTGGAAGAGAGCGTTTCGATGGTTTGACCGTTTTTCTTTTTGTAAGAAACTTGAGTGCTGCTGATCAACTTTCCTTCCACACAATCGTTAATTAGCGATTCGAGTTGTCCGCTCTTGTCGTATTTGTATGTGTAACGGTGGTTGCAGCTCTTTCCGTCGTATGATGTAGTCTCTACAAGGGTGAAGGCTCCGTTCTTGTCGTATTCAACGGCAATGGAACTTACTTTGACGCTGTTGCCGTCAAATCCTTCTCCCGAGATGAGGCGACCTTTCTCATCATATTTGTAAAATGCCATACTGTCAACCCAGCCTCCCCATTCGCCAAGGGTGCGGATGCTGTCTAGTCTGACTTCGGGATTTTTGTTGGCCAATATTTGGTCAATGCCAAATTTTCCGTTCATCGGCTGGCGAAGCGTTGCGTGCGCACTTAGCGCACAAAGTCCCAAAATGGGAAGGAGTATTAGTCTCTTCATACTATTGTCGTTTTATTGTATTTTTTTAAATTGTTCGTAAATCCATGTGAAAATCAAGCGGTTCATGTAGTTTGCCTTACTGCTAAGACTTGCTTTAAGGTTGAGCCTACGGTTGATTGACTATCGATTTGTGTTGTGTGTTTTTCTGTTAGCGTTTCGTCCGACGTGACCTTAATGGGTGCTTTGTCTTTTGAAACATCTGAAAAAGAAGAGAATCCTTCTGTGCTTTTTAGATTTGCTCCTCTTATTGATTGAAAACCAATCGAATGCTTGATGAGTTCGTTAGTCGCTTTTTTGAAGTTAATAAGAGCGAACTGCTATGTGGCAATTCTCTTTTGTTAAATTCAACGGAAAATTATAAAAAAAAATTCAGAATTCAAAAGATTCTTGCAATTTGTTGTTTTAGGTCATTTCTGAAGGCTGTTTTTTGCCTTCGATAAATAAGGGGGGCTGACCTTGTGGAACATTTTGGGTGCGGTACTTCAGCAGAACTTCTCATGGAAGGACTATTATTGTAATTCAAGGAGATTTGGTCAAGGTATATAAAAATCACCGCTTCCAATAAAATTGAAAGCGGATCGGGAGATTCCGGTCCTCGCAAAAGGGCCGGATTCACCACAAAAGTACAATTTTATTTCAACAACCGACAAAAGACATGAGAAAAAGCACACTGATTTTACTCGGAATCATCATTCCGTTTGCCTCAATCGGGTCAATCGTTGCTTTTACAGAACTGCCATAGATCTTTGTAAGTGATTTTCTTGCCATGAAGGAGAATGGCCGAACGATAAATTTTCCCGGCCAATCTGAAAAATAGTAGGTCTGTAACTATTAGGATAGATAGGGAGCCTATTATTTCCCACGCATCTATTCCATGGCAAATGCGAGTCGGCATTACAATAGGGGAGGTGAATGGGATATATGAACACCATGCCCCTAATGTGCTGTCGGGATGGCAAGCCGTATAGATGCCTGCATATATGGAAAAGAGAATAGGAATCGTGACGGGCAAGAAGAACTGCTGAGTGTCTGTGCTTGGGTCGGATAGGGCTCCGATAGAGGCAAACAGAGAAGCGTAGAGCAGATATCCTGCTAAGAAAAAAATGACAAAGTAAATGGCTAACGAGTAGATGTTTATCTCGTTGGGAAGCACAATCTTGTTGAATAGAATTAGTATGCTCAATTCTTTGTCGCAGATTTCTCTAAATAGGAGGAAAGCCGCACTTGCCCAAATGGCAAATTGTGTCAATCCGACTAAGGCGACACTGATGATTTTGCCGGCCATGAAATGACTGGGGCGGGTGGAGAGGAACATCACCTCCATGATTTTGTTGTTTTTCTCTTCGTTTACTCCCCGCATCACCTGCGATCCATAACTGAATATGAATATGTAGAGCAGAAGCGATGCGACGATGGCGATGAGTGCCGCCCCCTCGTTGGAGGAATTGCCTCCTGTGATGTTGTTCATCTTTTGACAATGGACCTCCACGCGGTTATTTTCCCAAAAATTGGAAAGAGTCGGGGCATCCTTGCGCCATTTCTCAAAGGTGGCCGCCTCTGACAGTCGCTCGTTGATGTGGTTGCTCAGTGCCTCTGATATTTCGTAGTTGGCAACGATGAATGCCAAGTTGGGCGTTTCGTCCAAAGCATCGGGCAGGTAGAGCATTGCCGAAAAATCGGTGCTGGGATCTGTCTGTTCCAAGTATTCTTCCGTCGCTTCTGTAAAGGAAAATCTGCTGTTTCGTTGCAATGTGCTTGTGTAGTAGCCGTTGTGGTCGCCGAACAGAAGGACGGATTCATTTCCACCAACCGCTTCATCCGTCATTGCGGAGAAAATGATAGAGGCCGCGATGAGAAATAGAGGTGTCAGTATGGTCATAAGCAGAAATGATTTTCGCCTGACTCTACTTAAGTATTCTCTTTGAATGATGAGGAGCAAGTCGTTCATAGGACGTCTTTGTTGTTAGCGTTTACTGCGTTGAGGAATATCTCGTTCATAGAGGGTTGTGCCTCGATAAACGAAGTGATGGAGAAATATTCCATCAACTCTTTTAAAAGGTCATTATTGTTGATGGGAGAGTTGGACCTTTTGTTGACGATCCAATCGCCGTTTTCGGCCAAGGTAAACTGCGAAGACTGTGTCGTTCCGTTGTTGGGCCGTCCGTTCGACTCTCCTTTCAGAATGAACTTGCCCGTGTTGTATCTTTGTCGGATTTCGGAGGTGTTCCCCTCTAAAATAATGCGCGAATGGTTGATGAGGGCCACGTTGTCGCATATCTCCTCAACAGAAGTCATGTTGTGGGTGGAGAGTATGATGCACACCCCTTGCTTTTTCAGGGCGAGAATTTCCCCTTTGATGAGTTCGGTGTTAATGGGGTCGAATCCGCTGAAGGGTTCGTCCAGAATAAGCAGTTCTGGCTGGTGGATGACTGCCGCGATGAATTGTACTTTCTGTTGCATTCCTTTCGACAGTTCGTTGGTCTTCTTCTCTGCCGCACTTGATAGTTGAAATTTGCGGAGCCATTGTTTTACAGCCACTTGCGCTGCCTCTTTTGTCATCCCTTTTAGTTGAGCAAGGTAAATGAGTTGTTCTCCTACTTTCATCTCTGGATAGAGCCCCCTCTCTTCGGGAAGGTAGCCGATGGAACGTCTGCTTTTCTCGCTGATGGGTGAACCGTTGAAAAGAATGTCGCCTTCGTCTATTTGTGTGATTCCTGTAATGGAGCGCAACAGCGTAGTTTTGCCCGCTCCGTTGGGGCCCAATAGACCATTGATGGAGCCGCCCTCCATCTTCAGCGAAACGTGGTCTAAAGCCTTTTTGTCCTTGTATCTTTTACAGACGTTGTTTATCGTTAGAATCATCTTGACGGTATTTTCTGCAAAAATAGAAAAACGGAAGAATAAGCGGGGAACGCTGAGGATATTTTTGCTGGAAAGTTGCTGATTCGATAAAAATTTGTAAATTGCACGATGTTTATCGTATGTATCTTGGATATAGTCATTAATAAGGTTGTTATGAGAAAATATGTAAAACTCGGTGCTTTGGCGGTTTTGGCAGGAACAAGTTTTTTGCCGGCTTCGGCTCAAACACCATCTTTCGATAAAGAATATTATCAAAAGGCGTTGTGGATCACCACGCGTTTTTATGGTGCGCAACGTTCAGGTGTGGGTCCGAATTGGCTGATTGCCGATTATGAGCCTACGCAGGTTGCAAGTGAATGCAAGGGCAATCTCGGCGCTTTCGTGAAGGGTCAGTCTTTCATTAAGGATGCAGATGGCAGTTATGATTTGACGGGAGGTTGGTATGATTGTGGCGACTTTGCTACGTTCGGTCAGACCTTCTTCTATTCCGCTTATATGCTTTTGTTGGGCTATTCAGAGTTCCCAGCAGGATATGATGATTATT
This sequence comes from Paludibacteraceae bacterium, assembly GCA_024401455.1. Classification (GTDB taxonomy): domain Bacteria; phylum Bacteroidota; class Bacteroidia; order Bacteroidales; family Paludibacteraceae; genus RGIG10190. Next base: position 31,181 of record JAKSLA010000008.1, on the reverse strand, counting down.
ATTCGTATGATTATCATGGATATATTAGTGCAGGCGATTATACATGGGAAGGCAAAAAAGGAGCGCCCGACGGAATACCTGATATTTTGAATGAGGCTAAGTATGCGACAGACTTCATTATGAAGGCCTTCCGCAATAACAAGACCTTCTATTTCCAAAAGGGAGATGGTGATGCCGACCATGCTATTTGGTGTACTTCGCCTACAAAGTCAACATTGTCCAGGTCAAATGGAGGAGAGGCCGACGGACCGCGTCATTTTGAGGTGGCAACTGGCGGTGAAACATCTATGGCTTCATTGGGTGGTGCGGCGTTGGCTGCCATGGCAAGACTTTACAAGAAGTTCGACCCTGAATATGCTCAGAAATGTCTGGAAAAAGCTTTGGTGGCTTACGAATATGTGACGGGAACTTCCAAAGGAAACCATAACAATTGCGGATTCTATGGCCCTAAGCCTCGCTATGAAACGGATGAGGTGATTTTCTATTCGGAACTTTATCGTGCTACAGGCGATTCTAAATATTTGAAGGCCGCTGAGAATGCCTCTGGTTGGATGCTTGCGAAGAAGGACTACAATTACAATTATAGCCTTTGTTACAACAATACAGAGGATTTGGCTTGCTACTTGATGGCTTCCTTCGGAAAGGAAACCAAATTTAGCGAAAATGCTATGGAGGCCATGGAATTCTATGTGGGTTCAATGTACAAACCTGCATCGGGTTACTTCCTTAATGTGCAGAATGGCACTTGGGGCGTTTTGCGTTTCCCTGCCAACCAAGCCTTTGTTTATGGTTTGTACAATAAGTTGAAGGGTGACGAAACCCTCAACCCATATTCAGTGGCTACGGTGGATTATCTTATCGGAAAGAACTCTCGCAACTACTCTTTTGTGGTGGGTTTGGGTGACAAGTTCCCTGTTTTCCCTCACCATAGAAACTTCTATCGTGTGGATAACAATAGCGAGGCCAATCTTCCTCACTATGATGCTTCATACAAATATGTGCAGTTAGGCTACTTGGTGGGCGGTTCGCTGAATCCTGAAAATTATGCCGATGACGAGAAGTCATATACTTCGTCTGAAGGTGGTATCGACTACAATGCAGGTTTGGTAGGTGCTTTGGGTTATTTGAACTCGATTCTCTCTCCTGTTGATGTCAATAAATTCGGTCATCCTTCTCCAGATTTGGGTGACGATGTCTCTATTTGTGGCTTGACTTCGGTAGAACTTGACTCTAAGATGAGCGGTGTTGGCGGTTTGACGTTCGCTTGGTACAAGGATGGCGAGAAAATCAATGGTGCGACTTCGTCCACTTATAAGGCAACCTCTGCCGGAGAGTACAAATGTGTGGCTGATTCGGCTGGCGAATGGTCAACTGAGGGCACGGTAAAGGTGCTCGGTACATTGCCAGTTGTTGAGGTTACTTCTGATTTTGAACTCTGCGATCCTGCTTCGTACGAAGTTGACCTTACAATGGCCGCTCCGGTTTCTTATCAATGGTATAAGGATGGCTCGGCTATCGACGACGCTACAGAGGCTTCCCTTTTGATAACTAAGCCTGGTAAGTACGTATGCGAAGCATCGGCTATGGGATGCAAGTCTGTTGAGTATAAGATCAATGTTACTTCAAAATTGCCGGAGGTGGCCGACGTGACTTCTACTGCCGACGGAAAGGTTACGATGAAGGTTGTTTCTGAGGGTGAGTACGAATGGTATGATGTTCCAGAGGGTGGCACACCGCTTCATACGGGTGCAACTTATTCGACGACCATTTCTGATGATAAGGTCTTCTACGTACAAGATGCAGGTGCAATGTCCACGGTTGTTGGACCTACGGACAAATCGTTTAGAGGAACTCCTTTGAACTGGGGTGATAACATTTCTGTCCTCTTCAAGGCGGAAAAGGCTTTGATGATCACAAGTCTCACCGTTTATCTTGAAAGCATCTATAACCCAGGTTCTCCACAAACGATAACGGTTACGTTGGAACATGGAGGCAAGAAGACGACTTTCACTTCTGATGCTACCAATGGAGCCGCTGTTGGATTTGTGAAGTTCAACTTCTCTAATCCAATCGTGATCAGCGAGCCAGGAGATTATTCGTTGAATTGTAAGCCAAGTAATGCCTCTATAGGCTTCTTCGCTACAGGACCAGCCTATTCATCGTATGAGGGACAAGGTAATCCTATTACATTCTTGGGAGCAACGAACGGTAATGCTTCAGACAATCCGTTTATGGGAATTATTGACTGGAATATAACGGCCGGTACTGGTTGCGCTCGCGCTATGGTAATGGCGAAGAAGGGTAACTCAATGGATGTGGAGAATGTTATCGCATCTTCTGCTTGCCGCATCTATCCTAATCCAGTCATAGATGTAGTGAATGTAGAAACATCTTCTGAACTCTCTTCTGTTGTGGAGGTTTATAACTATGCGAGTGCAGTGGTAAGCCGAGCAGAGTTCGTCGGTTCGACGGCGTTGGATTTGACATCGTTGCCTGCGGGTGTTTATGTAGTGAAGGTGTTTAACAATGATATGACCTACACGGCAAAACTTGTGAGACAGTAAAATATTCTCATATATCAATATAATGGAGGGAGAAGATGGATATAGGCCTGTCTTCTCCCTTTTTTTTCGTGCTATGGCTTGATAGGTCGGAAAGATATCCTATATTTGTATTAGAACTAAATTAAAAAACAGCATGAAACGAAAACTGATACTCTTTTTATTGGCGGCTATGTCGTCCTCCTTTGCCTATTCGCAAGGAATTTATGGGTGTACGCCCGACCTTCATGTCGAGGGTAATCAATTGAGAGATCCTTATGGAAATCCGGTTGTGCTTCACGGTGTAATGGATACACCAAGTATGTGGTTCAACAGCGATCGTTGGACGAGTTGGGACATTGGTGGTTATGTGCCAGCCGCAACTCCTCGTGCCAGAGCGTATTTTACAAAGATATTTGACGCAATAACAGATACCAAACAAGGCGCTTATTGCGATTTGTTCCGTCTTCATATGGAGCCGTCCTGGTTGCGCCGTGATGGTGCAAATGAACCAGGCGGAGAGAGTAACCTTGCCAAAACCTACGATAGGGATAAGGTGAAGTTATATTTGGAGGAACTTTTCGTCCCAATTGCAGAGGATGCGAATGCTCATGGCTTGTATGTCATAATGCGCCCGCCTGGCGTTTGCCCGGAGGATATTCAAGTGGGCGATGCTTACCAGAAGTATCTTTTGGATGTGTGGGACATCGTTTCTAAAAATGAGAAGGTGAAGGAGTATGCAGGTTGGCTCTCTTTGGAGTTGGCTAATGAGCCGGTCAGAGTTCGTGATGCCAGTGGAAATCGCCCTACGGATGGCACTTGGGGACCTGCCAATGGTCCTGCCAAGACAGACTTCTTCCAACCTATTATCAACAAGATACGTGAGAATGGCTTTACGGGAATCATTTGGGTCCCAGGAGAGGGTTACCAATCTTCTTACGAGAGTTATGCTAAATATCCGATTTCGGACTCTAACTATGGTTTCGCTGTCCATGTTTATCCGGGTTGGTATGGCAACGAGGATGCCAAGTGCAGCGCGCAATCGTTTATTGATAACTTTAAGAAGCAAGTCCCTGGCGTTACCAGCAAGCCGATTGTGGTTACGGAGATTGACTGGTCGCCTGGAAAGATCAAGTTGGATGCGAATGGAAACCCCGTTTATAAGTATGACGGAAATTATGAGACGGACGGAAATTATGGAACGTGGGGTACGGCTACTACTTCTAAATGGGGTAATGCCTTCAAGGCGATGAAGGAGCATTATGGCAATATCTCTATGAATTTGACGAGCACGGATGACTATATTGATATGGCGCACTATCTGTCAACGGGTGTGGTTCGTCCGTCGTTCTCCAATCAAGCCTCTCCTGACGAGGCCTGCGGTTATGCTTGTTGGAAGTGGTATAAAACCTATTCTGAAAACAACAACATCCTTTGTGAAGAGCCCGTTCAAGAGCCATTCTTGGGAAAGGCACTTGAGGTGCCGGGAAAAATCGAAGCGGAAGATTTTGATAAGGGAGGCGAGGGTGTCTCTTACCACGACGAGGATAAGGCAAACAATGGTGATTCAAACTATCGTCAGGGAACTGGGGTCGATGTCAAGGCTGTGGGCAATGACATCCGTCTTGGTTGGACGGTAAAGGGCGAATGGTTGGAATATACGGTTGATGTCAAGGAGACGGCTCAATATACTATCTCGGCTTTGGTTTCGACCGATAATGATGTGGCATCATTCCATTTCTTGCTTGACGACGAAGTCATCACAGACGAGATAAAGGCTCCTAATACGGGCGATTGGAATCAATTGGTGGAAGTGAAAGCAGATACAAAAGAGTTGCAAGCAGGCGAGCATATTTTGAAATTGCATATCGATAACTCTTATTTTGATATTGATTGGTTCAAGTTTGATGTGCTCGATGCAACAAGTGTGGACGATGAGTCTGCGGTTGCACTTCCAAACGGTAAATACAATGTCAGCAATGCTTTAGGACAGCGTTTGGGTGAGGTCAATTCTGATGGGTTCGCTCCTCTTTCAAGTCAACTTGAAGCGTATGGAATTAAAGGTATCCTTTTCTTGCAATCTGAAGAAACGGGTAAGGTAGTCAAGGTGAACGTAAAATAGTACGGCTGTATAATTTAGTAAGGGCAGCCTCTGTTTTAGAACGGAGGTTGCCCTTTATTTTTTTTGAGGGAGAACGAAAAAAGTAAGGCACAATAAAAACGTGTTGCCCTCTTCCCGTTTATCCAGTCAGAAAGTTCCCTGTCAAGGGAAACTCTGTTATTTCAAATCGTTGATGGTGACGTGTGGTGGAAGGAAACATTGTACGTCCTTGCCATATCTCAAGACATCCCTCAATACGGTGGAACTGATGAACGAATGTTGAGGCTCGGTAAAGAGCAGGATGGTGTCGATGCCAGACAATCGGCGGTTGGCGTCGGCAATCGTCTTCTCATATTCAAAGTCGGCAATGGAACGGATGCCTCTGAGAATGATGTCTGCTCCTATCTCCTTGGCAAAGTCGATGGTCAAACTGTCGTAACTCTTGACGGTGACGCGTGGCTCTCCTTCAAAAACTTTGTTGATGAGTTCAATCCTCTTGTCCAAAGAGAAGAGGGTCTTTTTTGCTTCGTTTACTCCGATGCCGATGACAATGTTGTCGATAAAGGTGAGTGCTCTATTTACAACCGAGTAATGCCCAATGGTGAATGGGTCAAAACTGCCTGGAAAAATTGCTGTTTTCATAAACTTTTGTTCCGCACTGCTTTGAGGCAATGCTTTGTTGCATGGACTATGGGGAGATCCTCCCTATTTAATATGGGGCAAAAGTAACAAATAAAGATTGAAAAAATAATAAGTTGGCCTCTATAAGTTTTACAAAAAAGCATTCTAAAGCTTTTCGATAAGAAGTTTTTCCTTGTTTTTTGTTAGTTTTGCAATAAATATTAGATTTTTAAGAGATGAGATTATATACATTCTTACTATTGGCATTGGGGTTAGTCTCTTGCAGTGCGGCTGACTCTAAAAAGGCGGAGGTGCAAACCCCTGCCGTTGCAAAAAAAACGTTCCCGGAGGCCGACCTTTTCAATCAGGACTCTGCTTATGCTTTCGTAAAAAAACAGTGTGATTTTGGTTATAGAGTGCCGAATACGGCTCCGCATGAGGCTTGCGCTGAATATTTAGCGTCTGAGTTGAAACGCTTTGGAGCGGAGGTCACCGAACAGAAGGTGACGCTTAAGGCCTATGACGGAACCCCTTTGAAATCAAATAACATTATAGGTGTCCTCTATCCGGAGAAAACGGATCGTGTCATCTTCTTCTCTCACTGGGATAGTCGTCCGTATTGCGACCATGACGCAGACAAAAGCAATCATAGAAAGCCAGTGATGGGTGCGAATGATGGCGCAAGTGGTGTGGGCGTCTTGCTGGAATTGGCGCGCATCCTGCAACAGAAGGAACCTTCATGGGGCGTAGATATCGTATTTTTCGATTCGGAGGATTACGGAGCGCCTTATTTTTACGAAAAAAAGGTGGAGGACGATTGGTGCTTGGGCTCTCAATATTGGTCTAAACATACGCACTATAAGGTGCAGCCAAAGTATGGCGTGTTGCTGGATATGGTGGGCGGAGCGGATCCTTCTTTCTTCATAGACCGTGTTACGGCCCGATACGCCGAGTCGTCTGCTTATCGCGTGTGGAACCGTGCCCTTGAGATGGGCTATGGAAGCGCATTCACACCGAAAGTGGAGGGGTCGATTATGGACGACCACTATTATGTGAACATTTGGGCGGGCATCCCAACCTGTGACATTATTGATTTCAACGCTCATAGAGGCTTCCCTACGACTTGGCATACGGTTAATGATACACCGGAAAATATCAATCCGGCTACGCTCAGAATGGTGGGTCGAATCCTTACTTCGTTAGTCTATTGATATGAAAATTGTGAATAAAGTTCCGTTGCTCCCTTTTTTGAAAGAGGGCGTGGTTGAGGCTGGCTGTGACGAGGCGGGGCGTGGTTGCTTGGCTGGTCCCGTTTTTGCGGCGGCAGTTATCCTTCCCCCTGATTTTGAGTGCGCAGAATTGAATGACTCGAAGCAATTGTCGGAGAAGAAGCGATACGTCTTGCGTCCCCTAATAGAAGAGCGAGCCTTGGCTTATGCCGTAGGCGTTGTCTCTCCTAAGGAGATAGACGAGATTAATATTCTATGGGCTTCCGTCCTGGCTATGCATAGGGCGATAGATCAACTCTCCCTTCGTCCTGAACACTTGATCATAGACGGTAACCGTTTCCGTAAATATGATGACGTGCCTCATCAATGCGTGGTGAAGGGAGACGGAAAATATCTCTCCATTGCCGCGGCCTCTGTTTTGGCAAAGACCTATCGCGATGATTTTATGAATCAGATTGCCGAACAATATCCGGCTTACAAATGGGAGAAGAACAAGGGCTATCCGACGAAAGACCATCGTGCTGCCATTGAACAGTTTGGACCTACCGAGCACCACCGTATGTCGTTCACTCTGCTCGACCCCCAGTTGAAAATTAATTTTGAAGATTAGTAGGCGGGCGGCAAAAATGCGTCCTCAATGTGCTCGATGCGGAAACTGCCGTCTCGTTGCGGTATGACCGATACAATATCAAACCGAGTCTCCTTCATGATGTCGAATTCGAAGATGTAGGCTTCTGCGGCATTGACGATATTCTTTATTTTCCCGTTGGTGATGGCTTCCTTGGGATGTTCCCACGTCTCCGTACTTCGTGTCTTTACTTCTACAATGACGAGCATGTCGCCGTCTTCGGCCACGATGTCCAACTCTTTCTTTCCCGAAACCCAATTGCGATGAAGGATTTTGTAGCCTTTTTCCACTAAAAAGTTGGCTGCTAATGTTTCCCCTTGATTGCCAAGGTCGTTGTGTTCTGCCATTTTTTTTCTTTGCTAAATAAAACAGATTTCATATATAATAATGTCACAAAAGTATCTATAAATGGCGAATTTGGCAATAAAATGCGTCTGATATTTGAATTCTTACTATCTTTGCCCGTATGGCAGTGAAAAAGAATAAGAAAACCGTTCAGGAAGCGACTCGTATTAAGATGACGAGGAAGAATAGAGTAGTCATTTCTTTGAATGATAAGGAGATGGCTGTCTTGAACCGTTTTTATGAAAAGTACAAGATAAGCAATAAAACGAAGTGGTTACGCGAAACGATAATTCTCACTGTATTAAAGCGATTTGAGGCAGATGCCCCAACTTTGTTTTCGGAAGAAGAAATGCGATAAGGTATGAATGATGAGTATTTTATGAAGCAGGCTATTGCTGAGGCTAAAGTGGCTGAGTCGAAGGGCGAGGTGCCCATCGGTGCTGTGGTCGTTTGCAAATCTCAAATCATTGCTCGTGCTTATAATTTAGTGGAGACGTTGAATGACGTGACTGCCCATGCAGAAATGCAGGCCATTACGATGGCGGCTGATTATTTGGGCGGTAAATATCTCGCAGAGTGTACGCTTTATGTTACTGTCGAGCCTTGCATTATGTGTGCAGGTGCGTTGGGGTGGGCGCAGTTGGGACGTTTAGTCTATGGTGCCGCCGATCCCAAAAGAGGCTACTCAGAGTTTGCTCCGAAGGCCTTACATCCTAAATGCGAAGTGGTGAGCGGTGTGCTTGCCGAAGAGTGTGTTGGACTTGTTCGATCTTTCTTCCAAAAGAAGAGATGATCGCAACTCTTGAAATTGGGGATTTTGTAGAGCCCCCTTGAGTGTTGGTTTTTTTTTCTATTTGAATTACGTATGGAATTAGATGTCGTTTTCCAAAAAGCTCGTGTTCGAGTCCTCAATTTAGGGGGATTTAAGCGTGGGGCGGCTGTTTTTCTTCCTGGAATAGGCATTATTGTCGGTCGTGCTTACGCGGCAGATAAGAATCTTTTGCGCCATGAATTTGGCCATTATTTGCAGTTTAAGAAATGGGGGGCATGGACCTTTTTCCGTCATGTTGCTGTTGATAGTATTCTCAGTTGTTGGCGTGCTCGGAAAAGGAAGTTCGTTTGGTATCGTCACAGCGATACATGGACGGAGTGGTCTGCCAATCTCCTTTCGTGGGAGTATTTTGGACGCCCTTCCGATTGGGAAACAAGGATCTATCCGTTGAAGGTTCATAAGACTCGCAGAGGTGCCGATTTCCCTAAAAAATTGAAACATTTGGAGGCCAGTTTGCCTGAATATAATGGGATGTAGATAGAAAACTGGTGGGCAAAAGGCTTGTTGCGAATATAGTTTTCAAGAAAAGAATAAGGGATGCATCAATTGATCTTGACGCATCCCTTTTATTTTGAGTGATTCCTCTGTTCCTGAGTTAGAAAGACCTGAATCCCATGATTTCGCGGACTTCGCGGATGGTTTTGCTTGCGCTTTCTCTTGCCTTCTCTTTGCCTAAAGTTACGGCGCGACGGAGAATTTCAGGGTTGGCGTCAATCTCGCGGATGCGTTCGCGGATAGGGTCTGTTGCAGCGATGATGTCTGCTGCCAGTTGTTTTTTGAGGTCACCATAGCGGATTTCGCACTTGTTCCATTGCTCGTCGAAATATGCTACTGTTTCAGGGGCCGAAACAACCTTCATGATGGTGAATAGATTTTCGATGCACTCAGGCTTAACGGAGTTCGGTTCTGTCGGTCCTGCATCGGTCAATGCCTTTTTCACCTTCTTTTCGATTACCTTAGGATCGTCGTTCAAGTAGATGCAGTTGCCTTCAGACTTGCCCATCTTTCCGCTTCCGTCCAATCCAGGAATCTTTATCATTTGAGTGCCGTCGCTATAAGCAACCGGCTCTTTGAAATAGTCAACCTTATAGAAGTTGTTGAAACGCTTTGCGAAGTTTCTTGTCATCTCCAAGTGTTGCTCCTGATCTTTGCCTACAGGCACCTCGTCTGCATTGTGCAAAAGGATGTCGGCTGCCATCAGAGTAGGGTAGGTGAGCAAGCCTGCATTGACGTTTTGAGGTTGTTTGCGGGCTTTGTCCTTGAATGAAGTGGTCTTCTCCAACTCGCCCAAGTAGGCGTGCATGTTAAGCATAAGGTAAAGTTCAACTACCTCTGGCACATCACTTTGAATGAAGATTGTTGACTTCTCTGGGTCAAGACCTGCTGCCAAATACTCGGTCAAAACACTTTTGACGTGAGGGAACAAGTCGTTGGGGTCGGGATGTGTTGTTAGTGAGTGATAGTCTGCGATGAAGAAGAAACATCTGTTGTTCTCCTGCATTCTTATGAAATTGCGAAGGGCTCCGTAGTAATTGCCTAAGTGGAGATTACCTGTGGAGCGGATGCCGCTGACAACTGTTTTCATTTTTCGGATGTTTAAATTTTAAGAATACGCAAAGATAATAAAAGTTGGGGAATATTGAGAAAGGTAGTTTATAATGCGTTGCGAAATAGGGTTGAAAAAAGAAGAATGGCACACCAAATAATGATGTGCCATCCTATCAAAAAACAGAAATTGCCCGTTTGATGTTAATCCGCAAAGACTGAAAATTCAAACATCTAAAAACTTCGCGTTTCAGCAACAGATGGGTGTTTGTTTAAAAATCGTAGGCTGATTCTAAAACCTTTTTATTGGCATTCGTTTTGCCATATCTTATCTCGTTGAATATTATGATTTTTGAATCAATACTTTTCGTGTGATATCTCCGACTTTGACGATTACAATATTTTCTTTGGACATATTTATATGTGTCTCTTGATCTGGGGAGATCTTTGTGTGGTACAATAATGTGCCAGAAGTTGAAACTATTATCAATGGTGCAGAACAGCTGCTTTTTATGTATAAGAATCCCTCATGAGAGTATATTTCCAACTCATCATTGATTGCATCGTCAATGGCGTTGCTGTTATAAATTTTGTCATATTTGTCAAGGTGTAAGCCTACCGCACGCCAACATTCATAAACTGTTTTTAGTATAGATGGTGAATCTTCGTATAAATCTTTTGCGGCTTTCATTGAACCGTCGACGGCATCTTCGAATGTGGCATCTGGCGTTAGATAGAAGGTCAAGTTCCTATACGCAATTTTTGTTGCATTTTCAATTCCTATGCCTTTTATGTTATAACTCTCATTGTTGTCATTTGTCCCTATGCCTCCTTCGGCAAGAAGGTAAAACCAATAGTTTTGAACCCCAGAATTACTATGGACTCCTCCATGGTCATTCTCTAAATCTTCAGTGTCTATCCAATATTCACCTTGGTATGTGTCGGGTTGAGGGGAAAGACCTATGTTTTCGTCAATGTTATTGATTAGTTCTATAATCTCAGTTGGAAGTTCTGAAGCGTTGTCTAATCCGAGTACATTCAAGAACGCTTGGATGGATTTTTCCTTGCTTTCTGCCTTTGACTTTTTGGGGGCATTCATTTTTCTTAGGTCGGAGTATGTTACCATAACGTCTTCTCCGATTTGCCAGTTTGCTTTGCTTCCAAGTCCATAAAATTCAACAGCAGTGCCTAATATATCTGAAAATGATTCGTTTAGAGCTCCAGACTCGCCTACATAGTTTAATCCTCCATTACCATTGAAATTTGTTACCATGTGAGTGAATTCATGTGCCATTACGTCTAAAGAGACTACTGGATTCATTTGAATACCATCCCCCATGCCGTAAACCATATAGCCTATACCATTGGGATCCAAAGTGGCGTATGCATTGTTGTAGTTTTCTCCACATTGACCAACGGGATTGATGAATTGGAAAATTCTAGTACCCTTGTTGTTGTATCCGTTTCTGTTGAGTTTGATTGAGTAGAAGTCTAATACTTTTTGCATGCCCCAATGGGCATCAACTGCGGGGTTGGCTTTGATAGTAAAGTATCCAGAAGTTTTTGAATTAGACCAATAATATGTGCCAGGCTCTGTTTTTGTTAAGGAAATGGAGCCGCCTTCATCGTCGCTGTCATAATCTTCGTCGTAGATTTCTATTGTGGAGAGTTCGTCTATGTGAATAATGTGATTTTCTAAATCCCATGTTACGGGAAATTTAGTGTCTTCTTTTACGACCGTTTTGTATAGTAATTTCCCTTTTGAATCTTTGACTTTTATGTACAAGTCGGGGTCCGAATCAATCAAAGAATTACCCCACCAGTTTCCCGAAACTTTCGTAATTGTGATGGAGGTTAGAATGCCCGAAAAAGTAGATGAAGGTGATTGGTAATGTTCGCAGTTGTCTCTGAATTGGGTGGCTTCTTCTATCATTTGGGTTGTGTTGCCAGCATATAAAGTGTAGATGCTCCTGTCGTAATCAATTAATGTGTAATTGTTGTTTTCTCCATAAGTGCACGATATGTCTTGCCATCCATTATACATTGTATAACCTTTACCCTCCACGTTATATATTTGTGACAATATTTTCAATGTGTCATTTGTACTCTCGTCTATGAATATGCGTTTGTTGTTTTCTTCGATTTCAATGGCTTTTTTGTAAATGGTTGTTCCGTTTTTGCTTATTGGGATGATTTTTAGGTTGTTATGTTTTGCGGATTTTAGAATTGAGGAAGGAATGTCGTTTTCTATTGAATCTTCCTTGCCCATGATAACACCATTGACGCTTTTTATGATATTGTTTTTTGAATGAACCAACACAATATTGCCATCGACTTTTAGGCCATTGTAGTATTGTTGGTAAGTAGTATGTCTAATGTTCAATTCGTCAATTTCATCTCTGGTGATTTCAAAGGTTGTGTTGCGGTCAATGTCCAACCATTCATAGAGGAAATTGTAAGTGGATGAAAATTTTACGTTTTTGTTTGTGAAGTCAATAGAAAAGTGTCCAGAAACTCCTTCTGCAATACAATTAAGACAAGTTAATCCTAACAGTAGGAATGTGAATATGTATTTATTGATTTTCATAACCTGTATATTTTTGATGAGTGGGTGAGCTGTAGAAGATTTGTTGGGCAAGTAGAGTGCCCGATTGAGATTTGGGCATTGTCTAGTTTAATAGAACATAGCCCTTCATTGGCAAGGCGTGTCCCGACCAATGAAGGGCCTATATATCCTAAATATTTTTTTAATCTTTGTAAATAGGGAATGCCACATTCAAACCAGCAGTTGGTCCGCCATCAAATCCAACTTCGAAAAGTAAAAGGGCGTGCGTCCATCCGTAGCCGGCTTTGAGTTTTGCTGCTACATTGTTCGTTATATTACTTTCTATTTCGCAATCAACAGAAGTTCCGTCAACATCTATAGTGGAAGCCCAAAACTTGTAGCCGATTAACGCTCCAAATGAAAATCCATTGTCCATTCTAGCTAAGGCGTTGATTCCTAGAGTGTAGGATGCTGCTGTACAACTGACATCTTTTGCTTTGTAATTTCCATCGGAAATGTCTGCATTAAAACTATATCCGTCGATGCTGAAATAAGCTCCAGCAAAGCCGTTCGCATTCCATGAATTATCGTATTCTGCTATACCAATTGTTGCACCAACGCCAGCATGAACAGCATTGGAATTGTCTAAATCTTTAGGCAATTGTGTCCATCCTACCGAAACCTCAGGAATTGCTGCAAATTTGATTTGTGCAGAAGCAGTTAATGTCGATACTGCTCCAATCAATAGTAATAAAAGTTTTTTCATAAAAATGATTTGTTGTAGGCGGATTCCAAACCTGGGTTGAATAAAAAATCAAGAATATAAACATAAAAAAAGCGCGGAATCCATCTATAGCTTGAATGGCAATTCATGGTCTTCGCTACCTTAACAACCCAATCAAGCACAATGACTCCTACGCTATTGTATAATATTCCTATAGCACTTGTACAAAAAAAGTACAAGTGCAGGAATAAAATCAAGTCACATAGTCATCTACTGTAACTTTGTCTGAGGTTGTTGTACAAAAGTTGCGAAGTTTTGAATTGCTCAAACAAAGCGTTAGTAAACGCCTTTTATTATGTTTTGTTTTTACACGATGCAAATATATGAAAATTTTTTCGACAAAAGTATTGATTGATTCGATGAAATTAAACGGAAAGTTTATTGAATAAAATGAAACGACTATAGACTATATCTTCCTAATAGATTGAAAAAAAGCATTTTTCGTTTTGAATAGTAAATCGTAAATGGTCGGAATCGTAAATATTTTGTACCTTTGCACCATAAGTTAACTTAGCGTATTCGAAATATGTCATACAAAGTTTTGGTGCTGGATATTGACGGCACACTCACAAATTCAAAAAAGAAGATTACGGCAAATACCAAGAATGCTCTTCTCAATGCGCAAAAGAAGGGAGTGAAAGTCGTTTTGGCTTCTGGTCGTCCAACTCAAGGAATCAAGCCTTTCGCTGACGAATTGGAATTGGCACGTTTCGGTGGTTACGTTTTGTCGTTTAATGGGGCAGTCGTGACCAACTATGAAACGAAAGAGGAGATTTATCGCAAGGAGTTGCCGATGGAAGAGGTCTCTTCACTATACGATGCTTCTAAAAAATACGGCCTCCCCATCCTTTCGTACCAAGGCGATGATATCGTGACCGAGATTGTGGATGATGAATATGTGGAGATCGAGGCGCGTATCAACCAGATGCCTGTCCGTAAGGTGGACAACTTTGTGGAGACGGTGGTTGATCCTGTCCCAAAATGTTTGATGGTGGGCGAGGGCGACTATCTTGCCAAAGTGGAGAAGGAGGTGAATGCGGCATTTGGCGACCGATTGAATGTTTACCGTTCGGAGCCTTTCTTCTTGGAGATTATGCCTCAAAACATTGACAAGGCATATTCGTTGGGTAAACTGCTCGACCATCTTGGATTGACGAAAGAGGAGATGATTGCTTGCGGTGATGGTTTCAACGATTTGTCCATGATTAAGTACGCAGGCTTGGGTGTGGCTATGGGCAACGCTCAGCCGATAGTGAAGCAGAACGCCGATTATGTGACCCTTACGAATGATGAGGATGGCGTGGCTTCTGTTATTAACGAATTCTTGTTCTGATTAGATTTAAAACAGTATATGTTACGTTTTTTCCGTTTATATGGATTGTCCTGTGTCGTAGGCATTACGATATTTTATTTGTGCATCGCTCGTACATTGCCGGTTGACCATGTGCCTTCTTTTGAGGGGATGGATAAATTGGTCCACGGACTTATGTATGTGTTTTTTGCGGGGGCTCTTTGTCTTGATCACTATCGTTTGGGAGTGCCGTTTGATTCTAAAAGAATGGTCCTGATGGCAATCGTGTTTCCAATCGTTTATGGTGGCGTGATAGAGTTGTTGCAGGAGAATTTCTTCCCGCCTCGAACGGGAGAATGGGCAGATTGGTTGGCGGATAGCATAGGTGCGTTGGTCGGCTATTTCGTAGCCAAGTTCTTACTGCCTCGCTATGTGGATAGATATTAAGGACGGCATTTCTAAAGGAATAGAAAATGTAAAATTAGAAAATCGGGAACCTCTACGAGGAAGGCCCTTTAATCTTAAAATGACTGAATATGAAGTTGGAGAATGCTAAAGTATGGACCGTTCTATTCTGTGTCCTTGCCTCTTTCTTTTCTTTTGCCTCTGTGCAGGCTAAGACCGACGGAAAGGACGTGGTGAAGCAATTGATAGAGAATGCCCATGGTGGTGTGGAAGTGCACGATGTGGATGGTCATCAAAGCCTTTCCGGTTATGTCGGAACGGGCTACAGATTCTATTTGGACGATAAGAACCGCTTGTATGTCTATCCTGCGATAGATATAAAGTGGGGTGAGTATAGGGCAGATGGTGGAGGGTTCAAATCCACTTCGGTCGCTTTGCCTATCACGATGGGGTATAAATTGTTCGATAATGAGGCCATTCGTATGGATTTGTTCGGTGGCGTGACTTTCGAACAGATTTTGTCGGTGACGGACAATGATATTTCCTATGGGGAAGTCAACCGTAGTCAGGCTGGTTTGAATGGTGGTACGACCATTCGTTTGTTGAACAAGTTCTCCATTAACGCAAGTTATTATTACGGTCTGACGTCTTTGTTTAATGATGGTAACGGATGTACAAGATCCTACAACTTTTCCATCAACTTCTGATGCCCTTCTGTAAAATCTGATGAGCGATCGAGCAACGCAGACAATTGTTCTCATTGCAGAAACGCTTTTTCAATTCTAAAAACGCCTGCGTGTCGTAGGCGTTTTTGCATTCTATCCCCATGCTTTGCCATTGGGTGATGATGCTGTTTCTTTCGGGTTTGATCTGTTCCAAGATATCAGTGGCTTTCTCGGCAAGGTCGGGAAGGCCTCTTTTTTGCGCGTATGCAAAGAGTAGCGGTACGACAAGGTTGATGATGATCAGGTCGATACTTGTGTTGCCCATGTGCTTTTTTCGCTTTGCCGAAGCGGAGTTGAATGAATAGTGGCTCTCCCAATAAGGGGAGGTGCTGACATCGAACAGTTCTCTTATCTCTTGAAGGTTTGTGGCTTCTAAAATGGCCGACAAAAGGTTCTGACGTTTGTATAAGATTTGGGCCAGTTGTGCTATTTTGATGTGGGGAAAATTGGCAGGTCGCATTTTCGCAAATACCCATAAATTTTTGTCAATGCTTTTTAGTCCGAACTTGTTTTGGAGAAAGTCATACTCTTGTTTCAATCTTTTTTCGTATTCATCGTTGGTGGTGTCGTTCAATAATCCGGCTTGGCCGAATAGCATTGCTTCTATTTGAGTGAGGCTGTCGTGTTGCTTGGCAATTAGTCTTAGTGGCAACGACTGTGCCAATCGTTCGAAAGGGTAGGCGTTAGTGCTTTGTCCGAAGGCTGACGCAAGTGTGATGTAAAGGGTCTCTTCCCAATCACCATTGGTCTCGTTTACCTTCGAATGGATAGCGGCGGCTTTCCTACAAAGCCTTTCGGTTAATAGTTGACTTGTATAAATGCGAAGAAATCCTTCGGGTATGATGCCCCAATAGTGTGCGCAATGGATGAAAGGCGCACCTGCAATCAGTTCTTCATATTTCTCTATTAATGTTGGAGCAGGTTGAATAATGAGGGTGGGGATGCGGTCGCCGTTGGAGCGTAGGATCTCTTTGTCGTGGACATTTACAACATGTAGGATGACGTTGTCGTAGCGATTGTCTTTGTCGTGCCTGTGTTTTAACCAATCGGACGACGAAAGGTGTATTTCTATGTTGCCTACCCAAATGGTTTCCCCGATTTTTACCTTTGCGTTGAAGAAGTCAGGGCCTGCGTTGTTGTTCTTCTTCCCATAATCGATGATTTCAAGAGAATCTCCGTCTGTCGTGTGTAAGTTTGTCGGGCAGAACATTTTATATTGCCAGACATAGTGTAGCAATGCTTCTTTCATGATGAAATGTATTCTTTTTGAGTGAGATGTTTTGCCGAATGGCAAGCGCGTGTTTCTTGCAAACAAAACAGTTGCTGACAGTCGGTAGGCAAAGGTAGTCTAATTTTTAAAAATTTTGTATATTTGTTGCCTTAAAATTCTAGTAATAGATATGGACAAGGCTAAGATTGCATTCATAATAAATCCGAAGTCGGGTACGAAAGGGAAGGAGGATCTTCCTGATTTGATTAGGAAGATCATCAGCACCGAAAAGTTTGATGTTACTATTGTTCGTACCGAATATGCTGGGCATGGTCGCGAATTGGCAAGACAATTTGTGGAAGAGAAGTATGACTATGTCATAGCTTGTGGAGGAGACGGAACGATGAATGAGGTGGCTTCTGAATTGACGGAGACGGAAACATGTTTCGGCATTGTCCCCTATGGATCGGGAAATGGATTGGCACGCCACTTGTCTATCTCGATGATTCCTTCCAAAGCGTTGCGCCAAATCAACAAGCGTATGGTGAAGCGAATTGACTATGGCATGGCCAACGACAAGAAGTTCTTTTGTACATGCGGAACGGGTTTTGATGCTCATGTGAGTCATCGTTTTGCGGTGCAAGGTAAACGTGGATTCTTGACCTATTTGAAGACGATATGTACGGAGTATATCAAGTATAAACCTTATGTATATACGTTGAAAAGTGGCTTCATCAAAATCACTCAGCAGGCATTCCTTGTTACGTTTGCAAACGCTTCTCAGTATGGCAACAATGCGTTTATTGCCCCTCAGGCGAGTACTACGGATGGGTTGATAGATGTCTGTGTCTTCAAGCCGTTCTCTATCTTTGCCATTCCTTTGTTGGCATTCCGTCTTTTCCGTAAGGAGATTGATAAGAGCAAACATATATCAACCATACAGGTCCCAGAAGTGACGTTGGTAAGGCCAGAGCCAGGCGAATTTCATATAGATGGCGATCCTGTGTACATGGAGGCAGAAATTCATGTCCGTGTCATTCATGGAGCCTTGAAAGTAATCGTGGGTAGGCCGTTTAATATGGATTTGATTCTTCGTGCGCGGTTGATGTATGCCCGTCGTAATATAAAGAAGAATGCGAAGCGGTTGTTTGACAAGGACAAATGAAAACGAAATAATAGATTCGGGAAAGCGAGGACGTTTCAAAAGTTAATTTTCCGATTCCCGAACTGTCAAGATATAAATTGGTTTTCCGAAGACGCTATGAATAAAGCCGTTTCAGAAATTTTAATCGTAGATTGAAACTCTGAAACGGCTTTGTTATTCTTGAAAATACGTCAATGTAAGGAGAGTATTACATGGGGATACTTCTTCTTTTTAATTGTTGTTTGTTTTTATCCTCAACACCTCATCCAACTTCTTTTCTTCCGATGGTTTCGGCTTCTTCCCAACCGATGGCTTTGCCTTCCGGATTTTGTCCCAAATAATCTCTTTTGTACTGAGGTCGCACTCCGCTGTTTGGGTTATGACCTCCGTCAGTTCATCCATGGAGGCACCGAGGATGAAAACCCCGATTAGGTGGGGAATGTTGGTCTCCCGCTCGCTCCAAGCCCCTCAGTCTTGTTTTTATAAATCCACCCATCCGAAATAAACATAGGATGGAATGTGTCGGGTCTCTTTGTTTTTGCGTACCCATTTCCCTTTGGTCAGTGCAATCTCTTTTTCTAAGGTGTCGAAATAGCCTGATTTCTCCAATTCGGTGATGAAGCGTTCAACCAATCCGATCCTTTGGAAACGAATCTCTTCAATGTTGAGTTTCTCGTCGAATAGGACGCAGTAGAAAAGCTTGATGTGCATTGGGTCGGGCTCGTTGGCATATTGTTTCCAGAAGTTTTTGACAAGTCGCTCCTGCAATGCATTTTTCCCCTCTTTATACTCTAATCCGAAGGCGGCCGGTTTGGCTGCGCCTCCTTTGGTATGGAAAAGAACGGGCATATTGGGCGATTCTGAACCCAAGTAGCTCCAAAGAGCATCTCCGTCCTTGTCAACGACAATGTTGTTGGCTGCACTTGATAAATTGAAATGGAGAAGTACAGTTAGTACAAGCACGAGAAGCCGATTGTTAAGTAAGCAATGAATCATTTTGAAAGTTAACTGATAATTTGTTTTTTTTCTTTCCCCTCTTTTCCTACGGGTTCCTAATAAGCAATGAAATTGTGTAACCCCAAGGCCTAAGTCCGTCAAAAAGAGGGAAATCCTTTGTGTTTGTAGCCGTTACATTCTTGCTTTGTAGTTTTGCTTTGAAAGCGTATTGGCTACGCTAATGGCGATGGAAAGCGATTCTCCGTTTGTCTTCTTGGTGCCTACAGGGATCCAGTCACTGTCATTGTATTCAAAGACAGTAGCAACGGCATTCTCACACTCTTTGTGCTCTCCGTTTTCGACGACGAGGTATTCGCTGGAAATGTAGTAGGCATATACGTCAAACTCCAATTCTCTGTTTTCTTCGTCATTGAAATACTTTTTCAAAGTCTTTTGTTGATATTCGTCCATAGACATCCCCTTGTAAGTCTCCGTGTCTTTGAAGGCGGTGATTAGCGATGTCCTTTTCGGAATGGCGAATACAACGGCTATTTTGTGGGTTTCCGTATTGCTCCACATAGGGGCAGTACACAATTTATGTTCGTTGACGATGAACGGTACGAAACTGTCTGGGGTAACATAGCATTTGTACCAGTGGATACTGTCCTCTTCTCCGACCATCGGCAAATCGATAGAGAAGTATTCGTCTGCCAAATAAGGTATTTTCTCTTTTTTCGGTTGTTCGGTTTCTGGTGCTGTTGTTGTACATCCGATTAGGGAAGCAACGACTACTGTCATCAATAATAAAATCTTAGTTTTCATGTTTCAATTGTTTTATGAAGTCATCACAGTTGATGACTCGGATTGTTAGTTTAGTTAGTAGGGGCAGCGCCTTGTGCCTGCCCATGTGGGGGCAGCGCCTTGTGCCTGCCCATGTGGGGGCAGCGCCTTGTGCCTGCCCGTGTGGGGGCAGTGCCTTGTGCCTGCCCGTGTGGTGTCCGCGCCTTGTGCCTGCCCGTGCCCATTTCCCCCGCCGTTCGGCGAGGTCCGAGGAGGGCACCCACAAGGGGCGCCCGTACAGAGGTCCGAGGCGATGTGCCCGTAGGGGCAGTGCCTTGTGCCTGCCCATGTAGAGGCAGTGCCTTGTGCCTGCCCCGTGCCTGCCCATGTCCGTCCAATTTCCTATATCCATCCCTCTTTGCGATACCATTCAATGCACTCTTGCAAGCCGAGCCTTAGTGGGTATTCAGCCACGAATCCTAAATCGTTTTCTAATGGTTTCACGTCGCATCTCCAGTTGCGAGCGGAAAGGATGTTGTATTTGTCTTTGTTGAGGGTCGGGGTATAGCCGAACCAACCACAGACTGTATCAAGTGTGTAGGCAATAGCTTTTACAAGGAAGCATGGCACCCTGATTGGTAAGGCGAATTTCACGCCTAATTCTTTCTTTGCCATGTCGGCATAAGAATCGGATGTCCAAATATCACCGTCCGCCACGAAGTATTCCTTCCCGTATGCTTTCTTTTCGATGGTAAGGAAGATGGCTTTTACCAAATCCTTTACGTAGATGAAGGTGATGTATTGCGGTTTGAAGCCGATGGCAGGGTTGATATGCCGCTTCAATGTCTGCAACATCACAAAGTAATCCTTTTCCCTGGGCCCGTAAACACCTGTCGGACGCATGATGGTGTAGTTGAATCCGTTGAGCGAACGGAGAAACTCTTCGGTCTTCAACTTGCTTTGTCCGTAAAGCGTGTTCGGTGTGGGCGTATCGGTCAGTTTTATTTCCCTCTTTCCGTCTGGAGATCCGGGTCCGAAGGCCGAAAGACTGCTCATATAGACGAACTGCTCCGGTTGCATGTCCGATTCGATGAGCGCCTCTATGAAATTGCGGGTATAGCGATAGTTCACACGGTCGAAACCGTCTTTGTCATCACTTTTTGTCAATCCCATGTTGTGGATGATGACATCCCATTTCCCATTTTCGGCCTTTTGTTTGGCCAATTGCTCTTTCATCTTTTCCTTGTCGGGATAACAGAGGTCGATGGAATTCAAATGGTCGAAAGGTAAATACTTTCGGCTACTTGAGGCTCTTAACCCTGCCCAAGTTTCGTAACCTTTGTTGATGGCTGCTTCAACGATGAAACTACCAATGAAGCCAGAGGCTCCTGTTATCAAAATTTTCATAAGGTGTGATGTTAAAAATCCAACACGTTAAAATCCAACACAAGGGGAGACTTCTTTGTGAGTCTTTTATAAAATCCCCGATTACAAAATTTTATATTGAGAGATTCCTTGAAACTCTTTTGTGGAAATTTTCAAAATCTCCGCAAGCAATTCTTGGAAGCTCCTTTATCCAAATTTACAACGAAATAGTCGTTTTGTCAATGAAAAAATGTCAATTAAATAGAATTGACAAAGACAATTGATTGTTGACAACAATAAATGTCAAGAAAGGGCTGTGGTTCAAACAGCAGTTTTTTGAAATGCAAAATTGTTATAATGTTGAAGGTCTATAGCAATCTATAGAAGACCTCTTTATTTTATTGCGTAATAAAAAGAGCAAGTCCCCATCGTGAATCTTTGTATGGTGACTTTTGTAAAACCACATTCCAGCAAAAGTTTCTTCATCTCTTCTCCTTCAGGAAATGCCTCGATAGAGTCGGGCAGGTAACTGTAGGCTCTTGTGTCCTTCGACATGAATTTGGCGAAGATAGGGATGATGCAGTTTGTGTAAATTTTGTAGCCCAATTTGTGGATGGGGTTTGTGGGCTCTGAAAGTTCCAAAATGGCGGCGGCGCCACCCTTCCTGAGGACACGGTTGATCTCTGAGAGTCCTTTCTGAAGGCTCTCAAAGTTGCGGACGCCGAAAGCGACGGTTACGGCGTCAAACTTTCCGTCTTCAAACTCGAGTGCGGTAGAGTCGCCTTTTTGCAGTGTGATGACATCGTCCAACCCCATCTCTTTGAGTTTCGTACGTCCAACTTCCAACATGCCTTCTGAAATGTCAATGCCGATCATTTCCTCGGGGTGTAGCGTTTTGTGGGCGGCAATGGCGAAATCGCCTGTGCCTGTGGCCACGTCCAAAATGGATTTTGGAGAGATGCTTTTTAAGGCTTCGATGGCTTTCTTGCGCCATGTACGGTCGTTGCCGAGAGACATGAGTCGGTTCATCGGGTCGTATTGTCCCGCAATGTTGTCGAACATCTTTTCTACCTGCTCTGCTTTGCCCGACTTGTTATCGTAGGGGAGTACTTTCTCGCATTTGTAATCTGCCATCGTAATATTGAAAATTTTTGCAAATTTAGCCAAAACATAGTTGCCCGCAAAAAATATAAGGATAAGATGTGGGTGTAAGGTGGCAAGATTGTAGAATTATTTTTACTTTTAGGCATTAAATAAGAATCTTCAACTCAAAATTTAATACGATGAAGATAGGTATATTTTGTTCGGCGAGCGACAATTTGGCTCCCATCTATTATGAGCAGACGGCCGAGTTGGGTCGTTGGATAGGAGAACATGGACACTCTATATTATATGGAGGAACGGCTCAAGGATTGATGGAGTGTATCGCCCGCAGTGTGAAGGAGGCGGGCGGCGAGACGATGGGCATTCTCCCTCGGTTTATGTATGAGCATGGGCTGGCAAGTGCGTATGCCGACGATTTGGTGTTGACGGAAGACATGATTGAGCGTAAAAACGAACTGATGAGGCGGTCGGATGCGTTCATTGCCTTGCCGGGTGGGTTTGGTACGTTGGACGAGATCTTTCATGTCATTGCTTCTGGCCAAGTGGGGTGCCACGAGAAAAAAGTGATACTTTATAATATAGATGGCTTCTACGAACCTATTAAACTGCAGATGGAGAATGCTTTCAGTCGTCGTTTTACACCGTTGGAGTATCGCTCCCGTTTCGCAGTGGTTGATTCTCTCGTGGCCATTCAGTCCGAACTGCGGTCCTATATCAAGTGAAGGCATCCCTTCTTGACTTTTTTTAATTTTGAAAAATTGTGCCGACGGGAATGGTGTTATCCAAGCAAATTTTAATATCTTTGAAAAAAATATGGCTTCCCGTTTCGTCGGGAGTCCGTTGCGTGTTGAATTAAATTGCTAATAATATGATAGAAGATATAAAGAAAATATTGAAGCATGAGGCAGAAGCCGTGCTCAATATTCCTGTGAATGACCATTATGAGAAGGCGATAGATCTGATCATCTCGCAAGTTCACAAGCGCGGAGGTAAGTTGGTGACAAGCGGAATGGGCAAGGCCGGACAGATAGCGTTGAACATTGCAACGACATTTAGTTCGACCGGTACACCGTCAGTCTTCCTTCAACCCAGCGAGGCGCAGCATGGTGATTTGGGAGTTTTGCAGGAGAATGATATAATGCTGCTGATTTCGAACTCGGGTAAGACGCGCGAAATCGTGGAGTTGGTGCCTTTGGCTCGCCGTTTGCGTCCGAATGTGAAGTTTATTGTCATCACAAGCGATGAGAATAGCCTTTTGGCCAAAGAGGCAGATGTGTGTTTGTCAACAGGCAAACCTAAAGAGGTGTGTGTGTTGGGCTTGACTCCGACCACTTCTACTACGGTTATGAGCGTAATCGGTGATGTTTTGGTGGTTGGCACCATGAAGAAAATCGCCTTTACCAACGAGGAATATGCCAAAAGACACCATGGTGGATACTTGGGTGAAAAGTCAAGACTCCAATCAACAGGTTGGGATGTTATTGGAAATTAATGGGTTATCATTTGTTTTGAAAAATAAATAAAAAAAGTTGTTCTATAATTTGCAGGATTGACCAAATGTATATACCTTTGCATCGCAAATGAGAAACAACGGTTAATCATTGCAAAGTAAGGCTGGCCCATTCGTCTATCGGCTAGGACGCAAGATTTTCATTCTTGAAAGAGGAGTTCGATTCTCCTATGGGCTACTAACAATAAAAGAGATTAAAAGATGGCAAATCACAAATCGTCAATAAAGAGAATCAGACAGACAGAGACAAAGAATTTGCAAAACAGATATTATGCAAAGACTGCTCGTAACGCTGTAAGAGATCTTCGTGCTACTAAGGACAAAGAAGCAGCAGCAAGCATGCTTCCAAAGGTGTCTAAAATGTTGGATAAGTTGGCTAAGAAGAACGTTATCCACAAGAATAAGGCAAGCAACTTGAAGTCTAAGTTGGCTAAGATGATCAACAAACTTTAATTAGTTGATTCGTACAAAATAGGGCTCCTTGATAAAGGAGCCTTTTTTGTTTTCTATGGGTTGGGCATAGCCGCGCAACCCATAGAATTCTTAATTGGAATGAGATGCCCATGGGAACGTCTCTACGGGGGAAGCACCCCACCGAATTCTTAATTCTTAACTCTTAACTCTTAACTCTTAATTCTTAATTCACATCACTCTCTCTTCCCCCTCAGTATCTCCCTCTTCCCATTCGGAGGGCCGGGGAGTCTTTCTACTGTAAATCCTGCAGACTGTAGCATTCTGCGTACCACGCCCTTGGCGCAATAGGTGACAAGGATCCCGTTTGTGGCAAGACATTCATACATTTGGTTGAAGATCTCTTGCGTCCACATCTCCGGCTGTTTTTCGGGGGCAAACGCGTCGTAGTAAATCACATCGTATTGTTCTTTAATGGTTAGTTGCGTAAAGTCGCATTCCACCTTCTTGAGGCGAAAGTGTGAGGTGATTTCGTGCCATTCGTTCCAGGGGGCTTGGTGCAATGGGAGATAGAAAGCCGCTGTTTGCGGCTGGACTAATTTTGGGTAGTCCAATTGCTGGATGATCTCCATGGAGAGCGGAAAGCGTTCTAATGAGGTGTAATGTGTTTTCCGCTGCGTTTTTTCCGCTTCTTCTATGGTTAGCAGAGCGTTTAGCCCGGTTCCGAATCCAATCTCCAATATGCGTGGCTCTTCGCATTTGCAGGCCTGAAAACCCATGTGGATGAATATATGTTGTGATTCGGTCAAGGCTCCTTTGATCGAATGGTAATGCTCTTCGAGCGAAGGCACAAACAGCGTTTGGCTGCCGTCGGCCGTTTTTTGAATATCTATTTCCATGATGATTAGGTTGGAACTGGTACAAACAGAAGAGGATGCCCTTTTTGAGCATCCTCTCCCTATGGTGTATCCTTTTCGGATGTTTTGTCTTATTGTCTGTTAGCCTTCTTTCTCTCGTTCTCGTCGAGAATGATTTTTCTCAAACGCATGCTCTTAGGCGTAACCTCAACGTACTCATCCTCCTTGATGTATTCCAAAGCCTCTTCCAAAGAGAAGACTACAGGAGGGATGATTCTTGCCTTGTCATCAGAACTCTTAGAACGCATGTTGGTCAACTGCTTAGCCTTTGTTACGTTCACCACCAAGTCGATATCCTTTGAGTGCTCGCCGACAACTTGTCCTGCATAAACCTCGTCTTGAGGGAAGATGAAGAACTTACCACGGTCTTGAAGTTTATCCAAAGCGTATGCGAAAGCAGTTCCGCTCTCCATGGCGATCATTGATCCGTTGGCACGACGCTCGATTTCTCCCTTGTAAGGTTGGTATTCGAGGAAGCGGTGAGCCATGACAGCCTCACCTGCAGAAGCCGTCAAGACATTGGTACGAAGACCGATGATACCTCTTGACGGAATGTTGAATTCCAAGTGGACGCGGTCGCCCTTTCTCTCCATGGAAACCATGTCGCCCTTACGGGTAGCGACCATCTCGATGATCTTACCGGAAACTTCGTCAGGAAGGTCGATGGTGAGTTGTTCGACAGGCTCGCATTTTACGCCGTCAATCTCTTTGATGATAACTTGAGGTTGGCCGACTTGCAACTCGTAGCCCTCGCGACGCATTGTCTCGATGAGTACGGACAAGTGGAGCACACCACGACCGAAAACGGTCCATTTATCATCCGTTGGATCTTTCTTTACGCGAAGGGCCAAGTTGCGGTCCAACTCCTTCTCCAAACGGTCGTTGATATGTCTTGATGTTACGAATTTTCCCTCTTTTCCGAAGAAAGGAGAGTCGTTGATGGCGAACACCATGCTCATGGTAGGCTCGTCGATTGCGATTGGAGGCAATGGCTCTGGGTTCTCGATGCTACAAATAGAATCGCCGATTTCGAAGCCTTCGATACCTACTACGGCACATATTTCGCCGCAGTGAGCCTCCTGAACCTTTGCACGTCCGAATCCCTCGAAAACGTGAAGTTCCTTGATTCTTGATCTTACGATAGTTCCGTCGCGCTTAGCCAAAGCCACCTCTTGATTTTCCTTCAACGAACCGCGGTGGATACGACCGATAGCGATACGACCGACGTAAGCGGAGAAGTCGAGTGAAGTGACCAACATTTGAGGCGTTCCCTCCAAATATTCAGGCTCTGGGATGTGTTCGATGATAGCATCGAGCACTGGCGTGATATCGTTTTCGCGAGGCTTCTTCCAGTCGTCCGACATCCAGTTGTTCTTAGCCGAACCGTAGATGGTAGGGAAGTCGAGTTGCTCTTCGGTAGCGTCGAGGTTGAACATAAGGTCGAACACCTCTTCTTGTACTTCGTCAGGGCGGCAGTTAGGTTTGTCCACCTTGTTGATGACAACGATAGGCTTCAAGCCGATTTGGAGTGCTTTTTGGAGCACGAAACGAGTTTGAGGCATTGGGCCTTCAAACGCATCGACAAGAAGAAGTACACCGTCTGCCATGTTGAGCACACGTTCTACCTCGCCTCCGAAGTCGGAGTGTCCTGGAGTATCTATAATGTTGATTTTGTAGTCTTTGTATCGGATAGAAACATTCTTAGAGACGATTGTTATACCTCGCTCCCTTTCAAGGTCGTTGTTGTCGAGAATCAAATCTTGAGGTTTCTCGTGATCCTTGAATAACTGGCCTGCCAAAAGCATCTTGTCCACCAAAGTGGTCTTGCCGTGGTCAACGTGAGCAATAATTGCTACATTTCTAATTTTTTGCATTTTCTATCTACGAATTTTATTTGGAGTGCAAAGTTAGATATTTTAATTGAAAGTAAGGGCATTGTATTTCAAAAAACGTTCGTGGAAAAATAGTCCGAGTCGTTTTGTCCATGTGTCAGCAAGTTTGTGTGGGTGTTTCTCTGGCGGTATCATCATTTTCTTTAACAATTGAGTGGTAAAATTCTAAATATCAATATTTTGAAGTCTCAATAAAAAGTGGTACTTTTGCCTTGTATATTTATGAAAGAATGGTGTTGCTTAGAAATGAACTTCAACTAACTGTAAATCATTTAATTGCAGTTTCGTGTGCTAAACTTTTGTCTATGGGAGGAAAGTAAGTTAGTAGTTCTTATTTGAGTGTTTTCGCTGTTTTTTTTGAAGGAAATTTGTTTTTGATTTGATACAAACGACGATATGAAAGGGTTATTTACATACGATTTCAAAAATATTGTTAAAATGGCGTGGGTTAAATGCATGCTTGCTGTGCTGTTTTGGGGCGTCGGCTTTCAATGCGCTTGGTCTGCTTATACGATTACCTATCCTAATGGAAAATTAATGGCTGATCCCGGTGATGAGGTCCTCATTACATTTGACGAAGATATTTCAAAATATGAGTTTAATACGGAAAAGTTGGAAGATTGTAATAATTCGAGTGTTACGCTCGTGATTTGTCGTAATCCGTCTGCTTGCCCTGCTGGTTCCCTTCTTTCGGTTGCTGGTAGAACTGAAAATTCGTTGCGGGTGAAGATTCCAAATGATTACAACAAGAGTACATTCGATTTTTATTATGGAAATAGAACTAATGGTAGCTTTTGGTTTGTTATTTGTTATCGATATGTTTCTTATGTATATAAAGATTTCGTAACGATAAATGTACGGACAAGTGCTCCTACTTTGCGCTCTACAGAGAAATGCTTTTGCCCTGGTAGCGCGTTGGAATTATCTGCTGAGAATTTTTCTGGAAATAAAATTACTCTTAAATACGACGATGGGAAAGGACATACAGGTACCAAACAGATAACGGCGAATGGCAAATTTCTTTTTGATGTTCCTTCAAATGTGACGGGAGATCTCAATTTTACTTGTACGGTGGGAAAAGAAGCGGCAACGCTTACGGTGCCAATGTGTTTCCCGCAAATAGTGAATGTCCCTGATTGTGCCAAAAATAATACTACGGCACGTGTTACTGTTGAGAACGCATGTCCAACGATTACTTATGAATTGGGTGGTGTAAAGAAAACCGGATCAACAACTCATCAATTTGATTTGAGTATAAAGGTCGGTAGTAATGATCGTTCTAAAACGTTTGATTTAAAGGCAAATGGCACTGTAGTTAGGTCTCTAACAATTCCTATCTGTGATATTACGTTTGACTGTAACGAAACTTTGCCAGCGGAGTTGAGTCCTGAACAAGGCAAGTGTTATGTAACAATTGACGACATAACAAAATATATATCAGTTTCTCAATCGGGAGGATCTAGTGTGACGGAAAAAACGTATCAATATAGTGAAGACGATGGCGCTACTTTTTCTTCTGTATTCTCTTCTACCGTCTTTAATCCTGGGAAGGATTATATTGTCAGGACACACGTTTATGTAGATGATATGTATGTGGGATATTGTGATTCGAAAACTTTCACAATAAAAGCTAATAATTATACAGCATCAGTGAATATAATGGATGGTCAATCTGGAGATGTGTATATTACGTCGGAAGATGGAACTGTAAATTATGGCAAGTCTGCAACTGTGCCTTGTGGTACAAAAGTTTTATATCATGCAGAGCCAGGGGCGTGTATGAAATTCGACAATTGGAAATATTATGAAAATTATTGGTGGAATGGAACCTTATATGAGCCTGCAGTTTTTGAGGTTGTTGTAGATCGAAATATTGAATATCGTGCAAATTTTTCCAATAATGGGTCGTATGTAGTCAATGCTGTTTCAGAAGATGAAGCAAAGGGTACTGTTTCAATTGTGTCAGATGGCGCAGAAAAGTCATCAGGATTCACAACGGGTTATTGTAACCAATCTGTTACCTTTACTGCGCGTCCTGCTACTTGTCACGAATTCTCCCGTTGGAGCGATGGCGTGACTGACAAGACGAGAAAAATCAATGTCAACAAAGAAATTGATTTGGTGGCTTATTTTGAGGAAAAATCAGTAGGCTCAGGCTTTGAAGTGTTAGCAGGCACATTGGAGCAGACGGCTTGTTTGGGAACTCCCATCCAGGAGGTGAGCGTGAAGTCTAATTCAGGTACCATTTCGTTTACGAAGACGGGTGATGATACAGGCTTAACGACAGCATTGTCGAAAGATGGCGCATCCTCAGGAGGAGCAGAGGAAGTTATCCCTTGTGAGCAAGTCGGAATTGTGATTCCTCCTCACCATGATGGTACAGAATATGGTAATTTCGAGTGGGCTTATAATGATAGTCGAGTCATCTATTTCTATATTTCAAACAACTTGCCTCAGGATATTAGAGATGCCAATACAACGGTATGTTTTGATTTGTCGTTTGAGGACGAGGATGGGAATGTAATCTCTTCGAGTCATAATTGTTATGGTTCGCAGCAAATACCGGCGCAAGGTCCGGACTGGGGAGCAGGTTTGGATCCGGAAAAGGTTTACACATTGAAGGCTCAGGTCTCAACACCTTATTATAATGGAGGACAATACCAAACAACTCCATTGCAATGTGTGAACAACTTCTCGAAGGATTTGGGTTACAATGTGCCTCAGACTACAGGCAAAAACACATTCACTGTTTCTGGTACCCCAGAGGTTGCCGGTGACATCGTTTATACGCTCTCGGGCGGTACTTGTACTTCAGGAGCGGAGAATGTCACTATTCATGTGGTGGAGTCTGTCGTGCCAGAACTTTCTTCTGATGATGCCGTTTGTAAGAATTCAGACTTGGTTATTGAAGAGACGGTGGGTAACACGTCAGATTATACCTATGTGTGGAGTGTCGATGGCGGTTCTATTATTAATGGTAATGGTACGAATAGGATTACCGTTAATTGGGCAACTTCGGGAGCGAAGATGGTCGCTTTGACACTGACGAATAAGACTACGAATTGTCAGTCTCATGTAGATAAGACGATTACGGTGAATGATTTGCCGGAAGTCTCCATTGCCGATCTTCCAACATCCATCTGTCCAAACATCGGTACCCTTGATGTGACAGGTAGTGTGACGGGTGGCGTTGCTGATTATAAATATGTATGGAATGGCGATTTGACGTTTGACAAGAAGGAAATATCGCAGACGGGCGCTTCTTATACTACTCATGTGACGATTCCTGCCTCACCATGCGAAAAGGATTATCCGATTTCATTGAATGTGGTAGATGGCAATGGATGTGAAAGTAATACGGCAACTGCCACTATCTCAGTAAAAGCACCTGCGGCTCCTGTTATTGTAGCGAAGAAGTCGGGCCGTGATTTAGGTTGTGACCCAGCATCGATCCCAGCATTGACAGCTGCTGATTTTACCGTTACAGATGATTGTAATGTCTCTGCTTCTGCAACGGTGGCGTCAACAGATAATGTAGTCGGTTGCAATCATACAAGAACCTATACGGCTACCTATACGAATAGTTGTGGCGTTGCGGCTACACCTGTTTCGGTAGATTATACATGGACGGTAGGCGAGGCCCCTGCTATTGGTGCGATTACAGTGCCTGCTGCGTTGGAGGCTACTAATTGCCAATATTCAATTCCAGATTTGGAGGCAGCGACATTGGCGGCTTCTTCTGATCCATGTGGTGGTGCGGTTACATTTGTCGGACAAAGTGTTGCGGCAGGAACGAAATATACACAAACAGCCACTGCACAAAATATAACTGTGACCGTAACGGTGAAGGGGGCATGCAACAAGACATCGACCAAAGATGTTGTGGTTGTCATTCCTGCCAATGATTTGAATGTTACGGCTCCAGCGGATGTAGCAATCTGTAAAGGCGCATCTGTTGATTTGACGGCAACTTCGGCCAAAGCCTCTTCTTATGTTTGGTCTCCTTCAACAGGATTGGACAATACCAATACGGCTGCGGTTACTGCAACCCCAACGGCAACCACTACTTATACGGTAACGGTTACTGATGCCAATGGTTGTACGGCATCTGATGATGTTGTGGTGACGGTTAACCCATTGGTGGAGTTGTCTGCCACAAACTTGTCACAAACCGTTTGTGCAAATACAGCGATTACTCCAGTCGTAATCACCAGTGCGAACGCAACGGTTACGACCAGTACTTTGCCGGCCGGATTGACTTTTGCTGCTGGCAAGATCAGCGGTACACCAACCACAGCCGGCACATATACGGTAACAATCA
>JAKSLA010000079.1 GCA_024401455.1 Paludibacteraceae bacterium | reverse complement strand
AACAACAGTACTACTCAATTTCCCATCTTTATACATAAAAAAAAAAAAACCTTCGTATGTTGTTTTTTTTAATTTATAAAGATAACATAACTCCTCGTCTTCTTCTTGACCAATTATTGCACAAGAAAATAGAGACACAACGAATAAAAGACAAAAGAAAGGAAATCCCAACTTATAAGTTTTCATATTCAGCGATTCTTTAAAAATTCGATTTCTTTCTTCAACTCAATCATATACAAAGTCAACTCTTCAACTTTCTGAAGAAGAATATTGTTCATTTCCGCAACATCAACACCTTCACTCGCTTGTTGAGATGCTGATGGAACTCCTGATAAATGCTTGTTCTTTCTAACATAAATTTCTACATTTTCCAATGTCTCTAACTGATAGGTTTCATCGAAAACAAAGTCTGCTGCATGATCCATTTTCAACACTAAATTGTCAGTTTTCATCATATCTGCATTGATATATGAAGTTTCCAATCCTTCCACCTTTAACTTATCCTTACATGTCAATTTTCCATTAACATACATATCACCCTTATCAAAATAATAATTCGACGCTGCAAAATAAATATCATAGACAGTATTCATATATGACTCTGTTGAAATTTTAAATCTGCTATTTGCATTATCATATGTAAGAGACAAATGAGGTGCATTTGTGTTAACTGTTGTCGGATAAACAATTAAACCTGCACCACTAACTACACCGGACTTACTCACTGCAAAATTTGGAGAAGAACTAGTTTTAAACGACATCCAATCTCCTGTCGTAACAGGCGAATAAACCACCATTTTACAATCTTGAGACAAAGAGAAGGTGGAACCACTCTTATCAGATTGACAGTCAATAAATTTAGCACCGTTAGACGCTGTCGATGGTATGGTTATTCCTACTCCACCCGGAAATGTTTGAGAAACAGAACTAAGTGTTAGCATAATCTCACTTTCTTCTCCACTTTCCTCCATTTGTGCACTTAAAGAAGAAACAAAAAATAGAGAAGTTAATAACATGTTAATCTTTTTCATAAATATATCTTATTTTTAAACACTACAAATATACGCAAAGCAACTAAATCACGCAAGACATTGGGGAAATAATATAACGCATCCATCGCATCCATAAAAACATCAATATCAAACTTTGTTTTCTTTTCACTATTTATACCAAAATAACAAAAGTGTTCTTCATAAGGAAAACGAATTGATAGAAACTGTAGAATAGAGTATGTCTATATACGAACAGAAGCAAAGGCGGACAAATGATTCACAGACGTTATTTTTTGACCGATGCAGAGCGAACAAATCACAATGTGGGCGACTACGAATGTCACCTTTCTTTTTATTCATTTTGGGTGAAAGTTTGAGTATGTCAAAATGAAGTTTCTATGCGGTTTAGGGACTTGCTCCCGTTAGAATAGTTCGTGCGGGGCGAACAAAAAAGGGCGATCATCAGATCGCCCTAAAAATATGTCGCACCGAGATTAAATTAAACTCCTATGAATAAGGATTTGGGCTTTTAACATTCTTTGTAATCCACCGTGTCCTGTGACAACCCGAAGGTGTGGCCCGCCATTGAATGTCAGTTCAACCCGTAAAGTTTTTTAGATGTTAAGTTTAACAATCAATTTAACGATGCGACAATTCTGCTGTTTG
The DNA here is from genome assembly GCA_024401455.1 of Paludibacteraceae bacterium. Classification (GTDB taxonomy): domain Bacteria; phylum Bacteroidota; class Bacteroidia; order Bacteroidales; family Paludibacteraceae; genus RGIG10190. The sequence goes on along the minus strand of JAKSLA010000079.1, from coordinate 11,627 downwards.
TTTACTACTTCAAAGATAGGAGGAAAAAAGAGAACGACCAACGATTTTCGACTTGTATTTATCATTTGTTTTTCCTACATTGCAAAATCTGTGGTTGCAATAATCCCACCACCCCTATTTCACGCCTTTTCTGACGCTTCCTTATATTCCGTAGGTGTAACACCAAACTTTTGCTTGAAACAACGGCTAAAATAGCGGGAATCAGTCATTCCTATCATATAGGCCACTTGCGTCATGCTATATTTACCAGAACGGATCAATTGGGCTGCGGCAGACAACCTTGTCTCCCTTATCAATTCATTTGGCGTTATACCCAACAACACCTTCACTTTAGAAAGCAGATGCCAACGGCTCACTTTCAATGCATCCTGAATGTCATCGACAGAGAACTGCGGATTGTCCAGATTTTTCTCAATAAGCGAAACGACCTCCTTCATAAAAGCATCATCGGCACTCTGGGCCTGATCCATGATAGGAGAAGTTTCCTCTTCTCCAATAGCATAATCCGGACTCATACGAAAACCGTTTCCTCCCGCATCCTGAACACCGCCCATCAACTCACGGCGATAGCGTTCTTGCCATTTCTGACGTTCTTCAAGGATATTATCTATGCGGGCCTCCAAATAGGCCATACTGAACGGCTTAGTAATATAGTCATTTGCCCCAATACGCAAACATTCCAATTTGCTCTGCATATCGGTCTTCGCCGTGAGGAGTACAACAGGAATATGTGAAACCTTCGTATTTTCGCGTATGGTTCGCGTCATTTCGACGCCATCCATTTCTGGCATCATTATATCCGTCAATATAAAATCGGGCATCTCCCGTAGAGCCACCTCCAATCCGACCTTTCCGTTAGGCGCTTCAATGACATTGAATCGTTTAGAAAGGATAGATACCAAGAACTCCCTCAACTGCTCATTGTCCTCCACCACCAAAAGCGTCAGTTGCGAAGGAGCCGACAATTCAACGTCCCCCTCTGTATGGGTATTGGCTGGCAACTCGTCATCGCATATAATGATATCCGAATGGTCGTCGAAATGGTCTGTACCTGGCTTAATACGAACTTCAAATGTAGAGCCGACATTCAATTCGCTATCCACCGAGATTGTTGCCTTGTGCATATCTACGATTTCCTTCACCAAAGAGAGTCCGATACCCGTCCCCGCCTGTCTTGTCAACGAATAAGCCTGCAAAGTCGTGAAACGCTCAAATATCACAGGAATCTTATTCTTTGGCATTCCACACCCTTCATCCTTCACACGAATAACACATTCGCCATTTTCCAAGAAAATAGATACGGCAACAGCTTTCCCGGAAGGCGTAAACTTAAACGAATTGGACAAAAGATTGAATATAACCGTATCAATTTTATCTCTATCCACCCAAAACGTAGCCCCATTTGTATTGTCTGAGATAGAGAATCTCACTTCCCTATTCTCCGCAATCTTCAAGAAATTGGAACTACAAGAGGCGACGAACTCTCCCAACCGAGTCCGCTCTACGCGCAGACGCATTTTGTTGTTCTGGATTTTTCGGAAATCCAAAATCTGATTCATCAAACGCAACATACGATTGGCATTCGTGCGTACCACCTCCAATTGCTCCTTGTCACGTTCCTGCAGTTGACCTTTCGCCAATACATTGTCCAACGGTGCGGCAATCAACGTCAAGGGCGTACGCAGTTCGTGCGAGACATCAGTAAAAAACTGCAGTTTCAACGCCGACATCTCCCTATCCAATGCCATACGAGAGCGCAAACGATAAAAAGAGAAGAGGACATAGAGTATCACGCCTGCCAAAAGAAGTCCACAGAAGACATAAAGGGCAATGGCCCAACCCGTCTCCCAAAATGACGGAAGGACGATCACTTTCAGCACTCTGTCGTTCGTAAGCCACAAGCCCTCGCTATTCGTCGATCGCACTCGGAAGGTATATTCCCCCTTCGGCAAATTGGTATAAGAAGCCACGCGCTTATCGCCCACATAATTCCAATCGTCCTCAAAATGATCCAACTTGTAGGCATATTGGATAAACGAAGCATTGCGAAAATCAAGGGCTGCATACTCAATCGAGAAATCTTTCTGGTCGGACTCAAGCACCAATTCGGAAATGTTATTGACCGTCTTTTGCAAAGGTGAGCCAGCAGCGCCAACTTGAGCGACCTTATTAGACAACAAGAAACGAGTGAAAACAATCTGCGGCACAAAAAGCGGTTGTTCCATCTTGTTTGGGGAGAAGGAATAGAATCCAGAACTGGAACCGACAATCATCCTGCCCGACTTCATCTTCAATATTGTCCTTTCCGCAAAAGCCACATTATCCACGCCTCGAATTTTACCAAAAGGTTCGGCCACCCTCTCCTTTCGATCAAACCTCACAATCATATCCTCTGCTGCCACCCAAAGGGAGCCATCTTCCGCTTCCTGAATGCCCAGCAACAAATCGGAAGGGAACCGCTTATTCGATTTGCTATAAGAGATAAAATCGGGGGTATCGCCCAAATAGAACGCCGAACGGTTTTGGAAAAGTCCTCCACCAAACGAAGCAAACCACATCAAGCCATCCGAATCCTGATAGATGTCATAGATACAACTATTATCCAAATTGGAGTTTTCCGAATTATAGAAAAAGAACTTGATGTCCTCCGGTTTTTCAAACTCATTTGAAAAGGTAGTTATACCCTCATTCGAACCCAACCAGATATTTCCATACGAATCCTCCAACAGACAACGAGTCAGCAAAACACTCGGAGGATAATTTCCTTTCAATCGGTTGGTCCTATCAACGACGGACACATTGGTTGCGTTAGGATCTTCTATTAACATCAGTCCTCCATCCTTTGTTGCAAGCCAAATGCGAAGATGGCTGTCTTCCAAAATATCCATCACAGGATAAAGATTGCGGTCGCGCGAATTATTCGTCAACGGATATCGACGCACCAAGAAGGACTTCCCCGCAGGCGTCAACCGATAAACATAGCGTTCAGCACCCAACCAAACTCTTCCCGAACGATCTTGATAGATGGAATGAACATCATCAAAGCAACGATTCTCCCGCTGAATAGAACCATCCACACTCAAGAAGCCTAAAAAGGTGGAGTCCGCCCCGAAAAGACGAACGCACCCGTCCTGCGACGAAATCCACAGCCTACCCGACGCATCCTCCATCAATGCCAAAAGGTCGTTCGACTCGGTATATTCCGAAGAGTTTTCACATTGAGAAAACGAAAAGTAGGAATCCGAAACGACACTCTTCATCAACCCTCTGTTTGACGAAGCGAACCAAACGACCCCCATCGTATCAGCAAACGAACGATGCACCACCTTCGGATAGAGTTGTTTTCCCGATGCATCATCTTTGAAGTAAGGACGGTTGGAAAGTGTACTCTGCGCATTCCCTTTCGCTTTAGGCAACAGCCAAAGCCCATCCCGGTCGTCCAAGAAAGAGAAGAAGTGCAAAGAGTTGGAAAATTTGTCCGTAGCAAGGGGACCTTGATACAAAAACGGGTAATAGAGACAATTCTCCTGTTTTACATCATAGCAGAAATAGCCCACATACCCTTCGGCCTTAAACCAAACATCCCCGTTGGCATCCTTCCACGAAGCGGAGATTCCCGTCAAATGACGCCCACAAGGAGTGCCTTGATATTTTTTCTCGCCTGTGGATAAGTCAACCACAAAGAAGCCGGCATTAGAGGTAGAGACAAAACAAGTATGCTTTGCGATTGCGATGATATTATTCATATCGTTATTCGAGCCCAAGCCGAATTCCGAAAACCTATGCAAATTTTTATCATATCGGAAAAGCATTCCGTTAGAAGCAGAAGCCACTAATTCGCCCTCCAATTCTGTCATTGCAAAAACCGGTGTCGGCACGGAATCGGAAGAGTGTAAGAAATATCCGGCAGGATCATCAGTTCCAGGTTGAATAAGGGCAATGCCATTGTCCGTCATTATCCAGACACGCTTGTCTGCATCACAATAAAGAGAGTGGACAGAATGCCCAGTCTTCTCTTCACGATGCGTACAAAAGAACGTGGAGGACAAGTTACTGGTCGAATCCGTTGTAATCCTTACACAACCATTGGAGTATCCCGTCAACCAAACATTTCCATCCAGCAAACGTTCCATTCGCTTCACCGTCAAATAGTTATCACCTTTATTCTCGGCAATTGAAGGGACGATTTCAAAAGTTTCCAACGGAGGGTTGAATCGAAGCACTTGACCAATATCGTTAAGCACCCAAATGAAACCCTGCTCATCAGAAAGCAAGCGTTCGAACTGGTTACTAACACTTCGCCCTATCTGTTTAGAACTTGCCTTATAGTTGAGAAACGAATATCCGTCGAAACGGCAAAGTCCGTCGCGCGTGGCAAACCAAACAAAGCCCTCTTTGTCGCGTACCATATCGGAAACCGAATTTTGAGGAAGTCCATCCTCTACGGAATAACTTTCACAAGTCACACGACGCTGAGCCTGGAGTCCAGCAAAGAACCCCAAGAGGCACAACACAACGATAATTCGGCGCCACGACAACATTTTAACCCTTCTATTCTTTAGCTTGCCATTCAATCCTTGGAGACATTACTTTTCTTGAGTTGCCGCTATTTCCGCATCATTCGGGAAGTATTGGGCGAACCCATCCGTATATTGAACGGACATATTGCCCGACTCATCCTCATAGATGAAATAAGCATCCAAATCCTGCATACGATTAGCAAGCAAAAGGCTCTTTTCCAAGCCCATCACCATAAACGCCGTTGCATACGCATCTGCCGTCTTACAATCAGGAGCAATAACAGTGGCACTCAAAAGATTATGATCAACAGGATAACCTGTATGAGGATTAATCGTGTGCGAATACTTCTTACCGTTCTTATGATAAAACTGACGGTAGTTGCCCGATGTTGCCACCGCCTTGTCCGACATACAAATCACACTCTGCAACTCAGAATGCATCATCGTACTATCTTCAATTGGTTTCTCAATGCCGATAGCCCAAGGCTTACCTTGAGAATTAAGTCCCCTAATGGCAAACTCGCCGCCTATATCCACCAAATAGTTGGTCACACCTTTGCTCTCCAAATATTGGGCTACCACATCGCATGAGAACCCTTTGGCTATGGCCGCCGCATCCAACATTATGGCGGTATCCTCCTTGACTACTTTTTTGTCCACCAGTTTCACCTTTTGGTAGCCAACATGCTTCAAGATAGAATCCACCTTGCCAGGAGTAACGCTCTCGCTCTTCTTGAATCCAAAGCCCCAAACATTCACCAACGGAGCGACCGTCATATCAAATGCGCCATCCGTATTGGCCGAAACCTCCAGACCGGTATTAAAGACAGAGGCGAACCAATCGTCCACTTCTACCGTCGAATCATTCCTATTGATTCGAGATATGATCGAACTATCATTGAATGTGGACAACGACAAATCAAAAGCATGGAAAAGGCTATCCAGGCTTGCCGTCACCGGCATCCCCGTAGGTGCCTGATAAGAAATCTTATACATCGTCCCATGTACACGACCTTGTTCTACCAAATACTTTTCTTTCGAAGGTTCCCTATGAAAGATAGTCCAAGCAACCCCGACAGCCAAAATGGCTAAAAAACCACACAACAGTTTTCTATTCTGCATAATTTTAAACGCTAAGTTCTACATTTCAGGCAACACACAATCGCCCGTTGTTTTAAGGATTCATCACCGCAAGGCAATTTATAAGAATCCCCTTTATTCAGTAAAATGAGAATTAAAGGCAAAATAACGAAAAAAAATGAGAATGTAGTACAAAAAGAGGAAGAAGATTTAACAAGGGCAAAAATCCTCCTATTTCATTACGTTTTGAAACGTTAGCACTTAGCATTGAAGCGAAAAAGTCACAGTTTAGCATAGCCTTGAATTCATCACTATCACAGATAGAATCTTGTCTATTCTATCTATGGTTTGAAATTATATTTATAATTTTATATCCGCATATACAGGAAGTTCTACAAGGGGAATGGACTTCTCTGCAAGGCTTGTCAAAGGAACGACAAATCTAAATGTGTCTGCACATAAAAACATCAACCAAATATGAACAAATTATTAAAACTTTTCGGTTTCGACGCCAAGACAATGACCCTAAAAAAGGAAATTGTGGGCGGCATAACCTCTTTTCTAACCATGGCCTATATCTTGGCTGTTAATCCAAGTATCATTAGTTCTACGGGGATGGACCAAGGCGCTGTGTTTACCTCCACCTGCATTGCGGCGGTTATCAGCACGCTTGTCATGGCCATATACGCAAAACTTCCCTTTGTACTTGCACCTGGCATGGGCCTGAACGCTTTTTTTGCTTTCACCGTGGTTCTTACCATGGGATATACTTGGCAATTTGCATTAACGGCTGTGCTGATAGAGGGCCTCATATTCATTTTGCTGACGCTGACCGGACTGCGGCAAAAGATGGTGGACGCCATCCCTTTAGTGTTGCGTAGCGCCATTTCGCCAGGCATTGGCCTATTTATCGCTCTCGTCGGACTGAAAAGTGCGGGCATTGTAGTAAGTAGTGAAGCCACATTTGTCACCATCGGCAATTTGAAGGATCCTGCTGTTCTACTTGCCATCTTCGGAATCTTTGTGAGTGCCGTGCTTTTGGTGAAAAAGATAACAGGCGCACTGCTTATAGGCATCATTGCCACCACATTGGTTGGAATTCCTATCGGAGTGACGCATTGCTCGTCCATCATAGACGTGCCACCATCTATCGCTCCCATCGTGATGCAATTCGAGTGGAGCAGCATCTTGTCCATCGATATGGCCATTTGTGTGATGACCTTCCTTTTCATCGACATGTTTGATACGATGGGAACCCTCATAGGCGTGGCAGGCCGTGCTGGAATGATAGACGACAAAGGGAACATTCATTCATTGGGCAAAGCCTTCATGGCCGACGCAGTGGGCACTACGATAGGTGCATGCCTTGGTTCTTCCACCATTACGACTTTTGTGGAGAGTGCAAGCGGCGTGGAAGCCGGCGGACGCTCTGGACTGACGGCCGCCACAGCAGCCTTTTGTTTTCTCTTGTCGCTGTTCTTCGCTCCACTGTTCCTATGCATACCCGGTCAAGCGACTGCTCCAGCCCTCATTTTGGTTGGCGTCATGATGATGGGAGGCATCGGCAAGATTGATTTCACGAAATATGCCATAGCCATACCTTGCTTTTTCTGCATTGCACTTATGCCAATGACCTATAGCATTTCAGACGGCATACTTATCGGTGTAATCAGTTATGTCGCTATTCATCTCTTCTCGGGGTCGCTAAAGGAAGATAATCCTTGCAACAATGTGACCACAAGCACCATCATACTGGCTGTGCTTTTCATCTTGAAGTATGCGCTGCTGTAGAGACGTCCCCATGGGGTGTCTCCCTTTTTATTCCCCCGCAACCTTGTCAATCGCCTTATTGAAACAATCAATTAAATATCGTGTGCGATATATAATTATTTGATTACTTTTGCACAGTAATTCAATTAGATGAGTATCTATTATCATCAATATTGATATAAATAAATCGCAAACGATAAATAATTAAGGTATGAGTATTTATGAAATCAAGGTTCTGAAGAGAGAGAACCAGCAAGACATTGAAACCACATTGGAGCAATACAAAGGGCAAGTAATGTTGATCGTGAACACGGCAACCGGCTGTGGATTGACTCCTCAGTACGAAGCCTTAGAGGCACTATATCGCAAGTATAAAACGGATGGGTTCGTGGTGCTCGACTTCCCTTGCAACCAGTTTATGGAGCAAGCCAAGGAGGATGACGAAGAGATCAACTCCTTCTGCACTTTGAAATACGACACGACATTCCCACGCTTCAAGAAGATTGACGTAAACGGATGCAACGAATCTCCGCTTTACACATTCCTAAAAAATGCTCAATCCAAACGCGAGGAGGGTGGCAATTTCTTTATGAAACTGATGATTGGGCTCAGTTCTAAAATCAACGGCAAGAGTGGTAATGCCAAGGATATAAAGTGGAACTTCGAAAAATTCCTTGTAAACCGACAAGGTGATGTGGTAAAACGCTTCGCCCCTACCGTTTCGCCCAATCAAATCGAGTCCTTTGTGGCTGAACTTTTGAAGAAGCGATGAATCAGGCAAAGGAAACGGCATGCAAAAAGTATAACGATAAGTAATAAGACACAATGTACCCGCAACTCAAACTTGACAACCAGTTGTGCTTCCGTCTCTACACGGCGGCCCGATTGTTTACGGCCTGTTATTCACCCTACTTCAAACAATTCGGCATCACCTACCCACAATATTTAGTGTTGATGCAACTATGGGAGAACGACAACCGCGTCATTTCAGAAATAACGGAGAGGCTTCATCTCGAAACGAATACGGTTACACCACTTTTGCAACGAATGGAAAAGCAAGGTCTTATCGTGCGTCAGAAGAGTGCGGCCGATAGTCGCCAGAGAATCATCTCCCTTACCAGTGAAGGCAAACGATTGGAGGAGCAAATAAAGGAGGTGCCCAACTGCCTGACAAAGTCGGTCATTGAAAATGGCATAAGCATAGAGGAACTGGAAAGACTAGTTCCTCTATTGGATAAACTCATCGATGCCGTCAAGGCAATGAAATAACGCCGCAAGCCACACGATCTGACCCGTAAATCGATTTGGAGGCAACGGAGGTGGTAAAATGCTCGCCGTAAGCGAAAAGAATTACGAATCTGAAAATTCCTATGAGGGTTTCGTTTTTCTAATGTTCACCTACCTCATAATCCTTCATTTCGATTGTTCGGGTAAGGCCTTCTGTTTTTTCATCGTAAGTATATGTCACATATACAAATGTACCATGACAAGCACAAGAGCCCTCTTTTAGTTTTGTCTGAACAATCTGCTTTTTATCATAGTCGATGACGGTTCCAGAGCCAAGCATCCAACTTGAAACCGTTGTTTTGAATGCAATATAAGGTTCTTGATTTAATTTACGAGGTCCTAAATCCGTCAATTCATAGACATTATAGTAACTGTCAACGCTACTACTATTCTTTCTCACAAGCAATTCCGGACGGCCATCAAACGTAACATCCAAAAACAAGAATGGATAATATGTACCCGCAAAATTTATCCTACCCTTTTCCTTAAAAGGACGAAGATCAATGTCTAAATTCACAACCGTATCTTTATATGAAGTTAGGCTATAATGGACAAAATCGCGGAACTCCCAATAAGACAATAGCTGGTCATCCGTATTTTCCACCGAGACGTATTTTCCCGACTTATGTTTTAATCGATAGGCAGTTATAGGCGAAAAATAGCATCTCGCAGTATCCATCCAACCTATCATCAAAGCATATGGCTTATAATCGTACAGACTCTCATCACTTTTCGCAAAGACGCGAAAACAAGCAGAATAAGAACTACAATCTTGGAAAAACTCGAACTCTTCCGGTGTCTCTCTCTTCGGCTTCACTGAATCTCCCGAATTTACACACGATGTGATAATCGTAAAAATGATGGGGAGAAAAATCCAGATTTTTAAATTTGGGGTAAACATATGAATTAGGGGTTGTTTAATTTTTAATTCAAAACTAAAATTGAGAGGGCTTAAACCTCTCCAAATCTACACTAAAACACTAATCATCAATTAAATATGCAAATAAATTCCGTAACTTCAAAGGCACCAACCAATAAAGGGAAGAACAATTATCCAACAAATCACACCGATAATCAGAGGAAAGTTATAGAAAAGTTTTTAGATGTGCAAGCGAGAAAGCACAAGTAATCTAGTCTCTTCAAGCATTGGTGGCTGGAACTCCATATTCACAGGACAAAACGTCAAAGGCAATAGAAGAGAGATTCCAGTTCATACTTGTGCAGGTGCTTTTCCTATGCGGTTTCAAACCTCAGACAGAAGTCTCAATCGCTACGGGCAGAATGGACATCGTCTGCAAGACCAAATGGAGAAACGCAATCTTCGAGTTGAAGATGACGTCAAACGGTGGTCTTGACGCTGCAAACGAACAAATCAAAGACCGCAGTTACGCTGCCCCTTTCCTCTCAGAGGAGAAGGAACTACTCACTTTTGCCATATATTTCAAATGAAAAAAAATGGTGTCAACAACATAAACTCCACCAAAATCGAATATGTTTTCATCTTTAACGCTTACCTTTGTCATAATCCATTTTGTATTTGGTAGCAACAACCAATTAAGGTGAAAAATCATGACATATGGAACGCCAAGGAAACTTTTGTATCTTAAGATGTCAACTAAATGCATTTTTTCATTTTTGTAATCTATGATTTATCAAAATTTGTTTTTGAAACTTCGTGAAAACATGTATTTTGACAGTTTACAAATTAGAAAGATGAGAGGAAAAAAGCATTTGTTGTCGGATATTTACTGTATTCACGTTTTGTTTTTATGGAGTCCAATGTTTTTATGATTATTTTTGATAAAGCTTAACATAGACTATTATCAGACTAATTATTAAATCTTTTAGAAGTATATTTAATTCCCAACATTAATGATAGTGACAATACATAGATTCTAAAAAAATTTAAATGTATTGTACAACAAGCAACTTCCTATGAAGCAATATTTTGTAGATTATGAAAATGTCCACGAAGACGGACTTGTTGGATTGGACGAGATTAGAGAACCGATTGTGGTTCATGTGTTCAATTCTCGGATGAGGATGTTGTCTTCTTTTGACTCGCTCTATGCTGGCTTGTCACTTTATGTGACATGGAGATTTGAAATGGCAGACAACGGGCAACGTGATGCTCTTGACATACAGCTTGCTGGCTTTCTTGGATTTGCTGCCGCAAAATCTCCATCAGACACCTTTCACATTGTTTCTAAAGACAAAGGTTATGACAGCCTTGTCACATCCTTTACAAGAAATGGAATTAATGTGACTCGTCAAATCAACATCAGAGGAGACAAGGACTTGGCTGTCTTACTGGATGAAGAGAAAGGACAAGAAGCAGTAACTAAAGAAATTTGTCAAAAAGAGGTCAAGACCGACGAAAAGGTTATGACATTGCGAAGCATGATACCTGCTGATATCTGTAGCGATGAAACAATAACTGGAATAATTGAGATTATTGCGAAATCTGACAAAGTTGGCGATGTTTGTCGTGGACTTAGCCGTATAGGAGGAGTTCAAAAAGGTCAACAACTATACAGATACATCAAGGATTATGTCCATACCATATTTGAGAAGCAAGACATGACTGCCAATAAGTTGAGAAGCGTTCTGACAATAAAGAATTGTTCCGATGAAAATTTGAAGGCAATCGTTGAGATTATAAAATCTTCCACAAATCTTGCTCAAGTTAGTTCCAAGATAAACAAATTGTTTAACGACAACAAGAAAGGCAGTGCGGTCTATCAAAAGATAAAGCCGAAGATAAAGAATCTCTTTTATAACAAAACACATAAAAGTTAGAAATCATGAATTTATGAAATATAAATATAAACTACACAAACAAAAAAAACGTTTGTTTAGCACCTTGGAAAACGATAGATATGACAAAAACTCATTCAGCTTTCCTCTCGGAGGATAAGGAACTACTCACTTTTGCCATTGAATTCGACGCAAAAGACAAAGAGTTGAAAA
>JAKSLA010000078.1 GCA_024401455.1 Paludibacteraceae bacterium | reverse complement strand
TTGTTGAGACGATAAAACTAACGTAGAGACGTCCCCAAGGGGCGTCTCTATTTTTATCTAAGGGGCGTCCCTTTTTTTCAAGGGGACGTTCCTTTTTTTATTCATCCCCAAGGAATATCCCTTTTTTATACTCGTCCTCAATAGAGACGGGTTGTGTGACGATTGTCTCATTACCCGTTTTGTTTTTTTTGATTGGAATGGAAACAGAATCACAACAGGCCGAAGTCTGATGTTTTTTTATATAAGGTTATTTGCTATTTTTGTTGTAATCAATTTCTAAAGTTGAAGCATGCGAACAAAAGACAGATATGGTATGGAACAAAAGGTAAACTTTACTAATAGAATTGCCCCCAGAAAAGGAACAAACATAAAAGAAGGGGAGTGCCATGTAGTGTTTCAAAATGACCTTCCGAACGGACTGAATGGTCAACAGTATATCATACATGAAAATGATGACGAGAAGATTTTGGAAGAAAATGTAGCAGATTTTATCAAGTTTGCCAAGTGCCATCCCGAGATTAAGTTTTTAGTGGTTGACGGTTATTGGCATCTATTCCCATCGAGAGATGTCGCCCCATTTTTCTATGCTGCAATACCGGTGGAGAATGTATATTTGCCCCAAAATTACTGGGAAATCTTAACCGAAACCGATTACAGCACAAAGCATCCAGTGAAACTAAAATATATACTATTGTCTAACCAAGTGCGATTTGGTTATGCAACGGCTTCTGATAACGGCAAAGTTTTGTATTTCGCTTTCCACGGGTTCCCTGACAGAAACGATGATTACTTTACATTGGTAGAAATTACAGAACAAGAGCAAGAGCGTTTGTGTGGAAAATATAAATACGGAGTTTGGGGCCATGAAGTGGGTGACCTGTTCCGCAACGAGTTTATTGAAAACCACCGTGTCTTTTCCGAAGGCTACCATTTGCCCGAATTACTTTGGATATGAAATCACAAAGGGTATTTGGATAAAAAAGTCTGTTTTTTGTAATGAAACGGAAGGGTATAATATTCAAAAGGGAACGTCCCGAACATTGAAAAAAAATCATCTTTGGATTGGATGATGCAAAACCCTTCAAAGAAGGCTGATGATTTCTTTAAATAGAGAATGCAAGTTCAATATAAAAAACTAACTTTGCATTGTGGCTAATTGATTGTCACTAAAAACGAAAATTATCCAAAAAATATATTTATGGTTGAAAATACAACTGCAGAAGAACCAAAGAAGAGTTTGAACTTTGTCGAGGTTATTGTTGAAGATAATCTTAAGAACGGAAAAAATGGAAGCCGTGTACAGACTCGTTTCCCGCCAGAACCGAATGGTTATCTTCACATTGGTCATGCGAAGGCCATCTGTATGGATTTCGGAATTGCAAAGAAGTATGGAGGTGTTTGTAATCTCCGTTTTGACGATACGAATCCGACAAAGGAGGATTTGGAATATGTCGAGGCAATTAAAGAGGATATCAAGTGGCTCGGCTTTGAGTGGGGCAATGAGTATTATGCGTCCGACTATTTCCAGCAACTTTGGGATTTCGCAGTTAAATTGATAAAGGAGGGCAAGGCTTATATTGATGAACAATCATCTGAGGAGATTGCCGCACAAAAAGGCACGCCGACTCAACCTGGCGTTGAAAGTCCGTTCCGTAATCGTCCTGCAGAGGAGAGTATGGCTCTTTTCGAAAAGATGAACAAAGGCGAAATAGAGGAAGGAAAGATGGTGCTTCGTGCTAAGATTGATATGGCAAGTCCTAATATGCATTTCCGCGATCCGATTATTTATCGTGTCGTTAAAACCCCTCACCATAGAACAGGAACGAAGTGGCAGGCCTATCCGATGTACGATTTTGCTCATGGCCAGAGTGACTATTTTGAGGGCGTGACGCACTCTATCTGTACGTTGGAGTTCGTCCCTCACCGTCCGCTTTATGATTTGTTCGTGGATTGGGTGAAGGAAGGAAAGGATTTGGATGACAACCGTCCTCGTCAGTACGAGTTCAACAAGTTGAATCTTAACTACACATTGATGAGTAAGCGTAACTTGTTGATCTTGGTGAAAGAACATTTGGTGAATGGATGGGATGATCCTCGTATGCCGACTTTGTGTGGATTCCGTCGCCGTGGTTACACGCCGGAGTCAATCCGTAATTTTGTTGACAAAATCGGTTATACGACCTACGATGCCTTGAATGATTTCGCATTGTTGGAGAGTGCGGTCCGCGAAGATTTGAATGCTCGTGCAACACGTGTTTCTGCTGTTCTTGATCCAGTGAAATTGATAATTACCAATTATCCGGACGGGAAGGTGGAGGAAATGACCGCAATCAATAATCCGGAAGATGAGTCGGCTGGTACGCATACGATCGAATTCTCTAAGGAGTTGTGGATTGAGCGAGATGACTTTATGGAGGATGCTCCTAAAAAATATTTCCGTATGACACCGGGCAATGAAGTTCGTTTGAAGAACGCTTACATTGTGAAATGTACGGGTTGTAAGAAGGACGAACAAGGCAATGTGGTTGAGGTTTATGCCGAGTACGATCCGGAGACGAAGAGCGGAATGCCAGGAAGTGACCGTAAAGTGAAGGGAACTATCCATTGGGTAAGTTGTGGCCATTGTCTCAACGCTGAAGTCCGTTTGTATGATAGACTTTGGAAGGCAGAAAATCCTCGCGATGAAATGGCTGCCATCCGTGAGGCTAAAGGTTGCGATGCACTTGAAGCAATGAAGGAGATGATCAACCCTAATTCTTTGCAGGTAAAACAATGCTATGTCGAGAAGTTCTTGGGTGAGTCAAAACCTTTGGATCATTTCCAATTCCAACGTATCGGCTATTTTAATGCAGATTCTGATTCCACACCTGAAAAATTGATATTCAACCGTACGGTTGCATTGAAGGATTCTTGGGCTAAGGAAGCAAAGAAAAACTGATGGTTGATTCCATCGTTTGATAAATAAGGGCGGACGTCTTTCTGTTGAAAACGTCTGCTCTTCTTTTTTTACTAAACCGATTTATTTTCTTTATTTTTGTAGAAATTAAAAGCAATAGATATGACTCAATTCACCCATTTGCACGTTCACTCTCATTTCTCTATCCTTGATGGTATGTCAAAAGTTTCTGATTTGGTCGATAAATGTCGAGCAAACGGAATGAACGCTATGGCATTAACCGATCATGGAAATATGTTTGGAATCAAGGAGTTGACGGATTATGCAGGGAAGGTGAATGGCGCTTCAAAAAAGAAACTGAAGGATTTGGAGAAGTCTTTCAAGGATGAGACGGATGAAGAAAAAAAGGCCGCTCTTGCCCAAGACATTGAAGCCTTAAAGGCGAAGATGGAGAAGGAGGTCCCTTTTAAACCGATCATCGGAATTGAAGCCTATTGCGCCCGTCGTACCCTTTACGATAAGGACAAGGATGTGAAGGTGGTCAACCCTGAGACGGGAAGGGAACAGCGTGTGGATGCCAGTGGTTGGCACTTGATTCTCTTGGCGAAAAACAAGGAGGGATACAAGAATCTTTGTAAACTCTCTTCCATCGCCTATACGGATGGTTTTTATGACCGTCCGCGTATTGACAAGAACCTTCTACAACAATACCACGAAGGGTTGATTGTCTGTTCTGCTTGCTTGGGTGGGGAAATCCCACAACTGATTATTGCAGGTAAACTGGAGGAGGCAGAAGCCTCTGCCCGTTGGTTTAAAGACCTTTTCGGCGACGATTATTATATTGAGTTGCAGCGCCATGAGACGAACAAGCCGAATGCTGAGACGGGAACTTTCCTTCGTCAGCAAGAGGTGATTCCTCATTTGGTGGCGATTGCCAGGAAGACAAATACGAAATTAATTGCCACGAATGATGTCCATTTCGTAGAAGAGGATCATGGCGAGGCTCACGACCGTTTGATTTGCCTTTCAACGGGTAAGGAGTTGAATGACCCTAACCGTATGCACTATACAAAACAGGAGTGGTTAAAGACGCCAGATGAAATGGCTGCTATTTTCCCTGATTATCCTGAGGCGTTGGCCAACACCATGGAGATAGCCGACAAGGTGGAGGTTTACTCTATTGAGTCTGGCCCGATCATGCCGAAATTTGAAATCCCTGAATCGTTTGGTACGGAAGCGGAATATCGTCAACGCTTGACGGATAAAGACCTCTTCGATGAATTTACCCAAGATGAAAAGGGAAACGTAGTTATGTCGCAAGAGGACGCTGAAGCCAAAATAAAGAAGATTGGCGGATACGAAAAGTTATACCGTATCAAGTTGGAGGCTGATTATTTGGCGAAGTTGACGTGGGAGGGTGCTCGTGAACGTTACGGAGAGGAGTTGACGGAAGAGCAGCGCGAACGTATCGTTTTTGAGTTGCACATCATGAAGACGATGGGTTTCCCTGGCTACTTCTTGATTGTGAGCGATTATATTCGTGCGGCTCGTGAAGAATTAAAAATGTATGTGGGACCAGGTCGTGGATCGGCAGCCGGAAGTGTGGTGGCCTATTGCTTGAAAATCACCGATTTGGACCCTTTGAAATATGATTTGCTGTTTGAGCGTTTCTTGAATCCGGACCGTATTTCATTGCCCGATATTGATGTGGACTTTGAAGATACGGGAAAGATTTTGGAATGGGTGACTGAAAAGTACGGCAAGGAGAAGGTGGCGCGTATCATTACGTATGGTACGATGGCTACTAAATCGTCCATTGCCGATGTCTCGCGTGTGCAGGGCATACCGTTGCCTAAAGTGGCCCAACTGAAAAGTTATGTGCCTGACAAGTTCGATGATTTTGTGGATCCGGAAACCGGTAAGACTTTTGCCGAAGAGAAGAAGAAGGCTCCGAAAGTAAAACTGAAGAACTGTCTTAAACTGGTGAAGGAGATGATTGAGGAGTATAACTCGGACGACGAGAATGTCTCTTCAATGCTGAAATATGCCTCTCAATTGGAGGATACGAACCGTCAAATCGGTATCCATGCCTGCGGTGTGATCATTGGTGCGGATGATTTGACAAAGTTCGCTCCGATGTGTACGGTCAAAGACCGTGAAACGGGCCGAGATGTATTGGTGACGCAGTACGACGGACATGTTATCGAGAGTGTAGGCCTGATTAAGATGGACTTCCTTGGCTTGCAGACGTTAGCCATTATGAAGAACTGCGTCGAAAACATCAAGCATGCTAAGGGAGAAGATCTTGACATCTTTACCATTCCTATTGATGACGAGGCTACTTATCGACTTTTCTCAGAGGGACGCACAATTGCGGTGTTCCAGTTTGAAAGTCCCGGAATGCAGAAGTACTTGAGGGAGTTGGGTCCGACTTGTATTCAAGACTTGATTGCGATGAATGCTCTTTATCGTCCGGGTCCGATGGAGTACATCCCTCAGTTTATTAGAAGAAAACATGGTGATGAGAAGGTGGAGTATGACCTTCCCATCATGGAGAAATATTTGAATGACACTTATGGCGTCACCGTTTATCAAGAGCAGGTGATGCTTCTGAGCCGTTTGTTGGCTGGATTTACTCGTGGACAGTCAGATGCCCTCCGTAAGGCGATGGGTAAGAAGATCTTTGCCATGCTGGCAGAGTTGAAGCCTAAGTTTATTGAGGGAGGATTGAAGAATCCGCACATTCGTGATGGAATGGCGGAAAACATCTCCGACAAACAGTTGGAGAGTACGTTGGAGAAGATTTGGAAAGACTGGGAGGCTTTTGCTTCGTATGCCTTCAACAAATCGCACGCTGCCTGCTATGCGTGGGTGGCTTACCAGACGGGATATCTGAAGGCACATTATCCTGCAGAGTTTATGGCAGCCAACTTGACGACGAGTAAGGATAACATTAAGGATGTCACCAAGTTGATGGACGAGTGTAAGTCCATGGGCTTGAATGTGAAAGGCCCTGATGTCAACGAGTCTGAGTTGAATTTTGCGGTGAACAAGAGCGGTGCCGTATTGTTCGGACTGGGTGGCGTGAAAGGTGTCGGAGATGCGGCGGTAGAAGCTATTTTGCGTGAGCGCAACAAGAATGGAGAGTTTAAGAGCGTCTTCGATTTTGTGGAGCGTGTCAACCTATCGGCCTGCAACCGTAAGACGATTGAAAGTTTGGCGTTGGCAGGGGCTTTTGACTCGTTGAAGGATGTCAGTCGCGAGCAATTCATGGCTGTCAATACCAAAGGCGAGCAAATCTCAGAGGTGTTGGTGCGCTATGGCAATAAGGTGCAGAGCGATAAAGCGACTGCTTCCAATTCGCTATGGGGTGCTTTGGACGAGGCCATAGAGATAAAGAAGCCGGAAATTCCTAAAGTGGAGAGTTGGTCGTCCATGGAACGTTTGAACCGTGAACGAGAATTGGTGGGTGTCTATTTGTCGGCTCACCCTTTGGATGAATTTTCAATCGTCTTGAAGTATGTCTGCAATACGCAGATGGTTGATTTCGAAACGCCTCAATCGTTGAAGGGAAGGGCCATTTCGTCTGGTGGTTTGGTGACCAGTTGCCGAAACGGAACGACAAAGAAGGGAAACCCTTATGCCATTATTACGATTGAAGATTTTTCCGGAGCACATGAATTTGCCCTTTTCGGAAATGATTTCGTAACCTTTGGCCCACGTCTCCAACAAGGCTTTTTCGTCTATTTCACAGGAACTTATCAGCCTCGCAAGTTCAACAATGAAGAGTTTGAATTTAAGTTTGGAAATATATCACTCTTGCCGGAGGTAAAGGATAAATTGGTGGAGAAGTTGACCATTGAGTTAAAGGAAGAGGCGGTAGATGTCTCTTTCTCAGCCGATTTCATTACGGTCGTCAAATCTCATCCGGGCAATGTGTTGCTTTATGTAAAGGTGAGGGATAAAGAGACGGGCATGGCGGTTGACCTCTTTTCTCGAACTGTTAAGATTGACCTCTCCATGGAAATGGTTCGTTTCTTGAACGAAAAAGTCGATGAGGATATTTTGACCTTTAAAATTAATTAATTTTATTTCTCAATTGAGATAAAAAAACTACTTTTGGGAAAGGATAGGCTCGTCTCGTTTCGCTTTTGCGGAAATGAGTGTTTAATCCTTGAAATATAAGCAATTACTAAATACGTTAGGAATATGGCATTAGAAGTAACAGACGCAAATTTTGAGGAGTTGTCTAAAAATAACGATTTGTTGGTTATTGACCTTTGGGCAGAGTGGTGCGGTCCATGCCGTGCTCTATCTCCAGTCATTGAAGATTTGGCTCGTCAGTATGCAGGAAAGGCTGCAATCGGAAAAGTGGATGCAGACGCTAATCCAGACATTTGTGAGAAGTTTGGCATCCGTAACTTGCCGACAGTGCTATTCATAAAGAATGGAGAGGTGGCAGACAAGGTGGTCGGCGCACTCCCAAAGAATGCGATTGCTTCGAAAATCGACGCATTGATTTGATTTCGTAGGGAGGAAATATAGAAAGGCATCGGTCGGGGACTGGTGCCTTGATTATTCTCGTTTCGTTTGCTCTGTTGGGATTATTCCCCTTGTTGGCGTGTTGTCTAATAGATGAGAACCATTCCTTTTTTGTCAATATTCCATATTACAAAGTGGTTCGTCTTTTCAAAAAAAGCAAAAGAATGAAAAAATTAGTTGTGTTGACGGGTGCCGGCATCAGTGCAGAGAGTGGCATCAAGACTTTTCGTGATTCGGACGGTCTGTGGGAAGAATACCGTGTGGAGGATGTGGCTACACCGGAAGGTTTTATGCGTAATCCCGAAATGGTGCTTGATTTCTATAACCAAAGACGTAAGGAAGTGCTGAAGTGTGTGCCGAATTACGGACATGTCGGATTGGCGGAACTCGAAAAAAATTGCGAAGTGTATGTCATTACGCAAAATATAGATAATCTTCATGAGAAGGCAGGTTCATCTTCTGTGCTTCACTTGCATGGCGAGGTGATGAAGGTTCGTTCGGTCAAGGATGAGACGCTCATTACGGAGTTGCAGCCGGATAATTGTGATATACATATCGGTGATAAGGCTTCGGATGGCGCACAATTACGTCCGCATATCGTATGGTTTGGCGAGGCAGTGCCTAATATTGAACCTGCTATACGGTTGGTGGAAGAAGCCGATGCTTTTTTGATTGTGGGAACTTCCCTAAATGTTTATCCGGCAGCGGGTTTGGTGGCATATGTCCGTCCTGGCGTCCCTGTCTATTTGATTGATCCCAAGCCGGTAGCCGTCCCTTCAGGAATAAAAGTGAAAGTTTATCAAGCAGGAGCGTCGGAAGGAATGAAGCAGTTTATGGCTGACTTCTTGAATGAGTTATGATTTTGAAAATATTTAAAGAATAAAATATGGCTGACGATAAGAAAGTGATTTTCTCTATGGTGGGTGTGAGCAAGGCTTTCAATCCACAAAAAAAAGTGCTTAATAACATTTACCTCTCGTTCTTCTATGGTGCAAAGATTGGTATCATTGGTTTGAATGGCTCAGGTAAATCCACCTTGTTGAAAATCATTGCAGGATTGGACAAGTCATACCAAGGTGAGGTGGTGTTCTCTCCTGGCTATTCTGTAGGCTATTTGGAGCAGGAACCTAAATTGGACGATGAGAAGACCGTGAAGGAGGTCGTTCAGGAAGGTGTAGCCGAGGTGGTGGCTTTGTTGAAGGAATTTGACGAAATCAATGAGAAGTTTGCTGATCCAGAAGCAGATTTTGATCAGTTGATTGCTCGTCAAGGAGAGTTGCAGGAATTGCTTGACCATGCTGATGCTTGGAATTTGGACAACAAATTGGAGCGTGCCATGGATGCGTTGCGTTGTCCGCCGGAAGATGCTTTGGTGAAGCATTTGTCGGGAGGTGAGCGTCGTCGTGTGGCGTTGTGCCGTCTGCTTCTTCAACAACCGGACATCCTTCTGTTGGACGAGCCTACCAACCACTTGGACGCTGAGTCAATCGATTGGTTGGAACAACATCTACAGCAATATCAAGGAACTGTCATTGCCATCACGCACGACCGTTATTTCTTGGATAAGGTGGCAGGCTGGATTCTTGAATTGGACCGTGGCGAAGGTATTCCTTGGAAGGGTAATTATACCTCTTGGTTGGAACAGAAAACCAAACGAATGGAACAAGAGGAGAAGCAGGCAAGCAAGCGCAGAAAGACGCTCGAACGTGAGTTGGAGTGGGTGCGCATGGCTCCGAAAGCCCGTCAGGCTAAAGGAAAGGCTCGTTTGAATGCTTATGATCAGTTGATGAACGAAGATCAGAAAGCGCGTGAAGAGAAGTTGGAATTGTCCATCCCTAACGGTCCACGTTTGGGTAACAAGGTGATAGAGGCCGTTGGTGTGTCAAAAGCCTTTGGCGATAGAGTCTTGTTTGAAGATTTGAACTTTATGTTGCCACCGAATGGCATTGTCGGAATCATCGGTCCGAACGGTGCTGGAAAGACAACGCTTTTCCGTATGATTATGGGCCTTGAAAGTGTGGACAAAGGTACGTTTGAGGTAGGAGAGACTGTCCGTGTCGGCTATGTTGACCAAACACACAAAGATATTGATCCGGAGAAGACCGTTTATCAAGTTGTGTCACAAGGTGCCGAGTTCATCCGTATGGGTGGTAGAGAAGTGAATGCGCGTGCTTATCTATCTCGTTTCAACTTTGTAGGCGCTGACCAAGAGAAGAAGTGTGGTGTGCTCTCTGGTGGAGAGAGAAATCGCCTGCATTTGGCATTGACGTTGAAGTCGGAGGCCAATGTGCTTTTGCTTGATGAGCCGACCAACGATATTGATGTGAATACGCTTCGTGCGTTGGAGGAAGGTTTGGAGAACTTTGCCGGTTGTGCTGTGGTCATCTCTCACGACCGTTGGTTCTTGGATCGTATTTGTACGCATATTTTGGCCTACGAGGGAGATTCTAAAGTGTTCTTCTTCCAAGGTTCCTACTCGGAGTATGAAGAGAATAAGAAGATGCGTTTGGGCGATTTGACCCCACACCGTATCCACTATAAAAAATTGATGGAATAAAAGGATTATAGAGGGAAGGGGATGAAATAGAATCTCCTTTCCTCCTTTTTTCTTGTTTCCTTTTGAGGCCTATGCGGGGAGGGCTTGCAGATTCCCGTGATATCTTGTTTTGTGAGGTAAAAACGTCGTCAGACTGTTTGTTTGTAAATCCTCCGTTTTGTAAAAATAACTAAAATGCTTGTAAAAACGTATGGTGCGGCGGTGCAAGGCATCCACGCTACTACGATTACCATTGAGGTGAATGTCTCTCAAGGTATAAAATTCTTCTTGGTCGGGTTGCCCGATGTGGCCGTCAAGGAAAGCCACGAACGAATAGTATCTGCATTGCAGGTCATTGGGTTGAAACTTCCGAAATATCAAACGGTTATTAATATGGCTCCTGCTGATATACGAAAGGAGGGAGCCTCTTATGATTTGCCATTGGCCATTGGCATTTTGGCGGCAGCCGAAAAGATGAAATGCACTGATTTGGACCGATATATGATTATGGGAGAGTTGTCGTTGGATGGAACATTGCAGCCGATAAAGGGGGTGCTTCCGATTGCGATTAAGGCGCGCGAAGAGGGGTTCAAAGGATTCATCTTGCCCAAGCAGAATGCGCGCGAGGCAGCCGTAGTCAATAATTTGGAGGTGTATGGCGCCGAGAATCTGAAAGAGGTCATCGCGTTCCTTAACGGAGAATTGGCGCTGGAGCGGACAGAAGTTGATACACGCAACGAGTTTTTCAGCAATCTCAATAGTTTTGATCTGGATTTTTCTGATGTGAAGGGACAAGAAAGTGTGAAGCGTGCCTTTGAGGTGGCTGCTGCGGGCGGGCACAATATCATTTTGGTGGGGCCTCCAGGAGCAGGTAAATCAATGCTTGCCAAGCGAGTTCCCACGATATTGCCCCCTCTCACTCTTCACGAGGCATTGGAGACGACAAAAATTCACTCCGTCGCTGGATTGTTGGATAAAGGTACTTCTTTGATGACGCAACGGCCATTCCGAAGTCCACATCATACGGTCTCGGATGTCGCTTTATGTGGAGGAGGATGCTTCCCTCAACCAGGGGAAATCTCTTTGGCCCATCATGGCGTGCTATTTTTAGATGAACTTCCAGAATTTAAGCGAACTGTTTTGGAGGTGATGCGTCAGCCGTTGGAAGATAGGAAGATTACTATTTCGAGGGCCAAATCTACGGTCGAGTTTCCCGCTAGTTTTATGTTGGTGGCATCCATGAATCCTTGCCCATGTGGCTATTACAACCATCCCGACAGACAATGTGTCTGTGGGCCGGGCGTAGTGCAAAAGTATCTCAGCCGCATTTCGGGGCCATTGCTTGACCGTATTGACCTTCATGTCGAGATTGTGCCAGTCCCTTTTGAGAAACTTTCAGAGGCGGCGCCTGCAGAGCCGAGTGCGGTGATACGGGAGCGGGTGATAAAGGCAAGGCTGATTCAGCAGGAACGATTCAAAGATTCGCCTGGCGTCTTTTGTAATGCGCAGATGTCGAGCCGTCAATTGCGTCAGTATGCCGTGTTGGGAGATAGTGCAAGCCAGTTGTTGAAATCGGCTATGCTGAAAATGAATCTTTCGGCGCGTGCCTATGACCGAATATTGAAAGTCTCTCGGACTATCGCAGATTTGGATGACTCCGAAGAGATTACAACCGCCCATATTGGAGAAGCCATCAATTACCGTAACCTTGATCGGGAGGGGTGGGCTGGATGAAGGACGTGGTCGTTGCTGTATAGTCGGAGCATTACTCCGACTATACAGCATCCCACCTTGCTCTGCGAATCTATGCTCCCCGTTAGCAGATATAAATATTCGTTAGGAGAGTTTATTCCTCAGAATTGATGAAGTCACACACTTTGTTGATCTGCTCGGCAATTGATGAGCCAAATTTACGATCGAAGAAGGCACTGCCAATGGTAAAAGCCCAAGGTTTAACCTCTTTGATGAATTGTAAGCGCTCATAACTGTCAATGCTGCCAGCCACGCAGATCGGCAAGCCGCTTTTTGACACCATGTTCGATATCAGTTTCTCTGCATCTTCGTCGTAACGGTAGCCTAATAGGTCGATGCCCCAGACCCCCTGCTCTTTTAGCTTCTCCGCTTCTTCCACCATAGATTCAATGCTGCCTTGAAGAATGGAGGGGCGGCCGATGATTTTACCCACGAATGGCATATAGGCGATGTTGTGCTGCTGGCAAAATTGATGAATGGACGGGTAGTAGCAAGTGCCCATGAGGATGTCGCAACCGCAAGTTACGGCCATCTGTGCGCCTGCCAGTCCTTCCTCTTCGGTGTATTCAACCACCTCAAGTACCGTACGCTTGCCGCATTCCTTCATTTTTGCATATATGCGTTGCATCTCCTTAATGGGTAGAGGCTGTTCCTTGAATCCCCAATAAAGCGCTTTGGTCTCCTTGCATTGGTCAAAGACCTCGTAGGCGTTCTCCACCGTGAGGTCGTTATGGGTGAGCATTACAATTAGTTCTGGCTTCATGGCTTAATCTTTTAGACAAGCAAGATACTGGTGTATAGTCTCTTCGATGCCCAAATAGAGGGCGTCGCTGATGAGGGCGTGACCGATGGAAACCTCGTCGCACCAAGGAATCTGCTGATGGAAATATTTCAAGTTCTCCAAACTGAGGTCGTGTCCGGCATTAAGGCCGAGGCCGCATTCGCGAGCCACTTCAGCGGCAGTCACGTATGGTTGGATTGACTTCTCTCGATTAGCAGCATAGTGGGTGGCGTAGGCTTCGGTGTAAAGTTCCACGCGGTCGGCACCGACCTCTGCGGCATTGCGAATCATTTCCGGTATAGGATCTACAAAGATGGATACGCGGATGCCGTGGCGTTGGAAGTCAGCCACTACTTTTCGTAAGAAATCGGCATGTCTGATGGTGTCCCAACCTGCATTGCTGGTGATGGCATTCTCTGCGTCTGGCACGAGTGTCACTTGAGCGGGTTTTACCGCGTTTACTAATTCGATGAATTTAGGAACGGGATTACCTTCGATGTTGAACTCTTGGGTGAGCAATGGACGGATTTCATGTACATCTGCATAGCGAACATGGCGTTCGTCTGGACGTGGATGTACGGTGATTCCTTGAGCGCCAAAACGTTCGCAGTCCAATGCGAATTTAGTTAAATTAGGCATGTTGCCACCGCGGGCATTGCGGATGGTGGCGATTTTATTGATATTTACACTTAACTGAGTCATTTTCGTTTGTTTTTTTGCAAATATACGGAGTGTTTTTTTTTGACAAAAGCAACAGTTCTTAACCGATAAACACTTGTTCCGAAATTTATAAGAGTTGCTTGGAGAGGCTAAACTTAACATTGGACTTTCGTGTTTTTCTCCTTTTCTAAGTGTTCGGTTTGCACATAAACGAATAGAACAAAGAAAATTTGTGCGTCAGATACATTTTCTTGAATAGCGGCTGATTATATTCGTAAACAGGTAAATAGACTGTCTAAAAATCTTTTAGTTCCTAAATGATAATCTATTATGCAATTAAAATACTACCTTTGTAGAAAATAGTTTGAACTATGGTGGACATCAAAGAGAAATACAAAGACTTGCAGCC
>JAKSLA010000077.1 GCA_024401455.1 Paludibacteraceae bacterium | reverse complement strand
CTGCTCTTCCCCTACGGCTATTCGTATGACGTGAAAGCCCAGTACGCCACACAAGACATGCCTGAAGGCTATGCCAATTGGGATGCCATAAGCAAGTTTATCAACGCAGGCTACGACGCCGTGAAAACCGTATCGCCCCAGTCGAAAGTGGTGATCCACCTCGCCGACCAGACAGGCGATTTCCGAAAGCATGGCAACACCGTGGACTATTACACATACGCCTGGTTTTTCAGCACACTGGGAAAAAACGGGGGAAAATATGACGTCATCGGAGCCTCCTACTACCCTTCTTGGAGCCAATCGACCGTCAATGACATGGTCGGCTACTGCAACAACCTCATCCGTAAATTCCACAAGGACATTCTCGTCATGGAGAGTGGATACAACTGGAATAAGACACGAAAAGACGGCTATGAAGGCCAGTTGAATCAAAACGCAGAGGAATACAAAACCAAATATCCAGACTCGCCCGCCGGTCAGAAAGGGTACTTGACCGAACTCATCAACGGACTGAAAAACGTGGGAGAAAGCACCGACAACCAATGCGTAGGCGTACTATACTGGGACCCCGTCATGATCCATGTGGAGGACGAGTGGGGAAAAAACAAAACGGGCTGGGCTCATTGGGTTCAATGGGACACTCCCGATGTGAACGTAGTGGAGAACACCACCCTCTTCGACTTCGACGGGAAAGCGCTCCCTGCTCTCGATGCGTTCTACCAAAACAAGACAAGCCACAAGGCAGAACCGACAGACCCGATGCTTCTGTCTGACAACAAAAAATCGCAACTTTCAATCATTAGCACCCAAGGAGGCATCACGATCCAAGCCCATCAAAAAGAAACAGTAGCCATCTTCCGCCTCAACGGAGAAGGAAAATTTTTCCACATGACCAATGGAGAACAACGCCTAATCCATTTGCCGGCAGGCGTATATGTGGTGAACGGTGAGATGGTTGTTGTAAGATAACCTGGCTAAGGCTTAAAATACGAAAAGGCGTCCGTGCGAAGAGAAACACACGAACGCCTTTTTTGCTTATATCGTTTTAGCTTATTCTATCCAATGGCCATTGGCTTTTAATAACCACGATTTTCTAATTCGACGATTGGGCAAACAATTAAATGAACCCCATACATAAACATTTTTTTAATCAAGCCATATAAAAGAAAGATGAATTTTCCCATCTATAGTTTTATCCAAACGAATACTATTAATACCAATTTCAGACAATCTATTTTCCGTTAATGGCTCATATTCTTTTAATCTAAAAACCTTTCTTAGAATCCAATCTCCAAGAATCGACTGTTTATCACAAGACTGTATAGCCTTACCACTACTTTGAGTTATAAAACATTCCATTTCTGTTTTAGAAGGTTCGAACACCATAGTAAAACGGCTTTTATCTTTTAGTTCTTTTGAGTTAAGATTATTTCCAACTCCAACTGCAAAAAAATTCGGGTTGGATGTATGAAATGAAATTGAATTAGGAATAGGTATATATATTTCACTAGAAGGTCTGTACAACAATTTCTTTAAATCCGCCAAAATTTGAGGATCCTTTATCGAACGAACAATTTCGTCTCTTAATGCAAATTTTTCATCCCCATTTTCTAAAGAACAAAATAATTCTAATCGATTCTTCAGTGAACCCGTCACTTTATATTTTGAAATAATGGCTTTAATACGTTGCGTTCGTTTTTCTTCTCCCATTTTTGCACCAACACCATAGAAACTATTGTAGCCTGATGATTTTTCGACATTAATTTTCCATGAATGCGATTCCACTATTTGAGCGGATTCAATA
Source organism: Paludibacteraceae bacterium (assembly GCA_024401455.1). Classification (GTDB taxonomy): domain Bacteria; phylum Bacteroidota; class Bacteroidia; order Bacteroidales; family Paludibacteraceae; genus RGIG10190. Next base: position 12,073 of record JAKSLA010000077.1, on the reverse strand, counting down.
CCAAAACGCCTAAGAACACCTGACGTTTCATTTTCATTTACAAAATCAGCTATACGTGAAAATATTGAATAAGCGTCTTCTGCATAAGTAACATTCCATGTATCCTTTACTATACTCCGATTCTCAAAATTCATGTATAGTTGGCAATCAGCTGCAGTGAATTTATATTTATGAATACCATCTTCAAAAGTAAAGTTCATTGGATTTCTCGCACTAGTACAACTAATGTTACGAATGTGATTTATATCTATTTTCTTATACAAAGTTTCACCGACATGGATATAAGGATTACCACCTTCATTTGAGGGCATTAAAACATGATATATAGATTCTTGTTGCAATTGTTCGCCATTTTCCCTTGGACCGATAATATTTGCCACAGCAGAGTCTATCCTATCATTTCGAATTTGAGCAATTCTATTGGCAAGATCTTTATATAAATCCATATTACGCTCGTTAACAATATCCTTGTCAGCAACATTTTCAGCGTTAGCTCTTATTTGGCTTATAATATTTGACCATAAACCAAGACAAGCCTTGAACTGTGCTATCTTCTGACTATCAGCAGAAAAACCAAATGTTTTAATACCAACAAGAAATATCTTATCTTGTAAAGTAATAGAAGCATCATAAGCAGTGTTACTTATATCTTCAGCCGAAGCTTTAAAGACTTTTTGGAAAACAGTCTCTTGATACTTAGAGTTGATAATAGGGATAAGATTTGACTCATCAGAAGACTCTTTTTGCGCAAACATTTCAGAAAGACTAGCAAATGCTAAAATCATTTTCTTATATTCCGCCTTTGCATTGTTATCTAGAGATTCCCACATAAAACTATTATATTATACGTGATTAAGAACGTTTATTATTTCATTTGCTACGCGCTGAATAAGTGGTACAGTAACCGAATTACCAGCTTGCTTATACTTTTTACTATTAGCTATATTTGGAAACTGATAATTATTAGGATAACCTTGAAAACGAAGACATTCTTCAGGTGTCAGTTTTCTAAATTGATGATTATCGGTAATAATAAGAGGAACATTATGGCCACCCTCACCCATATTTGCTGTTAAAGTTGGACATACATTATTTTGATTTTCTCTTACATACTGCCTTCTCCACTGGTAAACAGTATTAGGATTAACCATATTTCTTTGCAATTCCTCATAATGAGGAAATCGGTCTGCTGTATAGAAAAGACTAGGGTTATTAACAGTCTGATCTATTATATCGTGGATTGTAGTCTGTAAATCTATCGGTTCTGGAAAGTGAAAATCTGTATGATTGGGAACTTGTTCAGGATCGAAACCAATAATAAAAATACGTTCTCTATTTTGAGGAATATTGCCGTGAGTTCTAGAGTTTAGAACAGCATGATAAACGACATAACCCAAGTCATTGGTGAGAGTATTGTAGATAACTTCAAATGTCCTTCCTTCATCATGATTTTGCAAATTCTTCACATTCTCCAAAAAAAATGCTCTAGGACGCTTTTCTTGAAGTATTGTTGCTACATCAAAAAACAAAGTACCCCTTGCATCATTAAAGCCCATTTGTCGTCCGGCAATAGAAAACGCTTGACAAGGGAAACCTGCACAAAGAACATCAAAATGGTCTGGAATACAATCTTTAACATTACGTTTGGTAATATCACCAAAAGGCATATCCCCAAAATTTCGCTGATAGGTCTTTTGAGCATCTTTATCCCATTCGGAAGAAAACACACACTCACCACCTAAGTTTTGAAAAGCTAGTCTAAAGCCGCCTATACCAGCGAAAAGATCAATAAACTGAAACGTAGGATGAGCTATAGGGGGGAAAGGAATTGTCAATAAATCTTCAAAAAGATTTAACTGTACACCACGCATTCCATATACCTGTTCTGGCTCTGCAACATAACCTTGGTTTTCCTGCTCTTCGAGAGCATTTAATATTTGGACTGCTGTGGTTGCATAAGGAAGTTGATCCCTATTTGCAGAAAATATATAATGAGAAATAATAGCAAGATAATCAGAGTATGATAAAACATCTGCCTGTTGAGCTATTATACTGTTATTACCATTTATAAGAGTAGAAAACAACATAAAAAATCAATGTCAATTCAACATAACTTAAACAATTGATAACTTGATAATTAGCACATTTCCGTATTTCAAAACGAGAAAAAAAAATCAAAAACAAACGAAATGCAACGCTATGATTACCGGATACAAAATTATCGAAATTTTCTATTGGGCAGACGATTTTTACAAACTTTTTAACAACTCTCCAAAGAAGATACTAACGTAACAGCATGGTAAACACCTCCGAGATAATTGAGACAATAAGCATGTTTCTTTCATCAATAACAGATATTAAAACATTTCTACATAGAATAAGACGCCTACGCACATTAACGTCCCTTCCCAACTCGCACATCCGACACCACCAACGTATGATCAGGGAATACAGAGAAAGAAATATCACAGCCTGCATACTCCACTTTATAGATACGGTCTGAACTGCTATAGGCAGGGCGAGGGTCATGCGATAAAAAAGCAATTGCTCCCGCTTGCTTCTCTTCGGGCAATCGTGCCAGCAACTCTTCCGGAAACGTCACCTCCAATAGCCTTTGGTCTGCCGCCTCCGTCCATCCGGCCGACGCCTCTGGACGGGCATCCGTATAAGGCAAATAAGGTTTGATATCATAAATCGGCGTCTGATCCATCATGTCAATGCCCGAAACATGAAGTACCGTACCCAACGATGGGACCTGCTCGATGGACTCCAATTTCACGCATGAAAGGCCAATCGGATTAGGGCGGAAGGGCGAACGTGTGGCAAAAACGCCCATACGAGCATTGCCCCCAAGGCGTGGAGGACGAACGGTCGGCGACCACTCTTCCCGCTTGGCAGCCGAGAACTCCCACAACAGCCAAATATGCGAAAAGCCATCCAAGCCACGGAAAGCCTCTTCCCTACGATACTCAGGCTCAAAAACGATAGTTCCCTTCAAAGCATCAGACATTCCGCTTTGGCGCGGCAATCCGAACTTGGAAGGGAAATCCGTATATATTTTAGCTACTACCTTTAGCACCTGTTCCATTTTCTCAAAAGGAATCAATAGACGCCCTTAGATTCGCCGTATTTGTACTCGCCGTCAAGCACCTCTACGATCAGTTCTTCCGAGATTTCCTCCGAACGGCCGTCTTCTTCTACTCTATCGGTCAAGAAGTTGATCATATCCTGCTCACTAAACTCAACCGACTCGTTTTTTTCGTCGTCCGAGAAAAAGCCCTGCTCATCATAAAAATCATAAATCACATCCAATAGATACTCTACCACCTCTCTTTTTACGGATGCTTTCATCTCTTTCGGGATATGCTTCATGATGAAGTCCACCGCCTCATTTTCATTGTATTCTATGTCTTCCATAGGTCTTTTAGATTTTTATTTTAATATAGAGGACTCAAAATAGAATCCACCTTTGTAAATTCACTTTATAGTCCCCCTATACTCTATCTCCGAAGATGAAACTACCGATGCGGACCATCGTGCTACCCTCTTCTACCGCAATCTTCCAATCGCCCGACATTCCCATTGAAAGCGTATCGACGTTGGCATCGTACTTTTCACGCACTTCGCTGTAGAGAGCATAAATAGAGGCGAACTCGCGCCTCACCTGCAATTTGTCATCCGTATAAGAAGCCATACCCATCAACCCACGCACACGCACATTTGGATACTGAGCCAAGACACCATCCTTATAAAGTTGGCGCACGTCATCAAACGAGAAGCCGAACTTCGTCTCCTCCTGTGCCACATGAAGTTCCAAAAGGCAATCGATGACACGGCCGCATTTCTTTGCCTGCTTGTCTATCTCCTCCATCAAGCGAATACTGTCCACACTATGAATCAAAGCCACATAGGGGGCTATATATTTCACCTTGTTGGTCTGCAAGTGACCAATAAAATGCCACTCGATATCCTTGGGCAGTTCTGCCTGCTTTTGAGTCAACTCCTGCTCTCGGCTTTCGCCAAAGATACGCTGTCCTGCATCGTACGCCTCCTTAATCAATGAGGCCGGATGATATTTAGAGATGGCCAACAACTTGGTCGTCTCGGGCAATCTGCTATTTATGTATTCGATATTTTCCGCTACGCTCATCTCTCTTCTTTCAAAATTATTCTGCTATTTCTTCAGCCAACTTCTCCTCGTCGCTCTTTGCGCCCTCCTCGTCCACTGTGTATGGGAAGATGTCCATGATTTGCGTCTCGGTGATGCTGGCAACATCATAATCGGTCATAGAATCCTTCATCGCCTTCTCCAAGTTGTCCCATGCCTCCTTAACGGTAGAGCCAAGAACTAAAACATTACTTGAAACGCGCTTTTCCTTTGCATTCACCTCATCAATAGAGACGAAACTAAGTTTGCACTTATACCAACGGTCGCCCTCCTCACTTGGGAAAATCTCGTTGATACCCGCCTTCTTCATTCCCATGATAGAGAATTCGCCCGTCATAAACGGAGCCACTTCTTTGCTGATACGAGTCTCCGCCTCCGAGAAAGACAATGCATCCACCAAATAAGTCTCGGTCACCTTCTTGCCTTTTCCCTTATCATCTACCTTCTCGTACTTTATCTTACACTCGAACCAATTGTTCATCATAACTATACAGATTTTTATTATTTATCTAATTCACATTTATCACTCTTTTCCCAAAAGGGAGGGCAACAAAGTTAATCATTTTTTAAGAAGGAAAAACCTCCTCTAAAAATGATTTTTCAAGAAGTTTTTATCGGACCTCACAACCTTTTGCCAATCAAGGATATTCGAATGGAATTCTAATTTTTCATCATTCCAGCAAGCAATTGCATATCATATCCGCTTGGTTTTTGGAAGATGCGAAGGTCAAACTCATGCACCACAGCATAGACATGCTCCAAGACGTCGCAAGAGACCTCTTCAAATGGCTTCCACTCCTTTTTATAGGTAAAGAAATAGATTTCAAGCGGGAGGCCGCTCTCCGTCGGTTGCAACTGACGAATCATATAGAGCAAATCCTTGTTGACCACAGGGAGGCTCTCCAAATAGAGACCCAGATAGGCTCTGAAAAGTCCTAAATTCGTAAGACGGTTCACTTCTTCCTTCCCTGCCTCCTTGGGTGCCTTGTCCAACGCATCCAAATAGTTCGACATAAAAGGAATCTTCCGAAAGCGTTTCAACATTTCAGGCGTACAAAAACGAATCGTAGTCACATCAATATTAACGGAACGAGTCAAACGCCGCCCGTCCGACTCTTGCATGAATCGCCAGTTTTGGAAGGAGTCGCTCACCAACGTGTAAGGCGGTATCGTAACTATCGTATTGTCATAGTTACGCACTTTGACCGTATTAAGATTGACAGCCGTAACGACACCGTTTGCATTTGCCTTGGGCACCGTAATCCAATCGCCCACACGAAGCATTTTATTGGCAGACAACTGCACACCTGCCACAAACCCGACAATCGTATCTTTGAAAACCAACATCAAGATGGCGGCTGAAGCACCCAATCCTGCCACAAGGGTGGACGGCGACTTTCCCATAATGACCGCTATTATGATAATACCGGCAAGGAAAAAGACCAACACACGCAAAATCTGGAATATGGCCGTAAGCACATGCCCCTTAAAGCGTTGCATACCATTGCACACCTCATCCATAGAGATGAAGATGTTGTTAAGCAAACGGGCACCCACACAAACCATGAGTACGGTAACCATACGCACCAAAATAGTCTGACGCACGTCCCCATTTTCGAAAGCCATTGGCACCATAAAACGAAAGATAATGATAGGCACCATCATCGCCACACTATCCAAAACAGACGGAGACAAAAGCATGTCGTCCCACTTGTTTTCTGTCTTTTCCACGATTTTCGCCACCAACTTCAACACAATGTATTTGAAGAAGAAGAAGATCAATACGCCCAAAAGCACCATGCCCAAGAGAAGGACATAGCGATCAGATGTATCGGCAGCCGTTGAATTGAACCCGAAACGCAACAAAACATCATTCACCCACGATGTCAAATTAATGTCATCCATTTTTCATCCTAAAAGATTATTTACCAATATCACGGTTGTTTATCCCCCTCGATCAAATAGCCGTCAGCCAAAGTTTCCACAACCATCCCCTTCGGGAAGAGGAATCCCGGCACTTCTTTCACGGCAAAATCCAGACGTTGCTTGTCATAGGCATTCAGCGTGGCGTTAATCGTGCTGTCAGCCAAAGCATCAAACACAGGGACAACAAAAATACACTCCGGATGCCAAGAGGTGTAAACGGGTTTTATGGTCAACTGATTGAACCGCGTGAGGCTATCGACTTTCTGAAACTCAAGATCGACAATCACGCCCAAATCCTTCGACAGATTGTGCGTCGGCTTCCAACGCTGGCAAGAGATGAAATTACCCAACGAATAGAACGCCACGCATCGGCGAGGCACACTATCCTCCCTCACCACCGTACGCACTTCCATCTCCTGCAAGATGTGCGGATGGCTGCCCAAGACCACATCAACTCCATAGGCAAAGAGAGAATCGACCATCTTGCGTTGCACGGCATTCGGCCTTCTCTGATACTCCTCTCCGAAGTGGACAATGGCCACCACAGCATCGGTTCCTTTCGACCTGAGTTCCCTCAAATCCTCCCGAATCCGGGAAAAATTCGTGCTGTTAGCATCATTAAAAAAATTTACGCTGTAAGACAAACTATCGGGCAACGTGAAGCCATTAAGCAACATCGTGAAGGCATAGAATCCGAACTTGACGCCATTCACCTCCACCACTTCCGTACGAGGCTTGGACTCGCCCATATCGGCAGTTCCGACATTCTTAATACCCCAAGCATCCAAATAATGAAGCGTGGAACGAAGGCCAGACATACGCGTATCAAGCGTGTGGTTATTGACGGTAGAAAGCAAATCGAAACCGACAGCCTTCAGTTCTTCGCCAAAAGCTTCCGGAGCGTTGAAAAAAGGGAAGCACGAGTAACCAAACGTAGCCTTGGTGCGGCCATTATTACGTCCGGCAAATGTCGTCTCCAAATTACCCACAAGAAAATCCGCCTTATCAAAATGAGGCTTGACATAAGCAAACTCACAAGAGAAATCAAACGTAGAATCTTTCTTGTTGTAGGCGCGCTCCATTTGCCAACGATGTGCCATGATATCACCCACGGCCGATAAATGAACGGTTAGCGTATCTGGACCCGCCGGCACACTGTCCATTGAACTCTGCTGAACCTTCTCTCCACTCATGTGCCCCTGACAAGAGACACCTCCAAGCCAAAGAGAAGCCACCAGCGCACAACACAACCCCTTAAAAACTTTTTTCACTTGCTCTTAAATAGAGGGGAATTCTATAAAAATCCCCGATTTACTGATTTCACATTGAAGACTTCCGTTAAAAAGTCCCCTACAAAAAAGAGCATATAGGTCGAAAAGTCGCCCTCCCAACCTATATGCACACACTACTACAATAAAACGTCTCTTACAACAAATTACTTGCCAATTCAGACAAATAACTACGCTCACCCTTCACCAAATTGACATGAGCGAAGATGTCTTGACCCTTCATCTTGTCAATCATATACACCAAACCATTGGACTGCATATCCAAGTATGGCGTATCAATTTGTTGAACGTCACCAGTGAAGACCATCTTACAGCCTTCGCCTGCACGGGTGATGATGGTTTTTATTTCGTGAGGAGTCAAGTTTTGTGACTCATCGACAATCACATAAGTATTGCTCAAACTTCGACCACGGATGAAGGCCAATGCCTCAATCACGAGTTTCTCGCTCTTCTGCATATCCTCCAACAAACGGATTTCCTTGCTGGTTGGTCCGAACTGATTCTTGATTACGTTCAAGTTGTCGAACAACGGCTGCATATAAGGGCCCACCTTTTGCTTCTCGTCGCCAGGAAGGAATCCCAAATCTTTGTTTGACATTGCCACGATAGGACGAGCCAACAAGATGTGAGCATATTGGTCATGTTGCTGCAAAGCGGCAGCCAAGGCCAACAAGGTCTTACCTGTTCCTGCCTTTCCGGTAACGGCAATCAACTTCAAATCTTCGTTCATCAAAGCATCCAAAGCAAATGTCTGCTCTGCATTTCTGCCCTCAATGCCGAAACACTTTGCCTTCTTCACCTTCACCACCATCTTAGATGCCGCATCATATTTTGCCAACACCGTAGAACGGTTGCTCTTCAACACGAAGCACTCGTTTGGCTCCACATGCTTGGACAACTTAAAGTCGTCCAATGGGATGCCTGACGTCGAACTATATAGACGGTCGATCGTGTCTGCATCAACATCCTCAAATACCTCATGCGCCTTGTCGAACACATCGACGTTCGTCACCTTATCCGTGATATAATCTTCAGCCAAAATGCCGAGAGATTTAGCCTTCATCCTCAAATTCACATCCTTGGAAACGAGAATACTCTTCATCTCCGGATGCTTCTCCCTCAACATCTCAACAACGGCCAAAATTTTGTGGTCCGGAATCCTCTCCGAGAATGCCTTGGCAATCTTCTCAGGATATTCGGAACCTGTATATACGAACAACTTACCAAGACCAATACCAAGCTCCACCCCATTCGTAAACATATCGTCGGTGGAGATCTCATCCAACTCTCTTACAAATTCTCTGGCGTTGAAATTTATCTGCTCGTTGCCCTTCTTGAATTTGTCCAACTCCTCTAATACAACAATCGGCAAATAAATATCATTCTCCTGAAAATTGTAAATACACTTGTAATCGTGAAGGATAACATTCGTATCCAAAACGAAATTCTTCTTTGCTCCCATGATATTTAGTTTTTAAAGTTTTTCAAAAAAAGCTCGTGTTTCTCAAAAGCATCCTTAACAAATTGTCTTCATACATTAAAAATCGGGGCTACTCTCTTTTTTTCCCCTCTTATACTTCTGCATAAAATACAAATTCTTTAACTTCGCTTTATGTAAAGTTATAATTTTAGATTTGAAAAAACCAATATAAAAGCAAAAAAAAGATATTGAAAAATGATGAATTATTCTGAAACACTAAATTTCATATATAATAGGATGCCTCTTTTTCAGATGGTCGGCTCTGCGGCCTACAAAGAGGGGCTGGACGGAATGATGGCTTTCGACGAACGACTCGGACATCCGCACAAGAGTTTCCGCACCATCCACGTGGCTGGCACCAACGGCAAGGGTTCTTGCTCGCACACCATCGCTTCCGTCCTTCAATCGGCCGGCTACAAGGTGGGACTATTCACCTCGCCCCATCTCAAGGATTTCCGCGAGCGCATTCGTGTCAACGGCAAACCGGTCAGTCAAAAGTTCGTCATCGACTTTGTTGAGCAGCACAAGGATTTCTTCGACGTCATCTACCCCTCCTTCTTCGAAGTGAACGTGGCGATGGCTTTTGAGTATTTCAAAGAGCAAAAAGTGGATGTGGCCGTCATTGAGGTCGGACTCGGAGGCCGACTGGACAGCACCAACATCATTTCGCCAGACCTCTGCGTCATCACAAACATCAGCATCGACCACACCAACATTCTCGGCAACACCCTCGGTGCCATTGCCAAAGAGAAAGCGGGTATCATCAAAAAGGGCATCCCCGTTGTCATCGGAGAGAAACACCCCGAAACCGATTCTGTTTTCATTGGAAAAGCGAAAGAGATGGAGGCGGAAATCATCTTCGCAGAAGAGGCCACGACGGTCAACTACGAAGGAACCAAGAGTTTCAGAAAGGTGCCTTACCAACACTTCTCCATTAACGGACAAAAGATAAAGACGCCTCTTTTAGGCATCTATCAACAAAAGAATATGCCAACGGCTTGGTGTGCCGCCAAGAAGTTGCAATCGTTGGGATACCACATCACCGACGAACAAATTGAGAAAGGATTCAAAGGGGTGATCAAGCAAACGCATCTTTTAGGCCGCTGGCAAAAACTACAAGACAAGCCTTGCGTCATCTGCGACACGGGCCACAACATCGCGGGCATCGAATACATTTGCCAACAGTTGAGGGAGACGCCCCACAAGCAACTTCGAATGGTCTATGGCATGGTGAGCGACAAGGACATCGACCACATTCTTCCGCTTCTTCCCAAAGATGCCATCTACTACTTTACACAGGCAGCCAGCAAACGAGCCCTTCCTGCCGAAGAGATGCAAGAGAAGGCGCAACGAGTGGCTGGATTAAAAGGCCGCTGCTTCTCTTCCGTAGAGGAAGCCCTCAACACAGCAAAAGCCGAAGCCGATCCCGACGATTTAATCTATGTAGGCGGCAGCACCTATGTGGTGGCGGAGATAATATGATTTTCACTGAATAAGGGCGGATTTTTTCAATCTGCCCTTTTTTTGTTTTGACTGGAGAAGTGGCCATGTGCCAAAATTCAGGCAAATAATATACTCTGACTCATCTCTTTAATCATCTCTGGTATAATCCCCTACGAACGAAATTTGTTTTTCTATGTTTTTTTAGCAGTCGCTTAATCGTAGAAATTATAACCTTACTCATTAATCAAATCAATTTGCCGTCCACAATAATAGAACAACAATCCTTGTACTGGTCAACAAATTTCCAGAAGTATTTTTCTTTGGCACATTCAGTTAAATCTATAGGAGGAAGTTCTTGCTTAGCCACCTCCCAATATTTTCTTCTTTCTAAAGTAGATACCCACGAAATATTTACCAATCCCATATTCTGATAAAGGTATGGTTTATAGAACAGACATTTATTAATATTATCTCTACGACACAAGTTCAAGAAAAATTTCTCGCTGTCTAAGAAGATTTCTTTATATCGTTTCTCCTCCCCTCTACGTATTAATGATAGAATTGCCACATTATAGGGATACATAGACAGAGATTTATCAATATATGTCCTATCTTGTGGATTAGCCAAAGATTTATAATAATACAAAAGAGATTTTTCCTGTCTCGTTTTCGCATTCGCTAATAACTGTGCCAGATCGTATTTTTCTATTTCCCTCTCATTCCCTAAATACCATCTTAATGATTCACATCTGACAATAGCACAACGCGGGTCATCTACAAAAGGTTCCAGTATTTTTGAAGCCTTTATATAGTCTCCAATATCATCAATTCCGATCATAAATAATGCATACCCAAGAGCATAATCAGCATTTGACTTGTTCGATTCGTACAATTGAATCCATAATTCTTCCATTCGCACATCATCAATAGCTTCGTAATCCCCCTCTGTATATAAGGCGTACCAATACTCTAACTCCTTTATTACTTCTTGCATCATTATCTTTCTAAAACAATTAGATTTCCACCCATATTTCTTGGGTTGGAACTTGTTCGTACAAAGGCATCAAATGTCATCATCTCTCCTTTTGAGTTTATATAAAGGCGAATTTCCATCTGATAACCATTTTGCATTATTCTTATTTGATTCTGTCCAGATGTAAGTAATCCTTGCTTATCAACATCTAAAATAGTCTGATACATCCGGTTGCTTGAATAGCCAATCTGCTCCATAAGAATAACAATCAAAAAAATCAAGACTAAGAACAAGAAGGGCAAACATCATATCCGCCCTTCCCATTCTCATCGAGTTCAACATCAATTCCTCACAGCCTCCTCATAAGGGGGGTCCATCACCATGTGGCGCATGGCATCACTGGGCGGGTAAGGAATCTCCGATTTTAAAAGTCGAATATCATCCCCCGATAAATGGTATATTTGTCGGAAGTGTGCAGAACCAACCAATTGATTCCATGTTTTGCTCTCGAACTCATCTCTATCTAAAATAAATACGGTAATGGTATCTGTAGTTTTAAGGAATTCTTCTGGATCTTCCCCCGTATATCCAATAAATACTGTATGACAGTAAGGGAATACCTTTTCTCTAACATATCTTGTAGAATCATAATATAGAGTGTCATTACTTAAATAATAATCATCCCACCTGCATAATGTATAAAGAGTATCTTTCGAATTATTTTTTATACAGAGACCATAATTAACGTCAGTTCGACGAAATATAACTAATTGAAAAATTGGTAATTAGCGTTA
>JAKSLA010000076.1 GCA_024401455.1 Paludibacteraceae bacterium | reverse complement strand
TGAACACTGTCGGGTATATAAACCTTCTTAAGGTTTGAAAAACCACTGAAAGCATACATCTCCAAGCCGGTCACACCTTCTGGGATGACAAGATCCACGCATTCTTCCATCTTTCCTATCCACACGCACGATTTTCCTTGGTTGAAGAGTAACAATTGAGATGGCTTGTTGCAATTTTCGAATGCTGAATAATGGATTGATGTCACTTTATCTGGAATGTCAATCTTTGAAAGACTTGTGCAATTTTTGAAGGTATTTGGGAAAATTTCTGAAATCCCAGCAGGCAAATGAACTTTTTCAAGACTTGAACACCCTTCAAAAGCACCTTCCGTATTATAGAACCAATCACGGCAATAGGGGTCACTCAACACCGTTACCGTGTCGGGGATATAAATCTCCTTCAGGCTGGAACAATTATAGAAAACTCCAAAGCCAATGAAGGTCACGCTATCGGGAATGACGATATTGGTCAATTTTGTACAATTCTTAAAAGCATTGTCTTCGATTACTGTCACCGTATTGGGTATCACTACGCTTGTAATATCCGAAGTCGAGTTGTAATCAGCAAATATAGGTTCGCTGTTCCAACCAGCACCAAGAGAGATCACCTTGTGCCCGTCCACCATTTCTGGAATCACGACATCTTTTTCATTACCAAGATACTTGATAATGGCACAGTCACCAGGGCTATAATTATCAGTATTAGTATGATGTTCGATCCATTCTTGATCGAAAACCTTTATTTCAAAATCGTTTGTAGCCATTTGATATATGCTTTTAGTTAATCTAATCTCCACCCAGCATCCAACATCTCTTCTATCGTTGCATACTCGGCAATGACTGTGTTAGTTGGGTTTAAGTCAAAAAGAACTTTGGCAGGATCCATACCTTCCATATCCATCACTCTGATAGGTTTCCCATCATCAACGCAAGAGATCAGTTCTCTCGCATTGACGAATCCCCACTGCATCGGATCTGTTTCGATATTGCCGAGTACAGCACCCGTTCCACGCTCTTTCAATTCTCGAAGATTTTTAAATTTATCGTACAACATGTCCTTAGATTTTAGGTTATTGTTATTTCTTTCTTGCAAATATAGAGGCTTAGTGTGCCAAATATAGACACACCAAGCCTCTTTTTTGTCAAATTCCACGTTTACGTCTTTCTTCTGACGGATCTTCTATATTACCCCTAAGGAACATTCATCAATAAAAACAAAGAGGTGTTCCACAACCAATTGGACGGACGACAATTCAAGCGACATAAATATCAAATACTACCATAATATTTAGGGTCAATACCAGCGTCAGCATACCTGGCAAATTTATCGTCTTTTTCCCAATTCCAACCTTGGGGCATTGAATATTTTAAAGCACCAGTCAGTTTAGCATCTTCAGTCTTAGGAAGAGTAATCTGTGGAATAGCAGCTAAATAATCAATATACTTCTTTGCTTTATCTAAATCTTTGGATTTAATATACGACAACAGAATATCTTTTGAATAACTTGCGGGAATAGGGTGCTCCCAAATACAATCTTTTCCAAGTTTTGTTTTTTTAGAACGTGGACATATTTTCCTAAATGTCTGCTCTTGTTGTCTAATAAGATTAGAAAGCAACTCATCAGCAAAAGCATCATCATATCCAATGAGATATCCTACAATTTCTTTTGCACAATCAGTACAAGATGGAACCAATCTTATAGACACCTCCGCTTTTATTTTCTCTTTCTCTGCATCTTTGTAAAATGGCATATCCATTTTCTTTGCCAAATCAAGAATGATTCTATATTGGATTTCTGAAGAAACTGACTGGACTTTAAAGAAATCTAAAACTTTCTTTTTAAACAATTGAACCTCTTCGGACAATCTTTTTTCTGCCATTTTTTTTGTAGCTGTGCTCATAATAGTATTAATTTTTAATTCATAATTATCAATTATATCATAAGTCGTAACTTTAGTGTGCTCAATACAAGCACATTAAATATCACGCATATCAAACTCCACATTCCCTACTTTCTCCCCAAGAATCAATTTCCGCTTTCCTCTTGGATTTTCATGTGAAATTCTTTTTCTAAAATAGATAATAATATACTGTCTTCCAAAAAAAACGTGACAAATATTTCAATAAGTAGAAACATCCGCCACATTCAAACATCGTTTACTGCATAATAAGAAGTGGCCTATCTACTAATCTGCCACAAGCTCACTAAAAGCACCATTTATGGCAAAATAGCGACTCACTATTCTGCCACAAAGAGCCAAAATACAATATTATGGCAAAATAGTCAACTATTATTCTGCCACAAACTATATTTTTTATATATTTGTGGCAAAATAGCGAAGCAAAAGGTATGGCAAAAATTATAGGAAGAGAATCTGAATTAGCTGAATTCCAAAGAATATACGATTCTGGGAAGGCTGAGTTTGTGGTCGTGTATGGCAGACGACGAGTTGGAAAGACTTTTCTAATCCGAGAACATTTCAAACAGAAATTTGCATTCTACCACACAGCATTATCTCCTATAGAGTTAGAAGGAAAAAATCTATGCAACAAGCAACTGCTAAGTTTCCACTCTTCTTTAATGCGTTACGGAGCAGAATCAGGACCTCAACCACAAGATTGGTTTGAAGCATTTGACAGGCTGATTTCTCTCTTGGAACAACAAAAGGAGGAAAAACGCCAAGTGATTTTCATTGACGAGATGCCATGGATGGATACTCCACGATCAGGATTTATCACTGCGTTAGAGCATTTTTGGAACGGATGGGCTGCTGGGAAAGAGAACATCATGCTAATAGTGTGCGGGTCCTCCACCTCTTGGATAACGGACAATCTTATCAACAACCACGGCGGATTGTATGGCCGCACGACGCGGGAAATAAAACTTCAACCATTCTCGCTCTACGAATGTGAACAATTCTACGAATCCAAGAACATCTCTCTTAGCAGACAATCACAAGCAGAGGTGTACATGATCTTAGGTGGCATTCCATATTACATTGACTGTATGGAAAAAGAACTAAGTCTTGCACAAAATATCGATAAAATTCTATTTAGAAAAAATGGTAAGCTTGCTAATGAGTTCGACAGACTTTTCACTTCCCTTTTTACCAATGCCTCTGATTACAAAAAGATTGTGACCTTATTATCACAACGCAGAGAGGGATTCTCACGGAAAGAGATTTCAGACCAAACAGGTATCCCTTATGGTGGTGGATTGTCAAACATGTTGAGAGTGCTGGAAGTGAGTGATTTTATCTTGTCCTATACATATTGGGGAGAATCATCAAGAAATGTCAAATACAAACTAATTGACCCATTCTGTCTTTTTCATTGTTACTTCAAGTCGAAGAAAATGACTACAAACGAATCTTTCTGGCAGGACAACCTCACTTCGCCCTCGCTCAACGCTTGGAGAGGCTTAGCCTTTGAGGATCTATGTTTCTCGCATACGCGGCAAATTAAGAAAGCACTTGGCATTGCAGGAGTTCAGACTGAGATATCTCCTTGGCATTCTCATGCAACCGAAGGCAACAATGCTCAAATCGATATGTTAATCGCACGTGCAGATCGTGCCATCAATGTCTGCGAGATGAAATTTGTGGACAGTGAATTCGTGGTTGACAAAGATTATGAAACGAAACTGCGTAATAAACTAACCGTATTCCAAGCAGAGAGCAAAACAAAAAGTAGTCTCCATTTAACACTTATCACCACTTACGGACTTATCAGGAATAGCCACTCGGATAGGATTCAAAACGTAGTAGTGCTGGATGATTTATTTACGAAATGAATTCAGGCAAACTATCACTTTTTTCTTTCCACTCATTAAGTTTCTCTAATACAATTCTATACATATCAAACTTTCACATTTTTTGGACGACAAAAACACATTTTCTTCACATTTTCCGGACCACACTACTAAGAGCCATCACCCTCCATAACCTTAGATGTGCTTCCCTTTTGTGTCTATTGTACTTTAGCCCACTGCCAATAATTTTGCACTTGTCTCTCGACTCTACAACATTAGATTTTGCCATCTTTCGTTTTTTGCCTAATTTCGCACAACAAAACGGGAATCTTTCAATAAAGAATTAAAAATGAAGAAAATCAACGTCAAGATAGCCATCTCTGCCATCATCATTTTGGGGTTGGCTATTCTCACCATTGTTCGTTGGAATGCTTGGTTTGGCAATCCTGACGAACCAGCCTACTCCACAGCAAACAAAATCAATCGACTAACACTTACTTTAGGCAACAACGGTGAATACTCCAGAGCATTCAGTTGGGTTTACGGAGAGTCGCAAAGCGAAGGTTCGCTTGACATCACAAAAGTCGGCAGTACTGACACTTCTTCCATTCCGGCCGAATGCAACATCTGCCAATCTCGTTCAGGCAAGACGGCCTACTTCAGAGTTTACGTTGACTTCCTCACGCCAGGGGCCGACTACAAATATCGCGTCAAAAACGGCAATGAGGTTTCCCCATGGTACCAATTCTCCACGCTGGCCGATTCTGCCAAAAACAACTTCTCATTCCTCTATTTCGGAGACATCCAAGACTCCGACAGTAGCACTATCACGAGACAACTAATGAATGAGATTTACGAGAAAAACCAAGAATCGCAATTCGTCCTATTAGGCGGAGATTTCATCGAACGTCCCATGGATCTATACTACAACATGGCTCACGAAGGCTTGGGGAAGATGGCTCAAGAGTTGCCGATTCTTGCCGTCCCTGGCAATCATGAATATTTGAAAGGCATAGTGAGAAAAATCGACGACAGATACCCTTACGCCTTCCCTTATTTCTTGAAATCGAATGTAAAGAAGAACCATGTGTTCTCTTTCCCTTACGGAAATGCACGTTTCTATTTCCTTGATTCCAACCGAGACTTCTGGAACTTCTTCGAACAGCGTTCTTGGTTGAAGGAGGAACTCAACAAATCGGATGCCACATGGAACATTGTGGTTCTTCACCACCCTATCTACTCGTTGAAGGGAGGACTGAACAACTGGTTTGTCAAAAGATTTTTCCGTTCCGTTGTCGAAAAGTCAAAAGTGGACATCGTGCTCCAAGCTCACGAACATGGGTACGGACGAAGAAGGACGACTGACGAAGTGGGCAATTGCACTCCGCTCTACTCTGTCTCTTATTTCTCAGAGAAAGCATACCTCCAAGACTTTAACGGCGACTACGAACGTTGGGGAACAGCCAACCGCTATTATCAGAAGATTAGCATCAACGGCGACACTCTATCTTTCCGCACTTACACCGACCAGCATGAACTTTATGATGACGTATGTCTCACCAAAAGCAACGGCCGTACCATCGCGACGGACAACGCTAACAACATTCCCGAGAATGTCATCGTCCCTGAATGGTTCCGCAGAGTGAAAGGAGAAAAGAAGACTCAAAAATATGAGCAACTAATCCAAGATTGGAAAGAGAAGAAAAGCAAACAATAACCAATTGATTGTGATATCTCAAAATCGGGACAGAGCTTCGATAAAACATCGGCCTAATCCCCCAATTTTCCAACAAAAAGATTAATTTTGCATTTTTCGGAAATCAACAAAGGCAGATAAATGTAAGCAATAGAGGATTCCTCTATCACGACAGTCTACATTGAACATGTCTAACATTTTTAAAATAAATAAATTATGGAATTGAATGCATTGACAGCAATATCGCCCATCGACGGACGATACAGGAACAAAACTGAAGAATTGGCTTCTTATTTTTCAGAATACGCTCTAATCCGTTACCGCGTATTGGTTGAAGTCGAGTACTTCATCGCATTGTGCGACATCCCTTTGAAAAACCTCTCTTCCATAGACAAGAAAATTTATGGTTCGTTGAGAAAAATATACGAAGACTTCACTACTGCCGACGCTCAAAAAATCAAGGACATCGAGAAGGTGACTAATCATGACGTAAAAGCTGTAGAGTACTTCCTTAAAGAGAAATTTGACGCACTCAACCTACAAGCATACAAAGAGTTCATCCACTTCGGACTAACTTCTCAAGATATCAACAACACTTCCGTACCTCTATCTATCAAGGAGGCATTGAAGAATGTCATCATTCCTCAAGTTGAGGCCCTCATCGCTGATTTGGCATCAAAGGCGGAAGAGTGGAAAAATGTTGCCATGTTGGCTAAAACGCATGGTCAGCCTGCATCTCCTACCCGCTTGGGAAAGGAGATCATGGTATTCGTCAGCCGTCTCCAAACTCAACTCGACCAATTGAAAGGCCTCCCTTGCTCTGCCAAATTTGGTGGTGCAACCGGTAACTTCAACGCTCACCACGTAGCATTCCCTGAGCGCGATTGGAAGGCATTTGGCAACCACTTCGTAAACGACATCCTCGGTTTGCAACGCGAGCAATGGACTACCCAAATCTCCAACTACGACAACTTGGGCGCCATCTTCGACTGCTTGAAGAGAATCAACACCATCATGATCGATATGAACAGAGACTTCTGGATGTATATCTCAATGGAGTATTTCAAACAAAAGATCAAGGCTGGCGAGGTCGGTTCTTCGGCAATGCCTCACAAGGTGAACCCTATCGACTACGAGAACGCGGAAGGAAACTTGGGTATCGCCAACGCCATCTTGGAGCACCTTTCTTCCAAGTTGCCAGTTTCAAGATTGCAACGTGACTTGACCGACTCTACCGTTCTTCGTAACGTAGGCGTTCCTTTCGGCCACATGGTGATCGCCATCCAAAGCACACTCAAGGGTCTTGGCAAACTCATCCTCAACGAGAAGGCACTCTACGAGGATTTGGACAACTGCTGGGCCGTTGTTGCCGAAGGCATCCAAACCATCTTGAGAAGAGAGGGTTATCCAAACCCTTACGAAACGCTAAAAGCACTTACTCGTACCAACTCAACTATCACAGCCGATTCTATTCACGAATTCATTGAGACACTCAATGTCGCTGAATCAGTAAAGGCTGAGTTGCGCGCCATCACACCGCACAACTACACAGGTATGTAATTCCCAACAAGAATCATAGTCAATGACGGGGAACCAACTGGCTCCCCGTCATTCATCTTTTAGCGTGCTCAAAACACCAAATATCCATTGTCGTTCCTTTCGGTATCAACTTTATGAAACCACAATTTTATACATTACTGAAGCGATTTGTAGGCGCCTACAAAGGTCATGTTGCATTGAACATCGTCTGCAACATCGTCTCCACGATCTTCAGCATCTTTTCGTTCGCACTCATCATCCCCATCTTGGAGATTCTCTTCAAGACATCTCAGGCGGTTTACGAATACCAACCTTTCGCGTGGGACATCAACGTCATCAAAAACAACGCATATTGGTGGGTTTCCAACTACATTGAGCAAAATGGCGGCGTACAGACACTGATGATTCTCGGCATCCTACTTGTGGTCATGACTTTTCTGAAGACAGGCGTGGCCTATTTAGCCAGCTTCTTCATCATTCCGATGAGAACCGGAATTGTCCGCGACATGCGTAACCAAATGTACAAGAAGGTGGTTGACCTCAATTTAGGGTTTTATCACGACAAACAGAAAGGCGACATCATTGCCCGTATGACTGGCGACGTGAACGAAGTGGAAGTCTCTATTATGAGCTCCATTGAGTTGCTCTCCAAGAATCCGATCATGATCATCGTTTATCTCTCCATCATGCTGATTCTCAGTTGGCAATTGACGCTCTTCGTCCTCGTAGTGCTTCCGATTGCAGGTGTCATCATGGGAAAGATTGGAAAATCGCTCAAACGCTCCTCTAAGATTGCCCAAACGCAATTAGGCCAACTCCTATCACAAATCGAGGAGACGCTCGGCGGATTGCGCGTCATTAAGGCATTCAACGCAGAGAAGGCGGTTGCCACTCGTTTCGGAGAGATGAACCAAGACTTGACCGATACCAACACCAGCGTAAACAGAAGATACGTCATGGCTCACCCTATGAGTGAGTTCCTCGGTACAACAACCATTGCCATCGTCCTCTTCTTCGGCGGCATGCTGATTTTGGGCGAATCACAAGGCAGCGTTCTTCCTGTCACATCCTCTTTGTCGGCAGCAGAGTTCATCTACTACCTTGTCATCTTCTACAGCATCATCAACCCAGCCAAGGACTTGACAAAAGCCCTTTATAGTATCGAGAAGGGCAAGGCTTCACTGGAACGTATCGACGTCATCCTTCAATCAGAAAACCCACTGAAAGAGGTTAAGAACCCTGTTGAGGCTAAACCTTTTAGTTCCAAGATTGAATACAAGAACGTCAGCTTCCGCTACAATGAGGAGTGGGTACTCAAAAACATTGACTTGACCATCGAGAAAGGCAAAACCATTGCTTTGGTGGGACAATCGGGTTCTGGAAAGTCAACTTTGGTCGATCTGCTTCCTCGCTTCTACGACGTCGAGAAAGGCGAAATCACCATTGATGGAACCAACATCAAAAACCTCAAATTGAACGACCTCCGTTCTTATATGGGCAACGTCAACCAAGAGGCCATTCTTTTCAACGACACCATCTTCAACAACATCACGTTCGGAGTAGAAAATGCCACGTTGGAGCAAGTGATTGAGGCAGCAAAAATCGCCAACGCACACGAATTCATCACGGCCATGGAAGAGGGTTACCAGACAAACATTGGAGACCGAGGCGGCCGTCTTTCTGGAGGACAACGCCAACGTATCAGCATAGCGAGAGCCATTCTCAAAAACCCACCGATTTTGATTTTGGACGAGGCAACATCAGCCCTCGACACCGAGTCGGAAAAACTCGTACAAGAGGCCATCGAGCGATTGATGCGAACAAGGACTACCATCGTCATTGCCCATCGATTATCCACCATCCGCAGCGCAGACGAAATCTGCGTCATGCAAGACGGTGAAATCGTGGAACGAGGCAAACACGACGAGTTACTGGCCTTAAACGGAGTTTATAGAAAATTACACGACATGCAATCCTTATAACAGAAAGGGAACTTTTATTCTTTTTGAAGAAAAACAAGCACGGCCGCCTCAGTTTGGCACGATGTTTGTATTTTAACAAAATGAGTCGGGAGACTCCTTTTTATAAGATTTGTAGTTTAGTTCTAAGTTACGCCACTAACTTAAACAGTTACGGCGTTTGAAAGCCACTTCCCCAAAGTGGCTTTTGTTTTTTGTCGCCATTCCAGTTTATAACTGCACAACTTGCCATATAGAGATTCCTTTGTTGCGTTCATGAATACATGTTTTTTATTTTTTCTTTTGCAAATAGATGAAATATTTCTATCTTGTTGTCGATAATTGATTTAGGGGCCTTACAAGCCCGGTTTCTTATACGAACGATTGTTGCATTTAATAGTTTAGTTTATGAGAGAATGGAGGAAATCCTTGATTGTTGCTCTGGGAGCAGCAATGTTTGTCTCCTGTTCACAAAAACAGCAGGGACAAGGTATCGACGTTTCTTTTGGAGAAGAAAATGTCTTCAAGAGTGTTAATGATTCGCTTAAACCAGGCGATGATTTTTACAAGTATGCCACAGGGAATTGGATTAAAAGTCATCCGAATAAAGACAACTGGTATGCTTGGGGTCCAGGGGCAATAATGGGTTATGCAAACGAGGAAAAGTTTGGCAAATTAGTGCAAGACATTGCATCTCAAAACAACCCGAAAGGTTCGCCCGCTCAGAAGATTGGCGACATGTACAACCTTTATATGGATACGGCACGTCTGAATAGAGAAGGCGCCCAACCTATTCTTCCTTATCTAAAAGAGATAGATGACGCCAACAGCAAAGAAGAGTTGTTGAAAATAATGGCGAAAAACTACTACTCCCCATTCTTTATTTGTTGGATTTCTGCAGACTCACGAAATTCGCGTAATAATATAGTTCAGGTGGTACAATTGTTCCCTGGATTTACGGATCTTATTTTTCAGTCAAAAGAAGACTTTTGGTTGAAAATCAGAGCCTCCTATGAAAATCTTATCGAGAACGCATTCAAATACTGTGGCGATTCCCCAGAAATGGCTCAAATAGAGATGAAGAGGGTGATGCGTCTAAACGACTCTATTTATAAAGCAAACTTGACAAGAGAAGAGTATTTCAACCCTAACAATTACCATAAAATGTCAGTAGATGAGATGTCGAGTCTTACTGGGTTAAATTGGAAATTGTTCTTTGAACAATATAGTTTGGAAATCCCTAATGAGGTATCACTTAATCATATAGAGCCAGTAAAAAAAGCATGCAGGATTTTCCTTGACGAACCAATGGAAGATGTGAAGTCTTTGATGAAATGGCATGTCATAGACAAGTATCACCGTTTTCTGGGCATGGAACTCTACAATGAATTTGAAAAATTCGGTGACATTTCGAAAGGTGGTCCGGATGGCCGTCCACGGTGGAAGCATGCTTATGACTACTTGAATGAGTCTATGCCTACGCCAATGGGGCAACTTTATGTGGAACACTTTTTCACTAAAGAGCAAAAGGAACGCGTTGAAGGCATGGTTTCTGACATTAAGCATTCACTTTCTGAAATCATCCAGCAGCAGGAGTGGTTGTGCGACAGTTCCAAAGCGTTGAGTTTAAAGAAGTTGGAATTATTGAAACCTCATGTCGGTTATCCTGACGAATGGAATGATGTTTCCGATCTGGAAATTGACCCTCAACTATCTCTATTAGAGAACAATAAAAACATTGAGTTATATAACACCAGGCAAATCATCAAACGACGACTCAACAAACCGGTCGATAAAGATGAGTGGGGAATGAGCCCACAGACTATTAATGCTTGTTATGTGCCGACAAGTCAAGGAATATTCCTTCCTGCGGCCATCCTCCAAAAACCATATTTCGACATGGAGGCAGACGACGCATATAATTATGCTTATATCGGTAGCGTCATTGGCCATGAATTGACACATGCTTTTGATAATACTGGACGAAATTTTGACATGGAGGGAAATGTGAAGCAGTGGTGGACGGATAAGGACATTGAGAATTTCAACAGTATAGGAGATACTTATGCTGCCCATTACGATTCTCTTGTCGTTTTGCCCGGATTAAATTGTAACGGTAGGCTTACATTAGGAGAGAATATAGCAGACTTGAGTGGACTTAAGGCTGCATTCCGCGCAATGCAGAAAGCTAATGCAGACGGACATATTAAAGAAAAGTATGGATTCACTCCCGAGCAACGCTTCTTTATTACCTATGCCAATTCTCGGTTGTTTTTTGTACCAGATGAATATTTACGTGTCCAAACACAGACGGACGAACACGCAGTGCCTATGCTTCGAGTGAACGGACCGTTACCTCATTTTGACGAGTGGTACAAGGCATTTGACATAAAACCTGAAGATGCGATGTATATTCCGTCGGAAAAACGGGTTCGCCTTTGGTGAGAAGAGTGACTCATATAATCCGATGCCTAAATGGCGTCGGATTTTTTTTACCTATCGAGGATTTCCTTCCTGCAGATTTGTGTGTGCTATTGAAGTTTATTTTTGGGGAATAATTCCAACGATAGTAATCATGAAAAACTTAACAATCAAATACATCCTCACAAACGGCACAGAAAACGCCTTCAATCTTGATCTCAACGATTTAAAGCAAATACCGTGCGAAAACTTGATTATCATATTGAATGAGCCTGTTATGCAGGCCTCTACAAATCCAACTGAATCGAACAACTCTTTTTTCAAATTTTGCGCATTGGAAAAAGACATGAAGATGAAACGGAATAAGATAAGGACAGCCGAGACATACCAGTCGGCACTGAACAGCTTCAAACAATTCAGAAAGGACAAAGACCTTAATATAAGCGAAATAACAGACTCTTTAATTGAATCTTACGAATTTTGGTTAGAACAAAGAGGGCTCAAACGCAACACTATCGGTTTTTACATGCGTGTACTCCGAGCCATTTACAACAAAGCCATAAAGCAAGGGCTGACAAAACCCAACAACCCTTTTGAGAAGGTTTATGCAAGCGTTGACAAAACAGCAAAACGGACAATCAAAAAACAGGACATGGAGAAGATAAAAAATGTCAAGGGACTTCAAAAAAAGGAAGAATTCGCCAGAGACATCTTTCTGCTCAGTTTCTATTTACGCGGAATCAGTTTTATCGACTTATCCTATCTACGAAAAAGCAACCTTAAAAACGGCATCCTCACTTATCGAAGGCGAAAGACTGGGCAAGAACTTAAAGTTGGTTGGGAACCTTGTATGCAAACCATTATTGACAAATGGTCAGATCCAAATTCTCCTTACCTCTTCCCCATTCTATCAGAACCCTTCAAAACGAACCTACGAGAACAATATCTGAGATGCTTGCAAGAAACAAACACCAATCTGAAAAAGCTTGGCAACCTACTTAACATATCCGTCACGCTGACCACCTACACAGCCAGACACACATGGGCAAGTATCGCCAAAAGCAAAGGAATAGACATCAACGTCATCAGCGAAAGCATGGGGCACAACAACATCAACACCACGCAAATATATTTGGAAGGAATAGAACAAAGCAAATTGGATGAAGCCAATAGGAAAGTGATTGGAGAATAAAGAATTTTGGGAACCACACCCACAACCAACACCATGCGACTGAACCAATCTTGCTCTCAAGAAGGAAACATTGGAAAAGGTTCTACAAAAACGAGAAAAGTGCGACAAAGACACTCAATAGTCTTTCCCGCAAGGACAAGTGCATAAAAAAATCTGATTATCCGCAAAAACGCCCAAGATGATTTTACCCCCACTTTTCAATCCGTTTCAACACAAGTGGATTTAAGAAAAAAAACAATATAAACTCCTGTGTTTCATCTATTTAAGTTTGCATAATCAAAAAAACATCGTATATTTGCATCGTACTTAAAGGTGAGACGCATTATGAAACTGATAGAGTTCATCAACACCTTCAACACGGAGGAAGACTGCAACAAGTATTTCAAGGGCATCCGTGACGAACAAGGCGTCACTTGCAAGAAATGCGGATGTAGGGAACACTACTGGAAGTCCGACAAGGAATGCTATCAGTGCAAGAAGTGCGGATTCAGAATGTCGCTGAAAAGCGGAACAATCTTCGAGAGCAGCAAGCTCTCATTGAGGACGTGGTTCATCGCAATCCATCTCATCACCTCAACCAAACATACGGTTTCGGCAAGCGAGCTGCAAAGGCAGCTTGGAATGAAGCGTTACCAACCAGTATGGGAGATGCTCCACAAAATAAGAACAATGATGGGAATGAGGGACGACGAATACACCCTCTCTGGCGATGTCGAAGTTGACGAGGCATTCTTTTCCACCGAATGTCATGCCGAGAGGAAAAGTGAAGCCAAGAAGAGGGGTTCTGGTAGCCAATATAAGACAAAGGTGATGGTCATGGTCGAAAGCGAGGAATCTCAACCGACAGAGAACGGTGGCAAGAAGAAGCGAACCGACGGTATCACGAAGAAGGTCGGACGCTTGAAGATGAAAGTCATGGGCGACTTGAAACCGGAGACGGCGGACAAAATCATAAAGGGGCGTGTGTCGCAAAACAGCATCGTCTATTCCGATGCGACAAAGACGCACAAGAACTTTGGCGAGATTTTCAAGAAGTTCGTGTCGTATGTCATAGAGCCAAAGGCAATCAACAAGGTGTTGCCGTGGGTTCACATAGCCATAAGCAATGCCAAGTCGTTGTTTACTGACACGTACCACGGAATGAAGGGTGAGTTCCTTCAAAGTTACCTTGACGAGTTCTGCTACAAGTTCAACAGACGTTACGTTGAGGATATATTTGTGAACGTGGTTCGTTCTTGTGCATTGTATGAGAATGGCTTTTCTCATAGGCTGTACGGTACGAAACCGTATGAGAAAAAGGCTGTGGCGGCTTGAAAAATTTGAATTGTTAACTATTTATTATAAAAGCTTGAAATAATGAAAAAGACAATAGACGACAAATTGCAAAACATTATAAACGAAT
>JAKSLA010000075.1 GCA_024401455.1 Paludibacteraceae bacterium | reverse complement strand
GAGCAACAGACTCTTAATCTGTGGGTCCAGGGTTCGATCCCCTGCTGGGTCACAATTTGAATCTCAAGAGGAGATTCTCGAAGAATTTTGGAGAGATGGCAGAGTGGTCGATCGCGACGGTCTTGAAAACCGCTGTACTGAAAGGTACCGGGGGTTCGAATCCCTCTCTCTCCGCACCGAAAGGTAATGACTCAGTAGCTCAGCTGGTAGAGCAACAGACTCTTAATCTGTGGGTCCAGGGTTCGATCCCCTGCTGGGTCACAATTTGAATCTCAAGAGGAGATTCTCGAAGAATTTTGGAGAGATGGCAGAGTGGTCGATCGCGACGGTCTTGAAAACCGCTGTACTGAAAGGTACCGGGGGTTCGAATCCCTCTCTCTCCGCTTCAATTTCGAATCTGATGATTAACTATATATAGGGCTCACGAATTTTATTTGTGAGTTTTTTTTTATTCTTGTGTGAACCTGTTTCCCTCGCTTTTCAGAAAGAGGGTAGGAATCCATTTTTTTTTCAATTATGAATAGATGTTAAAGTTGAGATTTTTTTTGTGGTTAATTTTGTAGAGTCGTTTGTGGTTCGTAGTTTTGCGAACAAATAAAAAGCAAGGAGATATGGTGACGAAAGAGTATTCTATAAAGCAGGATTTGCTGGCGAAGTTCGCGAAAGCGTTGGGGCATCCCGCCCGGATTGCAATCTGTGACTTCTTGGCAAAACAGGAGACATGCTATTTCGGAGAGATCAATGAAGAGTTGCCGATAGCGAAGGCGACGGTGTCTCAACATCTTACCGCCTTGAAAGAGGCGGGCTTGATTCAAGGTGAGATTGAAGCGCCTAAAGTGAAGTACTGCATCAATAAGGAGAATTGGCGATTGGCTCGCGAGTTATTTGGCGAATTCCTTGGGCAATGTGTCTGTAAGACAGGGGGAGATTGCTGCAATTCGTAAAAACGTTTAAGAACTGTTTGCGGAATTTCTTTGTTGGAGAATTTTGCAGATTTGTCAGCAGGTTGTTGGCTACTGCGACTAATTCGAAATCATTAAATTGATGACAAAAAATAGAAACCGCACAAATATAAGGAGGATATGATCTCCTACAGAGGCCTTCCTCCTTTTTTTTAAATAATAATGTTCGTAGTTTTACGAAATACAAATTAAAAAATAAAAATGCAATGAAAGAGATTAAAGTTTTAGGTACAGGTTGTGCAGGTTGTAAAGCTTTGTACGCAACAGTTGAGAAGGTCGTTTCTGACCTAAGTTTGAATGTGAACCTCTGCAAAGAAGAGGATTTAATGAAGATTATGGATTATAACGTGATGACTTTGCCCGCGTTGGTGGTGGATGAAAAGGTGGTGGCTAAGGGAAAGCTTAGTTATGATCAAGTCAAAGAGTTGTTGAACCAATAAGAGGAAGCAAGATGAAGAGAGTGTTTTTCTTGCTGGTTGCTGTTGCTTTATCTATGGTGGCAATCAGTGCCGCTTGTTCGGGCGAATGTGCGGTCAAGTGTAAAAAACAGGCCAATGAATCATCCGCTGTAAGCCTTAAGGCGGCGGAAACGGTAGAGATTATCTACTTTCACGGGAAGCAGCGTTGCCCGACTTGTATGGCTATTGAATCGGAGTCGAAAGCATTAGTAGATAATGAGTTGGTAGATCAAGTAATCACGGGTAGGGTGAAGATGGTTGTTGTGGATTTCTCAACTGAGGAAGGCAAGGCTATTGCCTCCAAATACAAGATTTCTTTCTCTTCGTTGTTGATTGTAGCCAAGAAGGGAAGCGAAGAGACGGTTGAGGATCTTACTCGTTATGCCTTTGCCAATGCTCGTTCCAACGCAGAGGTTTTTCGTGAAAATTTGAAGGCGAAAGTTTTGGCCTATATCCAATAGGAGATATGGAGTTTCTTCAAAATTTATTGGACAATAGTCAAGTGCCCGTATTCACGGCTTTCTTGCTTGGTTTGCTTACGGCTTTGAGTCCATGCCCTTTGGCAACGAATATTACGGCCATTGCGTTCATATCTCGTAAAGGAGTCGCCGCTCAGGAAAAGGTGAGTACGGTCCGCCGTAATGTGTTCTTGTGTGGTCTGTTTTACGCCATAGGTCGCTGTTTGGCCTATACGGCCTTAGGTGCAGCACTGATCTACATCATTAGGAGAGGGTCGGATACGTTTGAACTGCAGCAAGTTGTCAGCGAATGGGGTGAACTCATTCTTGGTCCGGCGCTCATTGTGATTGGTGCATTGATGTTGATGGGCGAGTTCTTCAACTTCGGTGGCCGTTGGGGATTCAACGGAGGAGATTGGGCCGAACGGTTGAGTGGCCCAGTCGGTAGCCTTGTGATTGGAATACTCTTTGCAATGGCATTTTGTCCTTCGAGCGGGTTACTGTATTTCGGTATGCTGATTCCCCTGTCGGCAACAGCAGAGGCAGGCTATCTGCTGCCGTTGGTCTATGCAGTCGCCACGGCCTTGCCTGTGCTGCTTGTAGCTTGGGTATTGGCCTATAGTGTTCAATCCCTTAGTAATCTGATGGGAAAGATTACCGTCTTTCAGAAGTGGTTCAATCGAGTTGTTGCCCTTCTTTTTGTTGCCGTAGGACTTTATTATTGTTATATATTCTTTATTTCGTAAAAATGAAGCGAATACTTATACTATGTACGGGCAATAGTTGCCGTAGCCAAATGGCGATGGGGTATCTCCAATCCTTTGATGCAAAAATGGAGGTACACTCGGCAGGAACATCTCCTGTGCAATCTGTTAATTCTTATGCAGTTAAAGCAATGGGAGAGGTGGGCATAGACCTTTCTTCGGAAACTCCCAAAAGTGTAGAACGCTATCTTGATGAAGCGTGGGATTTTGTCATCACGGTTTGTGGTGGAGCCAATGAGTCATGCCCTGCCTTTACAGGAAAGGTGGGAAAACGTCTGCACATTGGATTTGACGATCCGGCATCGGATGTGGGGGCGGAAGAGGAGGTAATGGCTGTCTTCCGTCGGGTGCGTGATGAGATAAAAAAGGAGATGCAGAAGTTCTATCTTATAGAAGTGAAGGGCTTACGTCTGCCTCAGTGCAGTTGTTCTTGTGGAAAATGAAATAGTAGGAGGTTCGCCGTCATCCATTCTTGTGGATAGGGTAGGACAGATTAATAGAAAAATATATGATACAGCAATTGGCAGATTGGTTAGTTTATGGCCTGATGGGCTTGGATGCGACCACACGTTTAGGGGAGGCGTTGAATTTCTTCGTCTATGATTCCGTTAAGATTATACTGTTGCTGTTTGGCATCAGTGTAGTTATGGGAGTAGTTAATGCCTATTTCCCGATAGAGCGGCTTCGTGCCTATCTTTCCACGCATAAGTTGTATGGGTTCCAATATCTTTTGGCCAGTGTTTTTGGTGCCATTACCCCTTTCTGCTCTTGCTCTTCCATTCCTTTGTTCATTGGGTTTGTCAAAGGTGGAATTCCATTGGGGGTGACTTTTGCTTTCTTGATAACTTCGCCATTGGTCAATGAAGTGGCGGTGGCAATGTTCTTGGGTGCTTTTGGATGGGAAATTACGCTTTTGTATGTCTCATGTGGCATTTTGCTTGGAATGGTGGGTGGTTTTGTGCTCGGGCGACTTGATTTGGAGGGTCTCCTTTCTCCTTGGATTTTGCAAATGCAGAAGATGCAGATAGAAGCAGATGCTGCCTATGAGAGTGAACAGGTTCCATTCATGCGGCGTTTGCCAAACATAGCAAAGGAGGCAATGGCAATCGTTAAAGGCGTTTTGGTTTATGTCCTGGTCGGAATAGGAATCGGGGCATTTATTCATGGGTATGTGCCAGAAGGCTTCTTTGCCGAGTTTGTACAGAGGGCGGGGGTCTTTGGCGTGCCTGCCAGTGTGCTGATGGCAATGCCTATGTATGCCAATGCGGCTGGAATTGTGCCGGTCGTAGAAGTGCTCGTGGCGAAAGGAATTCCATTAGGTACTGCTCTTTCGTTTATGATGTCAGTGGTTGGTCTCTCCTTGCCAGAAGCCACGATGCTAAAAAAGGTGATGACTTGGAAACTCGTCGGCATCTTCTTTGGTACGGTTGCTTTGATGATAATGTTGCTTGGTTGGGTGTTCAATATGATATTATAGAGATAATGCCCAATAAGAATTTTAAAACGGCATTTAAAGATTATATCCAAATATCAATATCTTTTTTGATGCTTCTCTATCCAAATTGTTTTAAAACATGTAATTTTGCAGCCGTTAAAAACAAAAGAAATGAAAAGCGTTAAATTGTCGGTAATTGCTGCAACAGCCTTGATGATGACAGGTTGTGCAAGCGAGACTCAGCGTCAGGCTGAAAATGTAAAAGTAAATGTAGAGAAAGTACAAGGTGTAGAGGCTCAATTGGAGGCTGTGGCAACTCCAGATGAGGCAATGGCACGTTTGATTGAGGGTAACGCACGTTATGTGGCAGACAGCTGCATCAATCCACACCACAACCAAAAGCGTGTAGAGGCAACTGCTCCTCATCAGGCTCCGTTCGCAGCCGTTGTTGCTTGCTCGGACTCACGTGTCCCTGTTGAGTTGCTTTTCGACCAAGGTGTGGGTGACATCTTCGTTATCCGTACGGCTGGAAACTCAGTTAATGGCGACTTGGTAATGGGTAGCGTTGACTATGCTGTTGAGCATTTGGGTGTTAAGGCTCTTATTGTATTGGGTCACGAGTCTTGTGGCGGTGTTACAGGTGCTATTTCTGAGGTGGAGAAGGATGATGACAGCAAGATCGACGAGTTGCTTTCTGTTATTCGTGAGGATGTTAAGCCATACGTAGGTAAGATCGATAGTTTGGATGCTGCAGTAAAGATGAATGCCAACGCACAGTTGGAGCGTATTATGAAGAGCAAGCACGTCCAAACATTGGTTAATGATGGTAAGTTGGTTGTTAAGTCTGCTTACTATAACGTTCACTCTGGTAAGGTAGAGTTCTAAATTTAAGATATATTGATTTTCAAGGGCTTCTCCTGTGGCGGAGAAGCCCTTTTTTATGTTCCTATGATCTCCAATCTGTAGGTTATAAGGGTTTAATAGTCTCCTTGATTGACGGATGATAGTAGAAACCACTCTGGGGCAGATACTATTTTTATGGTTTTGCCTTTTGTCTCTATTGTTCTGCTTTCATCGAAAGATATCAGTGTCAAATCGTTGCAGTTTAGGGTTGACGATGCCTCTATTAAAGCCTCTGTCTCTCTTTTGTATGTTTTTGTCTCGCTTATGGAATAGGCAACTTGAACCAATTCTTTGACCAAGCCTTGTCGGCAGACGACGAAATCCACCTCTTTGCTTCTTGTTGTTGGTTTGTAGTAGTATATATCTTCCGCTGCAGATTTATGTCTGCGAAGTAACTCTACGAATACGGCGTTTTCTAAACGCCATCCAAGATTTTCTCCCAATAGGGAGTTGTCTCGGTTGGATATGAAGCCCGTGTCAACAACGTATGCCTTTTCTCCCCGGATTCTATCTTTGCTCTTGAACGAAAACTTTTGGATTTTCTGTATTAAGAAAGCCTGTGTAAGATAGGAGACGTATTTTTGGGCGGTGGCTGTGCTGCTTATGTTTGCTGTTTCTGCTAAACTTTCGTAACTGATGCCTTGACAAACATTGTTTATCAAATGGTGCGTTATTCTCCTTAATCCTTCCGTGTTTCTTATGTTGAATCTTTTTGCTATGTCTTTGTTGATGATTGTTTCTATCAACCCTTCAACATAGTTTTTCCTGTTCAAAGGATTTTTTATGTGTGTAAATTCAGGTAATCCGCCATTTTGAAGATAGAGGTTAAGTTCTGATTTTTGGACGGCCTCTGCCTTGGTTGTCAAACCGGCTGTTTCTATTTTCTTGTGTTTGCAAGTCTCCTCGAATGAGAATGGATAGAGCCGTATTTCATTATATCTTCCGGTTAAGTGGGTGGCGAGTTCACCACTGAGCAATTTTGCATTGCTGCCAGTTAAGAATATATGAAAATTCAAGCGTAATAGTCTATTGACAAATAAGTGCCAACCCTCTACATCTTGTATCTCGTCAAAGAATAGATATTTTATGTCTGCGCCATAAAGTTGGTAGATGCAGTTTAAGAGTGCATCCAAATCTTCTATGGTTAATATTGCCAATCTGTCGTCATCAAAATTGACGTATGCATATTCCACCCTGTGCTGTAATAGGACTTTGTGGCAAAGTATGGATTTGCCACTTCTTCTAACGCCTATGACTACTTGAGCCATATTGCTATCCCATTCGAAAAGGACCTCTTCCCGACGGTCGCACCATTGGGTGAAGTTATAGTTGTTTTTCTCTTCTTGCTGATCTGCAAGAACTTTTAATATTTTCTTCTCTTCCATAAGACTTCTTCATTTTTTTTACAAAGGTAAAAATAATTCATTATATTGAACTAAAATGCGTAAATTAATTTATTGTATTGAACTAAAATGCGTAAATTAATTCATTGTATTGAACTAAAATGCGTAAATTAATTCATTGTATTGAACTAAAATGTGCAATTTAATTCGTTGTATTGAACTAAAATGCGTAGTTTATATGTTAGAAATATCAGCGGTCATTATAAAATATTGTGTAATGTTGTTTAAGGTGTAGAAACAGATATGGAATTTACATCGTCCAATTGAGAATTTTAAGTATGTCATTTGGGCTTCATTGATAGCAAAAGGCATGTCAGAGATTTGCTTGGAATCTTCATGAAATAGAGAAAGTAATTGAATTAAAAAGCAATCTCTGATTGAGCTTGAATGGTTTTAATGTTTTTTAAGAAATGTAGGTGGCGATTTTTTGTATTTTTGTAATTGTTATTTGAGAATGATTCTTAAGTAACAAGTTTATATTATATGAAGCGTTTACTCGCTAGCTTATTTGGCACTCGAAATCGGCAAAATTTGGATACAACCAAAGAGCAAGCAACAGTAAATGCTACGGATAGTGTATTATCTATCCGCCGTGTTGCTGTCCCTTATTGGGGATGGCTGCGCGGTCGGGGTTTGTATACTAATGCGTGGTGTTTTCGCGTTGTTTCAATCTTGTTGTATAGGCTTTGCCGAGCCTCGAGTGTGAGATTGGTCAACGAGTCAATCCCACGCTTTTTTTTGTGTTTCTTCTTTGGGGATTGGGAAGAACTCTTTATTAATTTATATATGAAAAGACTAAATTTTTATTTGTCGGGATTGCTCATTTGTTTTTTTTGTTTAATGACATCGTGCGAGTCCCCTCAAGTTTATCACCAATCCGAATCAGACTTCAAAACACATCTGCGTGAAGATTTTTATTCAATAACAGAATTGAAATTAAAAGAAAATATTGAGGATCGGTTTGACTGGTTGAGTTTGCCAAGAATGTTATGGCAAACTTTATTTACTAGTGATACTAAAAGACGAATTGCCGCGGAGAATGCATTGATCGATGGTATTTCTCGTGATGATTTACAAAATTATATTAACGGTGAAATTACAATATTCAACAAATATAATTTTGAAAGGAAAAGACTAAATAAAGTTTCCCTAACTTCTATGTCTGGGCACATTGTGACAGATGAAGTATGGGAATTAATTAACGAAAGAGAATGGATGGAGTGGAAAGATTTGGTAGGAGGTGCATTAGTTGCTGTAATAGGTGGTTTTATAGTAGGTTTTATAATAGGTTTTGTTATCGGACTCTTGGGTGGACCTCTTGCTCTTGTGACTGCTCCTGCATTTGGTATAATTGTCGATTTAATAGTACTAGGTATATATGCATATTTCACAAGTGATATGTTTGTTGAGCAGGATGCTTTAATACAGAATAAGGTGTTGGAGAATTTCAATTTGTGGATTAGCAATCAAGAAGCATTAACTAATTTGTTTATGTAATGAAAAAGGTGTTTTTTTTCTTTTTGATTCCTTTTGTTGGCTTGATGTCATGCACCAAGGTCGCATCAAAGGGTGCTGGTAAAGTTGCAACAAAAGTTGTTTCAAAAAATGTAGCTAAAGAGGGTGCTGAAAAAACCGCTAAAAAGGTTACATCGGAAGTCGTCATAAAAGAGACTTTAGAACATTCTTCACATAACCTGATGAAACAAGGAATACGGGTGTGTCCTAAAACGGGTGTGGCTTATGTAGAAAAATCTCTTGGTGGAAAAGTTTTTGGTAATATAGCAAAATTTGAATTTAAGGCGAGGGTCAAACTGCCCAAGGAACTTAAAACAGCAAGCAAAGTGGCTCGATACGCTTATTGTATGTATAAACTAAAAGAGCAAATTGAAAAAGACCCAGATTGGGCAGCAAAAAACTTTAATGCTATGCAAATTGCACAAATTGAAGAAAATAAGGTCCAATGCATTTCCGGATATGTATGGCATCCAAGTGATGAAGATGGTGTGATATTGTTAGTTGAAAGTGGTGTCCATGCAAAAACACCTCATACTGATGGTGATATATTTTGGATCCAAGAAAAATTATCTAATGGTAATGAAAGTTGAATTCAGCAAGTGATAAAAAATGGAAGATGATCGTAATTCGGTGTTCCCCATAATATGATATCTCAGGATGACCCATCAAAAAAGAGTGCATAAAACGATTGTCTGTTTAATTCGTACTGTTGAACTACTAAATGCTGTAATTTATACCTATCTTCTTAAAAATGAGAAGTTAATAAAATCCACCCGACCATTAGATTTTGGTCGGGTGGTGGTTGGTAGGAAGAATGTTACTTAGATCAATTCGCATTCGTAGCCTAATGATTTCACTGTGCGAATAACTTCATCAGAGGAGACGTTTCCTTGAACACTGGCGATTCCGGTCGCCAAATCCACTTCTACCGATTCAACGCCCTTCAATCCTGAGATGCCTGTCAATACGTGCGATTTGCAGTGGTTGCACATCATTCCTGTAATTTTGTACTTCTTCATATCAGTTACATTTAAAAGTTCTTTTTGCGTAAATCTGAGATACATTGCTCTTATTAATAGGATGCCTAATAATAGGGACGATACTATTTCTATCCATGATGCGGATGGGGTCATGTGACAACAACTGGGTTGTAGTGAGTCGTGCATGGCTAAAGTAAACCATTCATGGGGAAGTAGATAGTCAACAGCAAGTCCAAACGCTATTGCTCCGATAATAATCGAGGCTAAATAGATAATCACTGTTTTCTTGCTCAATGATTTACTCAATACTAAGATGGAGGCAATGTTGGTGGCTGGCCCTGCCATTAGAAAGATCAGACCCATTCCTGGAGTTAACCCCTTTAGCATCAAAGCGGCCACTATGGGAATGGACCCCGTGGCGCAAACATACATCGGGATAGCAGCGATCAATACCAATACCGTGGAAATAAGTGGATTGTTTAGGTGTGATGTGAAAAAGCCTTCGGGTACAAATATGGTTATTAGTCCAGCAGTGATTAATCCCACGATAAGCCATTTCCCTATGTCTTGAATCATATATGAGAAACCGTAGTGGAAGGCAGATAGACATTTCTCCTTAAAACTGTTTGTGGGCAGTTCATCGGAAAATAATATTTCTTGCGTCGCGTCCTTTTCCTTTTGTGTGGCGATGTTGGTCAACGCTCCACCCGCCATCCCTGTGATAATCGCTACGATGGGGCGAAGAATGGCGAATGGAAGCCCTAAAACTGAATAAGTGGCAATGATGGAATCGACTCCGGTCTGAGGTGTGGAGATTAGGAATGCGGTGACAGCCCCTTGGGATGCTCCTTCTTTGCGCATGGATACGGCTGTCGGAATGACGCCGCATGAGCAGAGAGGGAGAGGCACACCAATTAGAATGCTCAGCAATACGGAGCGGAAATCTTTTTTCCCTAACCATTGGTTGTATAGGTTTCGAGGAACAAATGCGTGCAATATTCCAGCAATCAAAAAGCCTAATAAAAGGTAAGGAGCCATCATCTCAAATAGATGGATGAATGGCCAGAAATAATCGTTGTACATGTTATAATGTATCTAAAGATTGGCGAGAGGAGGATAGGTTGCTTTTAAATTGGGAAGGTGTCAATCCTGTAACTTGCTTGAATTGAGCACTTAAATGAGCGACAGAAGAGTAGCCCAGCGCATCAGCAATCTCGGAAAGCGTCTTCTCGTCATAGCGTAGCAATTCCTTTACGCGTTCTACTTTTATGCGAATAAGATATTTCTCTATGCTATGGCCTTCTACGGCAGAGAAAACTTTTCTGATCGTGTTGTAGGAAGCGTTGGTTTGGACCTGTAAATAGTTGGGGATGACGATATGGGCTAAATCTTCGGCTCTATGGTAAACTAACTCAATCAGAGACGATTTGATTTGTAATACGATTCTTGCGTCTTTATCCCTCAAAATCTCGAATCCTTGGTCGTTTAATGCTTTGGAAAACTCGTTCATCCGTTCGGAACTCATCTCTTCGTTAGGCACGGCACATTCTCCCAAAGCAATGCTTAGAGGATGGAATCCGCACTTTTGGGCAATAGATCGAACCGACTCTATACACCGCGGACAAACCATATTTTTAATATAGATGATCATAGTTGCAAATTTATGCCATGAGTCTCGAATGTCTGTTATATAATTTGATGAAATTGTTATATCGGAATGGTGTGTCAAAAAAGAAAAGAGGAGAAATCGTGAGTTGCTCACTCTTCCACCTCTTCCTCTATCTCCTGTTGGTAATTGCTTTTATCTTGTCTTTTCACTTCGATGCCAAATTTGCCGAAGTCGAATTTTTGGAGGGCCATCATCGTGTAGTGGTAGCCAATTTTATAGATTAGGTCGGCTTTCCCGACGTTGAACATGCCGAATTTCTTGGCTCGCGTGGTTTCTACCACGATGTCGCAATATTTCTTTTGTTCCTGGGTGTTTCCGTTGACGGCAAGGTGAAAGATGCGTTCTGCCACATCAATTACCCCGTCGGCATTCTCTTTGGGCGCTGTTGGATTGACATGGACGCCAATCAGTATCTCGCAATCTTTTCGAAGTATGCTGGCAGGCAAATTGCAAAAGATGCCGCCATCCACATATTGTTTCCCGTCGATGATTTTAGGGTTGAAGAAGATGGGAACGCTGGCGGAAGCAATCACTTTGTCGAGTAGGGGACCGGAGGTGAAATAGACGTTCTTTCCGGCGTTGAGTTCCGTTGCGTTCACAATAAGCGGCATGCGGAGGTCTTCGAAATTTTTGGAGCGCAAGGTGTTCCCCAATTTGCGCATGTATCTTTCCGGGTTGACGAGCCCTCCCTTTTTAGGA
The DNA here is from genome assembly GCA_024401455.1 of Paludibacteraceae bacterium. Taxonomy (GTDB): domain Bacteria; phylum Bacteroidota; class Bacteroidia; order Bacteroidales; family Paludibacteraceae; genus RGIG10190. The sequence continues at coordinate 2,727 of JAKSLA010000075.1, read as the reverse complement.
AGGTTTGGTCGTACCATCTGCGTGAGCGTATTGGTTTTGAAGAAATCCTTAATCTCTTTGGTGGAGTGACCGTCTGCGTATAAAGCGCCAACGATGGCACCTGCGCTGACTCCTGCAATGATATCAATCTTTAATCCGTAGTCTTCTATGGCTTTTATAGCGCCGATGTGGGCGATGCCTTTTGCTCCGCCTCCACTTAATGCTAACCCTATTTTGTACTTTTTCTTAGATTCCATGTTGAGATTCAACTTCATTTTTATTTTCAAAATCGGTTGACATGAAACCTACAGGCTGGTTATTATGCTTCCATGAGAATCTCTTTTCCACCCAAACTGCGTAGATGCCAAAAACGGCCAAAATGCCCAATGCTACAGGCAATATCATTGTTTGGTTATTAAATGCATACCAAGTGCCGAGGGCAACGATGATATTCAAACTTTGTTGGATAAGGACGACCTGTTGGTGAGAAAAACCGGAAGAGACCAAACGGTGGAACATCTGGTTCTTGTGTGGCGTAAGGATGTTTTCCTTATAGATGATTCTTCTTGCCACGGTGTATGTCGTGTCGAAGATGGCAACCATACAGATGACCACCCATAGTACAATGGAGATGTTGCATTGATTCTGTAGATAGATGCCGAATACTGCAAAGTTGAATCCGAGGAAAGTGCTGCCTGCGTCTCCCATGAAAATCTTTGCCTTTTGCCAGTTCAACTTCAAAAAGCCACCTACACAAGGGATAAGGAATATCAGTGCGTTAGGGCATACAAAAATTAAGCTCATTAAGCAAATGCTGATGGATTCGGTGCCGAGGTTTCCGTCGATTCCATCGTAAAAGTTGAACAGGTTGATGAACCAAAGGAACGTGATGAAAGCCAACCCATTGGTGATGACCGGATTGTCTATCACGAAAGTTCCGAAATCTATTTTGGATAAGCCTCCAAGTAGGTACATGGAAATGCCCACCGTCATAGATTGGATGAGCAGCCTCAACCATGGAGACAATTGAATGGCATCGTCTTTGATGCCTAAAAAAACAAGTAAAATGCCGGGCAATAGAGCATACGCTAAATTGTCGGGCATCAAATCGGGTTCCATAAATCGAAGTGCGGCAATGCAGGCGTACCAGCAAGCCACGATGGCCAAGCCACCACCGAGCGGAGTTATCTTGGTGTGATAGCTTCGTTGGTTAGGCATGTCTAATAATCTCTTTTTTATTGCCCATCTTCTGATTTGGTATGTAATTATCCAAGAAAAGATGAGGGCTATGAAAAATAGAAGCAAAAGCATCTTTTTATATTCTGTTTATAGTTTCACAAATATACGAAGAAAAACTGACTTCCGTACATAGTTTATAAACTATAACTATCTTTTTTTATTGTATGAGCAAAGAGAAAATTGTGGCTGTTCGTGCGTTTTTTTTTGAATAGAAGAGCATGGGAGGATAATTACGAAGTGGTTTGATTTACGTTTTGATTTTTTGTTAAACTCTGGAATCAAAAGGGACCGATTCTGCTTAAAAAAAGGAAAATTTGTAATGTTTTAAAAGAATACTTATGATTTAGCGTTTGCATATCTCAAAACTTTTCTGTAAATTGCCGTTGATTATCAGTGAGATTTGTTGGGTTGAGTAGCGGGAACGATTGATCGTTGAAATATCTATTATTAAACAATTACTTCAAATAAAGTAAAAACATGAAAAGAATCATTAAATTCACAGCTGTCATTTTATTGACTTCATTCTGCTTACAAAGTTGCGATCCGTTTGAATCGGAGGAAGGGTTAGAGACAATCCGTTTAGGTGGTGTTCGTTTTCACAATAGTTGCAACTTCGAGGCTACATACAATCCATATAGTGTAGATGACTCTTACCGAGATAACATCCATACGGTTGGTCAGCATGTGATTTGTTCCATCGGCGATAAACTTTATGAAGTGGAGTTTTTGGAAACAGGCTCCAGATCATCACATTTTTATGGGAGTTTTCACATCTTAAAGGAAGAGGGCGTGGAAGTCTCCCACGAAGAAGACGGTGTCGTATGGTATCACAAAGGTCTTAGTGGATTACTTATCTCATATTTGCGAACAGACACCACCTTTTCCGTAACCTACTATGAAAAAAGCAATCTTTATGGAGATAATAGTGTGGTCATACCCAAAGAAGTCGTCAACCGAGCCATAGAGTCCACAAAGAGGACTGCCTTCACGTTGGATTCTTTACGACAAATCCACATCGACAATTCAGTATATCTCCCATATCCACAGATAAGAGTCGAAGAACAGGCAATCGTAGATTTCTCCTACAACGAAGAAGATGGGCTATATTATAGAATAGTAAACAACAATCAGCACTTCCCTCTGTTACCAGATAAAGAAATAATCGTAAAAAAGAGAATGTCCCCATATTGGTAAAATCAGTACGAAAAAAGCCGAACCCAAACGGATTCGGCTTTTCTATTATAATGTGTAAATCGTCACATTATTTTTGCTCCAAAGCCAATGTCTTAGTTGGTTGGTCGCATACCTCTGATGGTCCCCAATATTGGATTGGGCCTGGGTAAACGTAAGCAGTCTCGATAGCCCACTTCTCGCGGTTAGCAGCCAAAGCCTTGAAAGGCGCACCGTCCAACTCAACCAATGCCTTGCGGATAACTGGCTTCATAGCACCGTGGCGCTTCTCCATGTTCATCATCATAGTGATAGGCACACCAGCAGCGATCCATTGGT
>JAKSLA010000074.1 GCA_024401455.1 Paludibacteraceae bacterium | reverse complement strand
TAGAACGTTTGACTACGGATCAAAAGGTCACAGGTTTGAATCCTGTCGGAGTCACTCTTTTTTCTTCAATCGCCAAACGAAAATGGCTCCGTAGTTCAGCTGAATAGAACGTTTGACTACGGATCAAAAGGTCACAGGTTTGAATCCTGTCGGAGTCACTCTTTTTTCTTCAATCGCCAAACGAAAATGGCTCCGTAGTTCAGCTGAATAGAACGTTTGACTACGGATCAAAAGGTCACAGGTTTGAATCCTGTCGGAGTCACGAAGCACCAAAGAAATTTGGTGCTTTTCGTTTTTTAGGCAGTCACTTCTGAACAAGGGATTCTTTCAGGGCCGCCTGCTACCTTCCTTTTTTTCTCCACCACTCTTTTTATCAACAAATAATCTTTTTTCACATAATTAAACGATATTCTATAAAAAATTTCTTATATCTTTATACCGTGAATATATAATATGTCGAACAATCTTAAACATATAATAGAATGAAGAAAATTTTTACACTTGCTGGGGCTTTCTTCCTCGCTGCAGGATGTTTCGCCCAAACAACTCTTACCTATAAGGACAATGGTCTTAGAATAGGTGACCACAGAAGCTTGAAGAAAATGGAGTATCAAGCAAGCACACCTGCTGGTCCTAACCAAATATGGGATTACTCAAAAGCAAAAGAGATCAATACCAACATGTATATTGATCAAGCAGAAAACATGTCTGCAGTAAAGAACAACTCAAACATCTTCCTTGCTTGCGATGAAGGCGGTTCTAAGAACACATTCTTCGAAATAAGCAATTCACAAAAGATGTATTGGGGATTGGAAAGCAAGAACGCCAAGATCGCTTTCGAGCAACCTATCGTTGACTTGAAATTCCCTTTTGCTTATGGTGACGCCATCAATGGTGCAATGATCGGAACTTACACCGTAGGCGACCAAGAATTCGCCATCAACGGTGCATACACAACAAGCGCTGACGCTTGGGGTACTCTTATCATGCCAGACGGAAACGTTTACGAAAACGCCCTTCGTATCAAGGTTGAGAAGAACTACGAGCAAGCTATGGGCTCTGTCAATTATCAAATCCACACAGTTCGCTACCAATACTTTGCAGAGGGAGTTCGCTACCCTGTCCTCATCGTTTTGGAAAGCGATATGAAATCAGACTGTAACTGCGCTTGCGGCAACAGCAAGTCAACAGAAGCATTCTTTGCAACTCCAGACTTTAGAAATCTTTCTCCTAAGAGCAAGCCACAAGACAACTTGGCTATCAAGAACTTCTCTTACGAGGTTTCTCCTAACCCATTCGAGAATGAGTTGACTGCCACTTTCAAGTTGGAAAATGCCGCTAACGTAAGCATCAACTTGATCGACAATACTGGTAAGGTTGCCGCTTCTCTTGTTGAGGCTCAATTGAACGAAGGTGACTATGCGTTCACAACAAATACAGAGAACTTGCCTGCTGGCCAATACACAATCAGCGTAGTTGTTGATGGTAAGAAGGCTATCTCTTCTAAGGTGATTAAGAAATAATCAAACTTATAAATAGCAAGAAGGCTGCTCGCTTTGGGCAGCCTTTTTTTGTTGGCTTCCGATTTGAAACGGTGCAAATAATCTCTTAACTATACAATAAGTTGGGGAACTATTGGTCAAGTCCTTGAATAATTCAAGAATATTGACGAATATATAATGGGGGGACAAACATTAATCATCCATCAATTTTTTCATTAATTTCAAATCAATGCATGGTCAGACACAAGAAACGTTCAATCAATCAGCAAATTAACGATTAATCAAGAATTAATTAATGTTCTATAAAGCTATCAACATTCATGGAATTTTCTTACGCATATATATAAATGGCAAGACAAAAAGAAGCTATGACTGCCAAAACAACAGGAAACAAAATCAACAATAAACTATAAAGGAACTTCCGAAGCAAACTTTCTTCATCTGAACAAAAAAAGTACACAACTATTACCAAAAGGGGGAATACGCAATATCCAGTTATATTGAAAGTCTTTAAACATATAATTCCAACAAACAATTCCGCAAAAAAATAATATTTTAATTTTTCCATTTTTACAAAGTATCAAAGAAAATTACTCCATTAAAGACTTGACAAAAGTATTCATATAGAAACCAAACAAACGAGATTTAGATGTTTCTAACATTTCTATTTCCCCATTATCAAGTTTTTCATACCTAATCCATTTATTATTAACATAATTGAAAAGAAAACTCTCCTGCATCGTTGGATATGATTCAAAACACTCCATAATACTTTCATGCGATTCCTTATCATTTGCTGCTGTATGAGTCACCTCTATTGAAAAAAATAGGATCAATGTATTCAAAATCTATTCCTTTGGTAAAAATACCTTTCCATATCGATATGTCCGGAATTCTCTCTTCGGAACGAATGGTATCATTAAAATTAGTTTCCATAGTTACATAAAGATGCTTTCTGCTCAATTTTTTCTTAAGGCCATCATATAACTTATGCTCAATCATTTTATGCATATGGGTAGCCCCCGCCATCCCCAAACCTGCATACTTAGTATTTTCTTTCATAAACAATTAGTTAAAAAAGCCTGAAAGCACAAGGCCTCCAGGCTATAAATACATTTTGCAATAAAATTAAAGCTCCTTTGCAGAATCAATTGCCTTTGAAATAGAAGCAAAGATATCGTCGATAGAGCCAACGCCCTTGATATCAACGCAAGTACCTTCCTTCTTGTAGAAATCAATTACAGGAGTCGTCTGCTCGTTGTAAGTCTTGATTCTCTTAGTGATAGTCTCCATGTTATCGTCAGAACGACCAGAAACCTTACCACGCTCCAAAAGTCTGTTAACCAACTCAGGCTCATCAACTTGGATGTTAAGCATTACGGCAACATCAGTACCTCTCTTATTCAACATCACCTTCAAAGCCTCAGCCTGTGCGTATGTACGTGGGAAACCGTCAAAGATAACACCGTTTGCACCCTTAGCCGACTCCAACTCCTTGTCGAGCATGTTGATGATCAACTCATCTGTCACCAACTTACCCTCGTCGATGAAAGACTTTGCAATCTTACCCAACTCAGTACCCTCTGCGATTTGCTTACGAAGGATATCACCTGTTGAGAAGTGCTTAAAGTTATACTTAGCGATGATGTTTTCGCTTTGAGTACCCTTACCTGAGCCTGGAGCTCCGAAAATTACAACATTCTTCATTTTTCTAATCTATTAATTCCCCGACCTGAATCGGAGAGAATTCATACTATAAATATTTATACGTTACTTATCCAACACATAAACCGAAGCCAAATTACGAGCCCGACCATTGTAATCCAACCCATAACCTACGATGAACTTGTTTTCTATATTTCTTCCTACATAATCCACCTTCACGTCGTAGCGCAACGCTTCCGGCTTCACCAAGAAACTTGCCACTGCAACACTCGATGGACGCTTCGCCCTCAATATCTCCAAAAAAGTCTTCATCGAAAAGCCTGTATCAACAATGTCCTCCAAAACAATGACATTTCGGCCAGCCACATCATCTGGAATCGGTAACAACTCCTTTAACTCGCCTGTGGAAGACATTCCTTCATACGACTTATAGCGAACAAATGCCAAATCAGAATCCACATCCAATTGGCGAAGAATATCGGAGGCGAACAGAAAGGCACCATTCATCATCACCAAGAAGTAAGGATTCTTACCTTCGTAATCACGATTAATAGATGCAGCCATAGTCGAAACTATCTCAGCAATCTCTTTCTCGGAAATAAATTCCACGAAATTCTTATCCAATATCTTCATCGCTACTCGATTTACTTTTCTACCTTTTCATCCAACAAGGCAAAATCCAAGACATCTTTGATGTTCTCCACATAATGGAAGGTCAAGCCCTTTACATATAGGTCTTTTATCTCTTCGATATCTTTTCTATTTTCCTTGCAGAGCATGATATCAGTTATACCGGCTCTTTTGGCCGCCAAAATCTTCTCTTTGATACCACCAACAGGAAGCACCTTTCCCCTCAACGTAATCTCACCCGTCATAGCTAAGTTTTTACGTACTTTGCGCTTGGTGAACGAAGAGGCCAACGATGTTGTGATAGTGACACCAGCAGAAGGGCCATCCTTTGGAATCGCACCCTCTGGGACATGGACATGGACACTATACTCATCAAAGAGAGTGGAATCAATGCCAAAATCATCGGCATGGCAACGAAGATACTCCAATGCCAAGACAGCCGACTCTTTCATCACATCACCCAAATTTCCAGTAAGCGTCAATTTAGGAGTCTTCGACTTTGAGAGGCATGACTCCACGAAAAGAATCTCACCGCCGACAGCCGTCCAAGCCAAACCTGTGACGACACCCGCATAGTCGTTTCCTTCGTACTTATCCTTGGAGAAGCGTTCTATACCAAGATAAGAAGAAAGGTTCTCTGGCGTAACGGCAGGATCAAACTCCTCTTTCGCAGCAATCTTTAAGGCGGCCTTACGCATAATCTTTGTTATCTGCTTATCCAATTCACGGACACCCGATTCGCGAGTATAGCCCTCAACCATCTTTACCAATGTATCCTTGCCGATGGAGATTTGGTTCGATTCGATACCATGGTTTTCCATCTCCTTCGGTACCAAATGACGTGCAGCGATTTCCACCTTCTCCTCCAACAAATAACCAGAAACCTCTATGATTTCCATTCTATCCAAAAGCGGTTGGGAAATCGAGTTCAAATTATTCGCCGTAGCAATGAACATGACCTTGGACAAATCATAGTCGATGTCCAAATAGTTATCATGGAAGGCATTGTTCTGCTCTGGGTCCAAAACCTCCAACAAAGCGGCTGCAGGATCACCCTTATAGTCAGAACTTACCTTATCAATCTCATCCAAAATAAAGACCGGATTAGACGTTCCTGCCTTTTGAAGGCTTTGGATTATACGTCCTGGCATAGCACCAATATAAGTACGCCTATGGCCACGAATCTCAGACTCATCACTCAAACCACCCAATGAGACGCGTACATATTTACGTTTAAGGGCCTCTGCCACCGACTTACCAAGAGAAGTCTTTCCTACTCCTGGAGGGCCATATAGGCAAATGATCGGCGACTTCAACTCCTTCTTGAGTTTCAACACCGCCAAATGCTCCAAGATACGCTCCTTCACTTTTTCAAGACCGAAGTGATCGCGATCCAATATCTTTTGAGCCGACTTCAAATTAAGGCTATCCTTAGAATATTCGTTCCAAGGCAAATTCAAAATCGTCTCCACATAATTCAACTGCACTCCATAATCAGGAGAATGAACGGGCGTACGCTCCAATCGGGCAATCTCTTTGTCGAAAATCTCCTTAACAGAGGCATCCCATTTTTTCTTTGCCGCCTTCTCCTTCAATCGCTCAATCTCTTGAGGAGCATCGCCTCCCAACTCTTGCTGGATGGTCTTCATCTGCTGCTGAAGATAATATTCGCGCTGCTGCTGTTCAATGCCTTCTTGTGTCTTTGACTGGATATCCAACTTGAGTTCGAGCATTTGCAACTCTCTGTTCAATATCTCCAAAAGCATAAAACCACGACCCTTCAAGTCTGGAAGGTCGAGCAACATCTGACGCTCCTCCACTTTCAAACCAAAGTTTGCACAGATGAAATTTACGAGCGACACCGGATGTTCTATATTTTTAATGGCGAAAACAGCCCCGTTAGGAATCGATGACGAAGCCTTGACAATCTTCATTGCCACATCACGCAACGCCCCCAACAAAGCCACGAATTCCTTGTCCGTTTTTAATGGGACCACATCGTAACGCGGAGAGACATTGCCCTTCAAGTAAGGAGTAGTTGCCACTATCGCATCCAAGGTAATGGTTCTCTTACCCTGAAGAATGGCGGAAGACGTGCCATCTGGCATCTCCAACACTTTCATCACTTGGGCCACCGTACCAACCTGATATAAATCGTCTATCGCAGGCATCTCCACCTTTTCATCCTTTTGTGAAAAGACACCTATCACAAGACCTTTTTTATATGCATTACGAACGGCCTTTAAAGACTTTTCCCTACCCAAGGTGACAGGCATCACAACACCAGGGAACAATACCATATTACGCAAAGCCAATAATGGCAAAGCTTCATTCTCTCCCTCCTTGAATTCGAAAGAGTCATCCCCATCCGAAATCAACGGAATAAAATCAGCACCGCCATCTCGTTCTGCATCTAAAAGAATTTCCTCAATTTTCGTTGTCATGTCATTATGTATTTTCAATATGCCAATTTGTCAGCCCAAATAGAATATCCTATTAGACCGACATATTCTACAACGCCCGCAACGAACTAATAATAAAATACTTACCATCAGATGTCGATTGCAGACACTATAGAAGTTCAATAGTTGTGCCAAAAGAGCGTAATCTTCGCACAACCACCTCCCTAAATACGCAAGAAAGCCCCAATGGAGAAACCAATGGAGCTATGTCCCACCTTTATAGGAAGAACCATATCTTGCCCGATTCGGCCAAAGCCAAACCGATTACTTTTTATCTTCTTGTGAAGAAGAAGGTTTTGACACTTGGTTGGTCATATCGCAAGTACCAGTAATCTTGGCACCCTCTTCCACGCTCAACACTTTCGTATAAATCTCACCCTCTATCTTCGCTGTTGACTTCAATGTCAACTTATCGCTAACTGTAATCTTGCCTTTCAAAGTTCCAGAAATCACAGCATTAGCACATGTAAGTTCGCCCTCGATAAAACCTTTAGCACCAATTACAAACATTCCCTTACATGAAACCTTGCCTTCTACAGTTCCATCCAGACGAAAATCATTTTCCGCCTGTATTTCTCCTGACACCTTTGTGCCATAGGCAAGAGTATTATGCTCCGTGCCTTGCGCTACAACTTCTTTTGCCATACCTTTTTCAAATAATCCCATTGATTAAGTTAAATCTAAAAGACTCTATTTACCTGAACACTGAATCAGATTTTCTCTATTCTGACACAGGATTCCGCTCTAAAAAAAACAACGTTTTTAATATGCCGACTTAAATTGTTCAAGGAAGCGAACGTCGTTCTCGGAGAACATTCGAAGGTCTTTCACCTTGAACTTCAAGTTCGTGATACGCTCTACGCCCAAACCGAAAGCATAACCCGTATAGACCTTGCTGTCTATGCCGCAACTTTCCAACACGTTCGGATCGACCATTCCGCAACCCAAGATTTCAACCCATCCCGTACCTTTACAGAATGCACAACCCTTGCCACCACACAAGTCACAAGAGATATCCATCTCTGCCGATGGTTCCGTGAATGGGAAATAAGAAGGACGCAAACGAATCTTTGTATCCTCGCCGAACATCTCCTTTGCAAAATAAAGCAAAGCTTGACGCAAATCGGCAAACGACACGTTCTTGTCTATATACAAACCCTCAATTTGGTGGAAGAAACAGTGTGCTCTATAAGAAATAGCCTCGTTTCGGTAAACTCGTCCTGGACAAAGCACACGAATCGGAGGTTTCTGCGAAAGCATTACGCGAGACTGAACCGAAGATGTGTGTGTACGAAGAAGCACATCAGGGTCACGCGTAATGAAGAATGTGTCTTGCATATCTCTCGCTGGATGTTCTGGTGGGAAGTTCAACGCAGAAAACACGTGCCAATCATCCTCCACCTCTGGACCTTCTGCAATAGTAAAGCCAATGCGAGAGAAAATATCTACGATTTCATTTTTAACAATAGAGAGCGGATGACGAGTACCCAACTCGATTGGGTCTGGCGTACGGGTCAAATCCAACGCCTCTTGCTTATCGGAATTGCTTTCGATAACGGACTTCAAATCATTGATACGCTCTTGCGCTGCATCCTTCAATTGGTTGAGCAACTGTCCTACCTCACGCTTCTGCTCGTTAGCCACGTTACGGAAATCATTGAACAGCAATGATATTTCGCCTTTCTTACTCAAATACTTAATCCTCAAAGACTCCAATTCCTCTTTGTTGGATGCCTTTAGAGAATTGATATCATCCAAAAGTTTTTTAATACGCTCTTTCATCTAACTTTCTATTGAAAATCCCCTTTTCGGGGAAACATATTTTTGAACTAACTGCAAAAATATAAAATTTAATCTATTAAAGTAGCACGAATTGAATTTTTGTGCTAAGAAAACAGAAAATATAGGGAGCTCCCTTATGGAACTCCCCTCTTTTATTAATCTTCATCCATCTTTCTCAATACGAATGCGCATCGAGATGGAATGTATAGTTTCAACCACTCTTTGTCTGGAACCGAAGTCTCTCCCGGCTCCGTGAAATGCGGCTTGCTTGAATCATTCATGCCAAAGCCGCCGAAGCGAACGTCATCCGTATCCAAAACCATTTCATATTTACCTGGAGCAGTCAATATTCCATAATCGGTAAAAGATTTGAACGGATGGAAATTGAACACGAACACCAAACTACCACGTCTGAAAGCATAAACTTGGTCGCCTGAATTATCCCAAAGTTCGGTGAACATCGTTTCATTGAACTTACGCTCCGACTTCACCAATTCTATCATGGCCTTGTCGAAATCACCCAAATAGTGATACTTCAAATCGTGGTCGGCCACCAAATGCCATTGACGACGAGCATATTTATACGACCATCCGTTACCCTCGCGAGGGAAATCGATCCATTCTGGATGACCGAACTCATTACCCATGAAGTTCAAATAGCCGCCATTGATGGTGGACAACGTGAAGAGACGGATCATCTTATGCAATGCAATGGCACGGTCCATACGGTACGTCGTTCCGCCGCAAAGTTTAGACATGTGCCAATACATATCGGCATCGGCCAAATGGAACATCAACGTCTTGTCGCCCACCAATGCTTGGTCGTGACTTTCCGCATAACTGATCGTCTTCTCGTCTGCACGATGATTGGTCAACGTAAAACATATATGTCCTGGCTTCCAGTCCTCGTCACGACACTCCTTAATCGTCTTAATCCAAAAATCAGGAATACCCATCGCCAAACGATAATTGAAGCCCACGCCTCCATCCTCAATCTTAGCAGCGATGCCCGGCATACCGCTCACCTCTTCGGCAATCGTGATGGCACGAGGATTCACTTCATGAATCAATTGGTTAGCCAAAGTTAAATAGCAGATGGCATCCCCGTCCTGGTTAGCATTATAATAGTTATCGTAACTGCCAAAGATCGAACCCATTCCATGATCAAGGAAAACCATAGACGTCACGCCATCAAAGCGGAAACCATCAAAACGGAACTCCTCCAACCAATACTTGCAGTTGGACAAGAGGAAGTGAATCACCTCATTTTTTGCATAGTTGAAGCAAAGCGAATCCCACTGTTTGTGTTCGCCCCGCTCCCCATCATGGAAATATTGGTAACGAGTGCCATCAATGCAGCCCAAGCCTTCATCCACATTCCTAACAGCATGAGAGTGAACCAAGTCCATAATGACAGCCAACCCCATTTCATGCGCCTTATCAATCATCTCCTTCAATTCGTCTGGCGTACCAAAACGGGAGGATGGTGCAAAGAAATTAGAGACATGATAACCGAACGACCCGTAATAAGGATGCTCCTGGATAGCCATAATTTGCACACAATTATACCCATCCTCCTTCACACGAGGAAGGACATTCTCCATAAACTCACGATAAGAAGAGATACCCTCCTTTTCGCCCGACATGCCCACATGACACTCATAGATTAAGAGAGGAGATTGGTTGGGAATAAAGCGCTTGTTCTTCATTTTATAAGGCCTCTCCGGTGCCCAAACTTGAGCCGTAAATATCTTCGTCTGCTCATCCTGGACCACACGGCGAACCCAAGCAGGGATACGTTCGCCACAGCCGCCCTCCCAATAGACCTTCATCTTGTAGAGGTCACAGTGCTTCAGCGCATCTTCCGGAAGTTCCAATTGCCAAACGCCATTCTTCAACGGTTTGCACTCAAATTCAGGACGTTCCTCCCAATTATTGAACGTACCGATAAGAAAGATTTTCGTGGCATTCGGAGCCCATTCCCTGAAGACCCACTTTTTCGGTCCTTTATGCAGACCAAAATACATATAGCCAGTTGCAAATTCGGACAGAGTTCCGTTACCTATCAAATCGGACAAACGCTTTTTATAATATTTAAAGCGACCATTAATAGCCTCCTCATAAGGTTGCAAACCAGCATCACTCTTAACCAATTTCAGTTTTCTCATAACGCAATAAGATTATTAGGCTGTTAGACATGGGCAACGGGTACCTTCACAACGATTTTGCGCGTGCGACCCTCACCGATAATAGGAGCATGAGCATCTTGCGGGAAAAAGATGGCAAACGAACCGGGCTTCAATTCGAAAAATGACTCCGACGGCTCATTGAAGAAGAGGATGTCTCGCTCTTCCGATGCACTTTTAACGTCCGAACACTCTTCCCGGCTTCTATACCCCACCGTCTCCGAATGAGTTATAGGAAGCTGAATATCAATATACCGATCATGCGCCTCCAAGAAGGCCTCACTCTTCGGACGCAAATCCACCTCATCCACATTGATATAAAAACCATCTTCTGGAAACCGTATTTTACCCGGTTTCAACGACTGCAAATCCGTATTTTTCAGATAATTAAAAATTTTTCCGAACAACGGATGCAAGTTTTCATAACAACCACTACTGCTCAACTTATCCAATATCATACTTTAACATTTAAGGGGATTTCATCGCCTCCCCGGTTTTTAATGTTTAATATTTAGGCTGGGAAAAAAACTTCACCAAACTCTGCAAAGCAATTTCCACAAGCCCCCTTTGAAAGAAAAGACATTACGCTGCTTCTTTTTCAAGGAAAACACCCGTTCTGCAAACAGCAAAACAATGTTATAAAATTAATGCAAAAAATCGAAAATTCGAAATCAGATCGTGAAAATTTGAGTACCATTGCGTTTTTTTAATAAAAATAAAGTTTGTTTTCAAAAAGAAATAGGAAAAGCATCCACCCAATGAGTCGAAACTGAGCCTTTATTTTCTTAACAAAAATCAAGAAACGAACCTCCAAAATTCCAACGAACAGCAACCGAGGGGGAAACGAAAAAAAACTTTGCATTGGCTGAAAAAACTAACATCAGAGGGCAATTTTACCACAGAAAAACTTGTTTTATAACAAAAAAAATGCAATATTTGCACGAATAATATAAAATCGGTCACTGATGATGTTTTCATAAACCATTCTAAGCCGAATAGTTATTTATTTATAGGGTTAAACTTGAAAAAAGAATATTTTTTTCAGGTTATTTGGAAAAAACAAAAAAAGATACGTACATAATGAAAAAAATTTTAGGTACACTAGGATTTGCTCTCTTGGCATTGGGTAACCAATGCGACTTGTCAGCGCAAGACACGAAATGGAGGGAGATTTTCTTCGAAGATTTCGGAGGAAACAATGCGAACGACGAGAAGTACGGCGATAAATTACCAAGCGACTTGGTCGGTAGTTCACTTAGCTACTCAAGGTTGCCGTACGGAGAAAAATATTGTATTGTCAAGTCATCTGACGATAATGGCAGCAACTGGCACCCAGGAAGTGACCACACACATTTGGATGACAACACGAGAGGATACTACATGCGTTTGGACCCACCTAATACGGCTGGTAACGTTGCCGTTTACCGTCAAAAATTGACGGGTATTTGTGAGGGCGTCAACTTCAAATTTAGTTCTTGGTTTGCAATTTTGAGTCCAAGAGAAGAAGATCCGAAGCCAAACATCGCCGTTGGTATCTTCGAGGATGCAGACGCAAAAAATTTAGTATCTTCTAACGCATATATCCGTAGGGAGTTGGTCGAAACGCCTCTCTCGGGTGCAGCAAGTTTGAACTGGCAGCCACTTAGCCTTGAATTCAAGGTTGGCGAGGGTATCGAGGAGGCTTACTTCATCGTAACCGTATATGCACCAGAATCAAACGGATGCGACTTCGCTATTGACGACATCAAGATTGAAGTAGAGCAACCTGCCATCACCATTGAGCACACTCCTTACATCATGGATGAGCCTGCCACTTTGACGGCATCGTTCGTAAACAACGGCTTCTTCTCCGACCTTTCTGTCGTAAAGTACAAATGGCAATTTAGCGCCGACGGTGTGAACTTCAGCGATATCGCAGGTAGTGAGAACTATTACAAGAACGACAATAACTGTAGTTTGAACATTCCATCCTTCAGCAAAGAGGAAAACAATGGTCACTACCGCGTAATCATCGGTGAGGCTTCTACATTGAACAAGCCAATCTGCTCTATCCAAGAGGACTTCGTCATCAACGAGACTAAGAACAAGGTTAACGTGGTTCTTTGTAAAAACGAGATCAAAGAAGTCATGGGTGTTACGCTGAATGCGTCAAGATTGCACACAGGCCAAGAATTGTCCGCCGGCACTGATTTCACATTGGTCATTACAATCATCGAGCCAAAAGAAATAGTATTGCCAGACACCTTCCTCTGCGTAGGTTCAACGGTAAACGGTACGGTTTACAACTCCCCTACCGAATTTGAAGTCGTTGAAACAATTTCTTCTAAAGTATCAGATTGTGATAGCATCACTTACATTAAAAAGTACGTCATCACATCGGCTACCGTTAGGGATTTGGGCAATGTAGATATTTGCCAAAACGAGACTTACAAGACAAAGAAATACACCGAAGCGGGATCATTCACTGAAATCCAAGACGAGGGTTGTATCCAATACAAAGAGTTGGTGGTTGTTCACCCATCTCACGATTTAGAAAGAACTTACTCCATTTGTCAAGGCTACGATTTCGGAGGCACGACATACCACGAGGCTGGATCGTTCGAGAAAGTTCTCTCCTACAAGACGACAACTTGGGGATGCGATAGTATCATCCACGCTACCATCAACGTAACTGAAAAGATAGAAGTTGATTTGGAAGATGTTGAATTGTGCGAAGGCACTGATGCTTATACATTCGACGGAAAGGTTTATAGTGCAGCAGGTACTTACAACCTTACCGGAAAATCAACGAGTGTAATCTCTGGATGTGATAGTATAACAAACGTACGCGTAATCATCCACCCAAGATACAGCAACAGAAGTAACCCTATCGATACAATGATTTGCTACGACTCTAAGATGTTCGGTACGGTTTACTCTGAGCCAACTACAGCGCCTATCTTGGTAAGAGACCCTACGGATTACAAAACCATCCACGGTTGTGATAGTGTCGTTTACTACAACTTGGAGGTTTTGAAGATTCAGTTGAAACTCGAAATCAAATCAGATAAGAACACTGTTTGTAAAGGTGAGGAGGTCGAAATCTTCATTAAAGATTTGAAGCCAGCCAACACACCTTTGACTTGGACGCCTGATTTAGGTGGTGCTAGTCCAAACAGAAAGACATTCTCGCCTTCTGAAGATATGGTTTGCGTTGTAAAGGCAAGAAACGATATTGCCCAATGTGAGACAACCGATACGGCTCGTATCTATGTTAAGGAGTCTCCAATCATCGCAATCGACACTTTGGACGAAAAGAACAACATTGTCACTTACTCTGTTACAAGCGGTACTGCTCCTCTCCACGTTTACCTCGACAAGAACCAAATCAGTATGGAGGCAAATGGTGAGATCAAGAACTCTGCAATCGGTGTTCACAAGGTTTGGGTAAAAGACAGTAGCGATTGTACAAGTGCAGCAACCTACGAGATCAAGCCAGTTCCTATCACACCAATGGCTTACGTCACTCCGAACAACGACGGTATCAATGATACTTGGACGATTGAAAACATTGACGTATATCCATTGTCAAGAGTAAGAATCTTCAACAGAGACGGAAAGATGCTTTTGGAATATCAACCATACGACAACGCAAATGGTTTCGATGGTACTTACATGGGCAAAGCTCTTCCTTCAACGGATTACTGGTACGAAATTGACCTTGTAGAGTCCGACCAACAATACATCGGTCACTTCACTTTATTACGA
>JAKSLA010000073.1 GCA_024401455.1 Paludibacteraceae bacterium | reverse complement strand
CTGTTTTCTGATGCTTAACAAAATTTTTTAGAAAAATTTAAACAGCTTCTTATATTTTCAAAATATAAAAGTCTTGCATTTTTGTGCTGAAAAAGCCTCAATATTTTCAACCTATCTTACTGATTTTCTTCAACTGTTCTTCATCAATGATTTTGATCTTCCTTCCGTCCAAGGCGATGATATGTTCAGCCACAAAGTTGGACAATGTACGGATTGCATTGGACGTGGTCATATTGGAAAGGCTGGCCAAATCTTCACGCGAGAGGTAGATGCTCAATGTAGCACCGTCTTCCTCCACACCGTAACTCTCCCTCAAAAAGAGAAGCGACTCCGCCAAACGTCCACGAATATGCTTTTGCGTCAAACTAACGGCTCGCGAATCGGCAATACCCAAATCGACCGACAAAGCATGGATGAAATGCCATGCCAATCCACTATTTTGAGAAATCAAATTTTTGATGACCTCTTTGGGAATTGCGTATATAATGGTCGGTTCGAAGGCGGAAGCACCCGTAACGAAATCCTCCTCCGCAAACATCGCTCTATAAGCGAACATCTCATGCGGTTTCACCATACGGACGATTTGCGTTCTGCCGCCCACTCCACTCTTGAAAATCTTGACCTTACCACTGACCAAGCACAAGACATGAGTGGGGGTGTCTCCCTCACAATAAACAATCTGGTTTTTCTTGTACTTCTGAACCACATAATTGGCCTTCAAGTAAGCCAGTTGTTCTGCCGTCAACATCTTCCACAAATCAAGAATCTCCTCGATACTCTTCAATTCGGGTTCTTGTTTTCTCGCCATACTTGCCTGTTTTTATCTAAATTGTCGCAAAAGTAACAAAACATCATACAATTAAAAAGAATTTGTCCAACAAATATGAAATTCAGTAAGCGTTTATTGAAAATTCCATAAAAAAGCACGTTGCCCAACCTCCTTACCTCATAGCCCCAAACAAAAAAAGGAACACCCGGAAAAGATGCTCCTTTTTTTTCATGCTTCCAATGAAGCATTGAAAATTCCTTGTTACACTTCGTCTATCTCAGCATTTTCATCAGAAACGATTACATAAGATCCATCGTTCATCAACGAATAACGTGCCTTCTTATCAAGTTCCGTAAGATCCAGTTCCAATGACAATCCTTTATAGCATAATGTATATTTCTTGGCTTGAATATTATCGATTGCATATTTGATATCCTCCTTGCTGGAGAAAGAAGAACTTCCCTCCTCCTCAATACGGATAGTGTCATTCAACACCGAAACACGAGAAACTTCAGACGTATTCAACAACGTAAGATATAGTTTTTTAGTTCCATCCTGATAGTCGAAGTCCAACAACCACTCGCCCATCGGAAGAAAAGATCCCTCCTCGCTATTAAAGAAGAGAGAGAAGCGCTCTTGGGAACTCATCTTTTGAAGCATCTCCCCATACACGCATGAAATGTTTTTATTTCTTTCTTCACCAATATAACTACATCCAAACAAGAAAATAAAAAAACACAAGAACCATTTTTTAGATTTCAGTGTCTTCATAAGCAACGATTTTTAGTAAGTATTTTGAAAATTACACACTAGGACGTGAAACGAATATATGGGTTCTACTAAGTTCGTTTATAATCAGTATATAATTCGATTCCCAATCCTTTTTACAAATATGTGAACTTTTTCATTATCTTGCATCGCTAAACTATCAAAAAATAATTAATCTACGTCAATTTAATACGATTTCATCGCAAAATGGCCATAATTGCTTCCACTTTTTCTTCCATAGATTGATGGAAATCAATCCAATGAATTGTAAAGCCTCGCCTTTCCATTCCTCTGAACCAAGTCATCTGTCTTTTAGCAAATTGGTGGATGGCAATCTCCAATTCGGAGTACATTTGCTCGTAGGTCATCTTGCCGATAACGTAGTTGGTGAGATATTTATACTCCAAGCCGTAATAAATAAGATCGTCAGGCGCAACGCCCATATCAAGCAAACGCCTGATTTCATCGAGCATTCCCTCCTCCAAACGGCTCTTTAGACGGGCGGAGATACGCTCTCGACGGCTCTCCCTATCTATATCCACACCAATGATCACGCTCTCCATCTTAGGGAAAGCCAAAAGATCGTCGTATTCGTGCGTCTTGTAATACTCTTCAATTTCGATGGCACGGATGGCACGCTTGGCCGTATCGACATCCGTCGTGTTATGAAGTTGCTTGTACCCTTTTAAACTCTCGGTCAGTTCAGCCAAACTCTTCCCTTCGAGCGAAGCCCTAAGTTCCTTGTTCTCCGAAACAGGCTGCAGGCGGTAGCCTTTGAGGATGGATTCCACATAAAGCCCCGTTCCACCGCATAAAATAGGCTGTTTGCCACGAGAAAGGATGGAGTCGTAAGCCATAAGAAAGTCACGTTGGAATTCGAACACATTGTATTTATAGCCAGGGTCGGCAATGTCGATCAAATGGTAAGGGATATCCTTCCCATTCACCGAATAATCGGCCAAATCCTTGCCCGTGCCGAGGTCCATGTGGCGATAAATCTGCCGAGAGTCGCCACTGATGATTTCACCATCCAACTTATAGGCCAAATGGGCCGCCAACGTGGTCTTACCGCTTGCCGTAGGACCTATGATTGTTATCAACTTCTTCATTTACTATAAAATTTACCCCTCCCCCAACAAGAATTTCCTTGATGAAATGGGACTTTCCGTTTCGTGGCAAAGGTACTTATCTTTTGAAAATATGTGGCATTTTTCCGGTTATTTGCCGATGCAGAACTTTGAGAAGATATTCGCAAGCACATTATCGTTGGTGATTTCACCCGTGATTTCGCCAAGGAAGTGCATACAATCGCGGATATCACGGCTGAGCAGATCGCCCGAAAGATTGGCGAGCAGCCCTTCGTTCACACGGTTGATGGCGTCCAAGGCTTTGGTGAGGGCCTCATAGTGACGCATATTTGTCACCACGACGTTGCGTTCCTCCTGTTGGTCGATTTTGGCCAATCGAAGCAAGGTATCGAGCAAAGCCTGCTTGTTCTGGTTCTGCTTAGCCGAAATGAAAAGACGGACGGCATTTTCAGGCAAGGCTATATTTTCCAACTCCGCACGTTTGGCAGAAGTGATGATATCGGTTTTGTTGAAGACGACAGCCACCTGCTTATCCTTGATGCGAGGCAGATATGTGCCGATGAAATCGTTGATTTCGCCCAAGACATACGACGAATCGATGGTCAACAAGACGATGGAGGCCTCCTTCATTTTGCGGAAGGTGCGCTCAATGCCCAAGCTTTCCACTGCATCATTGGTCTGACGAATGCCCGCCGTGTCGATAAAACGGAACAACAGTCCGTCAAGCATCATCGTGTCCTCGATCACGTCGCGCGTGGTGCCGTGGACATCACTCACAATGGCCTTCTCCTCGTTGAGCAGCCAGTTGAGCAAGGTCGATTTACCGACATTGGTCTCCCCTACTATTGCCACAGGGATACCATTTTTGATGGCGTTACCGAGTTTGAATGAATCGGCCAAGTTTTTTATCTTATAACGGATTTCATCGACGATTGTGATCATCCTTTGGCGGTCGGCAAACTCCACCTCCTCCTCGCTGAAGTCGAGTTCCAACTCGATGAGCGAGACAAAATCGAGCAAAGACTGACGAAGTTTCGCCAACTCGCGCGAGAATCCGCCCCGCATTTGGTTGATGGCCAAACGGTGCGACGCCGCCGAATTGGATGCTATCACGTCGGCCACCGCCTCAGCCTGCGAGAGGTCCATTTTACCGTTTGTGAAGGCACGTTGTGTAAACTCGCCCGGTGTGGCAAGACGGCACCCATTCTCCAAGAGCAATTGTAGAATGCTCTGTTGGATGAATTG
Organism: Paludibacteraceae bacterium; assembly: GCA_024401455.1. GTDB lineage: Bacteria > Bacteroidota > Bacteroidia > Bacteroidales > Paludibacteraceae > RGIG10190. The sequence continues at coordinate 10,135 of JAKSLA010000073.1, read as the reverse complement.
CGAACCGTGGCACGCAATCTCCACCGAATTTTCGCCCGTAAAGGAGTGAGGTGCGACGAAAGTTGTGCAGACCACCTCGTCCAAGATACTACCGTCAGCATTCATTATGTTTCCGTAAAGCGCCCTACGGGGCTGCAATTCCGTCAACGGCCTATCGCCTTTGCAATTCTTGAAAATCTTGCTGACTATGTTTATGGCCTCATCGCCTGAAACACGCACAATTGCGATGGCTCCCATGCCCGCCGCTGTAGAGATTGCACATATCGTCTCACTCATAAATCATCTGTTTTTTATCCGAAAAATATTTGAACAATCACGAAATTAATGAAAAAATGGCATTGAAAAAAGAATAATGCCTTCATTTATCTATCTATGCCACGGTTTCTTTTTCCTATCTATATAAAAACGGGGACAACCAAGACCTCACCCATTGGATGATGATAGGCATTTTTCTTTATTTTTCCACCAATACATTTACCCATCCAACCAATATAACAATGTAACAAACCAATAAAAATCAACCTATTAAAGAAAAAAAACAGCATAAAATAAAAAGAAAGTATATTTTTTAACATAAAAACATTTTGAAATCTAACTTTTAATTGCGACATTTGCAGTGTAAAAACTGAGGGCTTTCAACAATAATGCCCTGACTCTAATGCGAACGAATATAGATGGACGATTAGATGAACTATTAAAATTGATTATGCATTTCCTTTTACGAACAAAATGAATTTTGTTCTATTTTGATGCAGATTCTCTTTTAATTCTCAGTCACTTTACATTAGGAATGAGATGTACGGATACTCGTTTGAGGTGTCTGAAACATTTTTCCGCTTAGCGTTATGCTAAACTTATGATTTAGAACCAAGTATAAGTAAATAACTAATTTCAATTCGTTTTATGTGATTAATTCGCGGGCATTTGTGTGTGAACATCAATGCTCGCTTTTTTATACTCTTTCGTCTATTTTGATTGTTTTCTCTGCTTCAATCCGAAATGGCCCAATCATGTACTTTCTGCAAAAAAGTGTGATAAATGCAAAGAACATGTGTAGAAAAGTGTAAAAACAGCCCGTTTTATCTGCAGAAAAGTGTAAATTCGCTTCGTTTACAATGGATTATAATTCCAAGAGTCAACATGGTTTGGCAAGGTATTCCAGCTCAACTTTTTAAGGAAAACAAGAAATTTATTTATGGAGTACTAAAAGATGGTGGTCGTGCAAAAGAGTTCGAGACAGCTATTCAATGGCTTGTAGACGCGGGGCTTGTATATAAAGTCAACAGATGCAAAACAATCAAAATGCCACTGAAAGCATACGAGGATTTCTCTGCTTTTAAATTGTTTTTAATTGATTGTGGATTGTTAGGAGCTTTAGCTGAAATCCCTGCTTCTCAAATGTTGGTAAGCGATGATACAATAAAAGAATATAAAGGTGGATTTACAGAGCAATATGTACTACAACAGATGATGAGTCGTGATGAAGGTTCAATCTATTATTACAGTGCTGAAAACTCACGACTCGAAATTGATTTTTTAACACAGGATGAGAGGGGAATAATGCCTATTGAGGTAAAAGCAGAAGGTAATGTAAGGGCAAACTCGTTATCTGAATTTCTAAAAAACAACCCTGAAATACGTGGCATAAGATATTCAATGTTGCCTTATATCCAACAAGACCACTTCGACAATTTGCCTCTTTGGGCAATAAAATAATGCATCTATCAAACAATGCATCCACCCAACCCACGTCACGATATAATTGTTGCAACGATGCGTCTTGACCCGCCGTGATTTCGGAACTCACACAAGTATATGCCCTGCCACATTCCAAGATTCAGGCGTCCGTTGGTGATGGGTATCGATACGGAAGCTCCCACAATGGACGATTTGGCGTGCGACGGCATATCATCGTCGCCCTCGAAGGTGTGCAGATAGTAAGGCTCGCGCTCACGCACCAGCCTATCAAAGATGGCCCCCAAATCGGTCTGCACGTCAGGGTCGGCATTTTCATTGATAGACAAAGCTGCCGACGTATGCTGAATGAAAAGATGGAGCAGCCCCATCTTAGGTAACTGCCCCAATTTTCCTACTATTTCATTGGTCACGAGATGAAAACCTCTGCCTTTCGGCGACAAGGAAAACTCTACTTGCGAAATCATTTGTTTTGCCTTATTATGGTTAAGGGAAATCTATAAATCCTCCGATTCCCTAATTTCATTTTTTAGTTTTGGGAAGAGTTCTTGCTCCTAATCATTAATTCCCGAAAGCCTTTTAGAAACCAACGCGATTGCGAGTGGTTGTCAATTTTTCCCTAAACTCTTTCTCTTGCGAAGCAGTCTCGAAGTCGCACTTTCTGATCTCCACATCCGTAGCACCCTCCATCTGCGTCCTCATGGCTGCTTTAGACCAAGTTCGCTCATAGAGGTTTCTCACGAAGCGCGCGTTGGAGAACTCTTCCGAGTTCAAATAACTATCAGACAGCGTGTCGAAATATGCCTTCACTACCCTTTCAAGGTCAGGTTCCGACTTGAAGTGCTTGTTTACCATCGACATGAAGATAGCCACCAACTGTTCACGGTTGTAAGAAGGGAATTCAATGACGAACGGCATACGGCTGCGCAAACCTACGTTACCCTTCATCAAAGTCTCCATAGGCCCCTTATATCCCGCCATGATCACCACGAAGTTGTCGCGATGGTTCTCCATCTCGGCGATGAGAGTGGCAAGCGCCTCATGACCATAGTCATTCTCGTTGTTTTCCGAGGTATAGAGTTCATAGGCCTCGTCGAGAAAAAGAACCGAACCATATGCATCACGGCAAATGGAAAGCGTCTTAGGTGCCGTTTGTCCCACATATCTACCACAGAGGTCCCTACCCGAATACTCAAAGAAGTGGCCGTTGGTCAAGATGCCGTTCTCAGCAAAGATCTTACCAATGATGCGCGCCACCGTCGTCTTACCCGTACCTGGCGCACCAACGAAGCGCATGTGCATACAAGGCTTGTCCAACTGCGTATTGGCAATGGAGATTTTCACCTGAGCCACAATCTCCTTCACCCTCTCCGCAATTTTCTCCATACCGATCATGTCATAGAGTTCTGCGTAAGGGTCGCTATCCTTTGCATTGGCGAGATTTGCCAACGATTCGATGTCTGCTTTAGAAATCACAGCAAGGTCAGCGTTGTCCACCTGGTTCGAATTTTCATCCCTTGAGTCTGCATTCAACTTCATCAAAATCATCTCATCCACCACCTTTTTGACCGTACGGAAGCCATAGAAGCAACCGTCCATCTTCTCCTCCCTGATTCTCGCATGGAAGAGTTCCCAAGCCGAATTTTCCAACTCAAAACTTCTACGGGACAACATTTTTTCAGCAAACTCCTTCAACTGGTCGTCTGTATAAGGAGGCACCACGAATGTCTTAAGCAGAAGGATGTCGGAGATGAAATCCTCGATACGCTTCAACTCCTTAGGCTCAAGGTATGGCACCCTAAAGACATAATTCATGTGATGCACATGCTCAGCGATCTCAATCAAGAGGTCTTTGAGTTCCGCCTGTGTAGTTTTATTCGTGAAAGCACTGATGTCGATACACATAAGCAAGCCCTCGTTGTCCGCATCCTTGAAATAAGGAATCAAATCGCGAATAGAGATTTTACGGCCCACGGTTTCAGTTGACAGGACATATTCGTAATAACGGCTGGAACTATAGGCTCCGCAATAATGGCCTAATAATGTCAAGTGATTGATGGCGAAAGTCGTACCACAACCGTCGTTAACAGAAAGCAAGTAGCATTGCGACTTGAAAGAGTCAAGATTGCCGGTCTCGTTCATCTTTGGGGCCATCTTCGTCACCTCGTCAAAATGCTTTTTGAACGAATTCCAAGCGATGAAAGTATCTACACTTCTACACAAGCTGACCAATTCACTCTGGTCGTAGGTCGATTGCGTTTCTTCCGACTCTTCAGCCGATTGAGAATCATCATCGACCATCACCTCATAATCAGCATTTGAAATAACGAAGGAAGATCCCTTTCCTATGGAACAATGCACATTACCATCGCGTTCAACGACAGACACACTCAACGAGAAATTAGGGATTAACTCCTTAATTTTGTCAGCAAGTGATTTGGCCGCCATACTCTTTGACATATCCGTCTCGAAAATGCAAGAGAATGAACTTCTCGAAACTTTATAATCCCTTGATTCTGAAAAGCAAGACATCATCGCATAGGGCAAAATTGAAGAGTTGAACTCTGGTTCGGCGCTACTAAAAATGCCTTGAGAGACTTCGCCGATATTAATCAATACCTTGTATTCCACGGTTTAATTCGTTGTTAAATTGAGAGTTCTAAATAAATTCAGTCTTCGGTTTATTGTTGGCCGAACTCCCTTTTGACCAACACGCCATGAATATAGATTGCAAATCTACAAATTTTCGGAAACAAACAGCCGTTTTGGCTTATAGGTTTTCATTCTTTTCTGATGATAAATCTCGGGCAAGGCAGAAAATGCAGTAATTTCAGGGGAAATGTCGTAAAAGAGATTATGCCGTTTCCATCCTTAAATATATTATAGTTTCTTCACAACAGCATCCTTAACAAACATAAAAGCATAAGAAAAACATCGTTTTTCATTTCTTTTTATTCCTAAACGCTCACGAAATAGCAAAAAAAATAGTAAATTCGCCCCGATTTTGTAAACAACTATTAAATTTTACGGATTTGAAAACAAACGTCACAACTAAAAAGCCTTCGGAATGCACAAACATTACCGAAGTTCGTAATGAAATTGACAACATTGACGATGCCATCATCTCATTGCTCAGCGAACGTTTCCAATATGTAAAGGAAGTAGTCAAATACAAAGAGAAGACAGCCGCCAGCATTGATGCGGCAGACAGAAAAAAGGCGGTTATTGAACAACGTCGTCTATGGGCTGAAGAACGAGGCTTAAATCCTGATGTAATCGAAGAGATTTACAGAAGGCTCATCCAATACTTCATCAGCGAAGAGACAAAAATCATGAATTTATAAATTTTCACTACAATATGTTTAGAGAAGAACTAAAAGTATTAGATTGTACAATCCGTGATGGTGGATTGATGAACAAATGGCAGTTCAGCAAAGATTTCGTTAAAGGCGTTTATAAATCATGCGTTGAAGCAGGTGTTGACTATATGGAGATCGGCTACATCAGTAGCGAAGATCAATTCCCTCGCGATGTTTACGGACCATGGAAGTTCTGTGCAGAAGACGAACTTCGTGAGATTGTTGGCGACAACAACACAAATACCAAGCTTTCTGTAATGGCTGACATCGGCCGTGTTAAGTTTGACGACATTCGTCCAAAGTCAGAGAGCGTCATCGATATGTTCCGTGTGGCTTGCTACGACTATCAAATCGACAAGGCTATCGAATTGGCTCACCATGTAATCGACAAGGGTTACGAGGCAACCATCAACTTGATGGCCGTTTCTAAGGTGACAGACCGTAAGTTGGACGAAGTCTTGGATGATGTCGCAAAGTCAAGAGTAGGCACATTCTACTTGGTTGATAGTTTCGGAAGCTTGTATTCTGAGGACATCCACACTTTGATGGATAAGTATAAAGCGGCTCTTCCTGGCAAGACTATCGGTTTCCACGGACACAACAACCAACAGTTGGCCTTCGCCAACACCATCGAGTGTATCATCAAGGGTGCTAACATGCTTGACGCTACTATGCTTGGTATCGGTCGTGGTGCAGGTAACTGCCCTATGGAGCTTTTGATTTCTTTCTTGAAGAACCCTAAGTACAAGTTGAAGCCAATCCTACGCGTTATCCAAGAGCAAGTTAAGCCTCTTCAAAAGGAGATCGATTGGGGTTACTTCATGCCTTACATGATCACAGGTTCTCAAAATGATCACCCACGTTCAGCAATGGCTTGGATGGACAGCGAGCAAAAAGACGACTATGTAGCATACTACGAGTCTGTAATGGCTGGTAAGGAGGTGTAATCGCCTCGACCAATGGTCGAAAAAACATATAAGCCTATGGATTTCTCTGGTTCGCCCAAGAGATTCATAGGTTTTATTTTGCATTATAAATGCAATCACACGATTAGCCAAGTCATATTTCAACTTACAAGTTAACAAAAAAATGATATGACCGACTTACGACTGTGATTCCAGAATGTGGACAAATGTCATCAGAACAAAAAAACATCAGTATTTTCCAACGCCCTTTATGGGTATCAATATTCGCACTCACCGCTGCTATTGTATGGGGATGGGCCTACCCTCTCATCAAAATGGGGTTTGCCGAATTTCAAATCACAACAGAAATGACGGGAAGCAAAATGCTCTTTGCGGGCATACGCTTCTTTATGTCGGGCGTCATCATTCTTGCCTTGGCTCATCACACCAAAAAAGATTTCAAGATCCGGGAGAAGAGCGATTGGTGGTACATCCTACTCTTCGCCCTTTTCAACACCACCCTGCACTACGCCTTCTTCTATTTCGGACTATCGCACAGCGACGGGGCAAGAGCCGCAATTCTCAATTCCATGAGCACCTTCACCGTGGTCATATTCGCTTGTCTCCTCTTCCAGAGCGACAAGATGGACATCCGCAAGATATGGGGGTGCGTCATCGGTTTTGCCGGCATCCTTATGCTCAACTTGGGTGGCGCCGAGCAAGGCAGTTTCACATGGTTGGGCGACGGTATGATCATCTTGAATGCTCTTTGTAGCGCCACGGCTTCGTTGATGACACGCGGATTAAGCAAGCGCATCGACATCTTCGTAGGTACGGGCTACGGCCTTGCCATCGGTGGTGCGGGCCTCATCCTCCCTGGCATCTTCTGCGAAGGCACCCTACCCAACGTCACCCTTTACGGATGCTTCATACTTTTATTGCTGATTGGCATCTCCACCACTGGATTTGCCCTATACAACAAATTGCTGAGTTGCAACCCTGTCGGCAAGGTAGCCATATACAATTCGCTTATTCCCGTTGTCGGTGCCATCACCTCATGCCTCTGCTTACAGGAGCCATTCTATTGGAAATACGTATTGGCAGGCGCTCTTGCCACATTGGGTATCTTCATCATCAACAAAGGAAAATAAAAGCCTCTGCGTTGCGCTACTCGCGAATAAGCAGTTGGACTATTTTCCGAGCAATTTCTTCATCAATGAGGAAATTATAGTTAGTATCCATTTCAATATCTTCCCCCGATGCGAATTTCACATCGAGACTGAACGTAATGTTAGGCGCCATCATATCGCTGGAGTCGAAATAAGGATTATTTTTCAAGACACCTTCTGTAAGCAACAAATCAGCAAGTTGCAGTTCCTTTTCTTCGGTGAATTCGTAGCTTTTATCAAGCACTTTCTCATCCTCTTTGTTGCGGGCAGAAACGATCATCATACGTTTATCCAAAACAATCCACACCCCCTTGATTTCATCGCTGATGCCTTCTAACTTTTGAAGCGGAAACGCCTCACCCCGTTCTATCGAAGATGAAAATTGAAATTCCTTGATGTGGCGGTCTTTCACGTCTGCCCCATTTTTGATATAGACAGGCAATGGAGGAAACTCCGACTCGTAGCCTTCAAGGGCATAGAGTTCTTCGCGAGAAGGCGCATCCGTGACCATAATTGGGGCATGCAACAGGTGGCCCTCCTTCTTCAGATACGCATATAGTAAGAGTCCTTGCCCACATCGAAATTCGCCGTCTTGACCGAGGATTCCTTCTCCCGAGAATTCGTTGCTCCACTTGTTTTCGTAGAAGTAACTGATTTCTACGCTGCCATTCTTTATTCTAATCTTGCTTTTTTGGTCACGAGTGTACCAAGTGCCATTATAGTCACTTAATTTTACTTTTTCGCCACTATACGTCACTACTTCCGTTTCTTTCGACGTCAAACAACTTGTAAGGTTGCCAAATAAGCTAAAAAGTCCCATTGCGAAAATGATTTTTTTCATGGATATACAGATTATATACTTTTGAACACAACAAAGATAGTATTATTTTCGATTCGCATGATATAAACCCCATACGGAAACAAGGATTTAAAGGCACGAATGAAAAAAAGGAAGAAAGTTCAGCCGTTCTACCCATCCTGTCCGCTTTTTTAGTACTTTTATGGCCAATATAAATTTTCCAATATGAAACCAACAATCAAACATATCTTCTCGCCTCTCGCAGCGAAAACTGTAAAGGAACTACTACTTTTACTATGCTTGATGGGATTGGTCAGTTGCCAATCTTCTGACCCCGGCACCCCTTTCAGCAGAATGGATGAAATACGCCAGCGTGGCACCCTACTTGTCGGTGCAACAGGCGACTATCGTCCGTTGTCATATCTCGACCCGCAGACCAACACCTATTGGGGGTTCGATGCCGACTTTGCAGAAATCATCGGCAAAGGATTAGGCGTGAAGGTTGAGTTTGTTCCCACCTCATGGCCTACGCTCACAGAGGACATGTTGAACGAAGAACTCTTCGACATAGCCTTATGTGGCATCACCATCACCGATGCCCGCAAGGAGATAATGCTCATGAGCGAAGGCTACCTTCACAATGGCAAGACAATCCTCTGCCGCAAAGAGCAGGCCAATCGCTATCAATCCATAGACGACATCAACCAACCCGACGTGAAAGTCATGGTCAACCCCGGCGGACTGAACGAAAAGTTTGCCCACGAACATCTCAGCAATTCTCAGATCATAGTACACCCTAAAAACGAAGAGATACCATCACTCATAGCCGAAGGAAAGGCAGACATTATGATTAGCGAAATCGTTGAAGCGACCTACTACGCCCAAAACGACGAACGCTTAGCGGCCCCATTACTCGACCAACCCTTCACGCATAGTTTGATGGGCGTATTGATGCGTAAAGGCGACGAAGAGTTGCTCCGTCATGTGAACAATACCATCCACTCCTGTAAAAAAGACGGTACATTGAAGCGTTTACATGAAAAGTATGGCTTTACCTATGAATGGTAAGCCCAAAAACTTTAGGCATTTCAACCCATTCCCAAAACAAAATTCGTTAGGGGCAATCCGTTCGTACCAAATCAAAGGCAAGGATATTATATTTTTGCAGAAAGGATAGAATATGAAAACAAACATCTCCAAGACTCTTAAAATCATCATCATAGCCTTAATGGCAACGCTATCGTTATCTTCGTTCAAGAATGTGGAATTCAAGCCGACGACTCAAAATGTAGGACAGGCCGCCACCTTGCCAATATGGTTGCAAAAGAAGATAGAGCGGGAAATCAAAGACTCAACGAGCATGGAGAGTGTGATACGCTATGCCAATGCACTGACCAAAGAGTTGTGCTACTTTTCTTTTACAGGAAAGACCATTCGTTCCAATCAAGTGGTGGAAGGCAAGGAAACTCATACACACTGCGTGGGATACTCCAATGTTATGACTGACATCTGCAATTATGCATTCAAAACAAAAAACATGCAAGCCATAGCCTATCATGTGCGTGGCGAAATCGTGATTGACGGATTTGAAGTGTGCGCCCATTTAGGCAAGAAAAACAGTTTCTTCAAAGACCACGATTATGTCCATATCATTTCCAAAACTCGCTTCGAATGTTGGGCCGACCCCAGTTTCGAAGACTTGATGGACGTGGATTTGATGATCATCATGAACGAGAACGATTAAAGGGGAGTGATAATAGTATGAGTTCTAAAAAATAATTATAATATCAGTTAGAACATACATTGACGAGGCTTGCTTCCTTTGGAATACAAGGCTGAATCCGAAGAGGCTATAAAATCACCCCTTCTCCCGATCAAACTTTTCCTGTATAGCTTGGATGATGTATGCCGTCTTGTCCGACACTCCTTCGAGGATCATCTCTATCTCTTTGGGAGCATTGAATCCATACCGCTTTGAAGTCGTTTTCTTTCTGCCTGCACCCTCTCTTTTTCCGCCTCTCGTGCTCTTTTCTACCTGATTCTCCATTATTTTATTATCGTTTTTGTCTTCCAATCATCCGCTCCCCCTCACTCCTACATAGGGAATAATAAAGCTATAAAAAAAGGCTCAACGAAAAACGTCAAGCCTAAACATTGGAGCGAAAAACGGGACTCGAACCCGCGACCCCAACCTTGGCAAGGTTGTGC
>JAKSLA010000072.1 GCA_024401455.1 Paludibacteraceae bacterium | reverse complement strand
TTATAGCGTTTTTAGGCTATATTTGCAGATATAATTAATAAATTAGACGTTTACAGTTTGTGAATTTTAAAGTGGATGCAGCCCATGATAAAGAAACTCGTTGTTCTTACGCTCTCACTCCTCAGCCTTAACGCTTTGGCCTATACGCACGACCAACTTTTGGACCTCCGAATGAATGGGACAAGTTGGGAAGGACTTGAATATGGACTTTTCTATACTGCTGATGGTAAGCAAACTGCTGATTACAACAAGCAACTCTTACTTTTTGACGTCGGAATCAACTTTGTGGAGGATGAACTGACTTGGCATGATGAAGAATCAGGAGAGTGGGATATTTCACCGATTACCATCTGCCAAACAAAACTGAGCAGAACTACCGAGAGAAATGCGTTAAAAGTTTGGGAGGAGGCGAGCAAAACGCACCAAGACGAACTGAATGAATTGGAACGTGTTTTCTCTAGCCACGAACTACATATAGACGTGATGAGCGACACAACGCTTCGTTTGTTTGATGCTCATGTGAAAATACACATGGTGGATGACCAACTAATTGTTGATTTAAAGAAGGAAAACGATACCACTATTGTGCTCAATACAAGCGGCAGTATTGCTAAAACCATTAATTTCTGTAATGATTTTCCAGCCAGAATTACCGACTTAAAACCGGGAATGCCAATTAGCAAAGCAAGTTGGACCTATTGGATTGAAGGCAAGATGTTCAACTTCTGCTTTGGACACGAAAACTATATTTTAAGATGTCCCTTCAAGATGTCGGCAGACGGAAAGACATACAATCTTGTGCTGAAAAGGAAGAAAGACTAGATGTTTTCCAATGTATTAATGATACTAACAAATTTAGCCTATTAACCGCCAATAACATAACAAAAATTGGGCGATAAAAAAGCTTAGTGCTTGTTTTACAAGAGCGTGAAGCACTTGTTGTTAACTGCCGTTTATGCTTCTTCAGAAGGGGAATAACCGAAGTAATCTATGAATTTCTATGAGAAGTATGACGGGTCGCTGAAGCCTACTTTGAAGGCAATGTCGCCAATCTGCATCGTGTTTTTATTTTCCTTAAGCAGTTCCTTCGCTTTATTCAAACGGAATTCTGTCAAGATGTCGATGGCTGTCTTTCCTACTAGCGATTTTAGCTTACAAATTAGATGCTTACTTAAGGAAATGTTCTATTTTCATATTACCCCTGTTTTGGAGCCGTGTGGTGTGAGTGGTCCGAAAACGAAAGTAGGAGGAAAACTACTTCGTTTCCCTCCTACTTGATTCTGTTCAATCCGAAGATTAAAGGTTCTTGTTGTATTTGCTCCAGTCTGCAACTGCAGGAAGAACGCCCATACCGATAACCTCATCACGCATCTTGCAAAGGTGCTCGTAAGAAGCATCCAAAGCCTTCTTCTCGTCTGCAGAAAGGTTAGCCTCAGTGTAAGAAACACCATTCTCGTCGATAGTTGACTTCATTGCCATACATACGTTCTTGTAACCGTACATACCGTCCTTTACGAAGCAACCTGCAGGCAAAGTGAACTTCTTACCACCCATTGCAGCCTCGATCATTTCGATAGCAACGTAAGCAGGGCTCAAGTTAGAAGAACGACCGCGAAGAGCGATGATGTTAGAACCGCCTTGGATAGTCTTTTGCTTGATCTCCTCGAACTTGTCAGCAGGGATGTTGTACTTAGAAAGTGGCTTGCCCATTACCATAACGTCTGAAGTTACAGGAACCATCTTCTCTCCGTGACCACCGAGAGTAGCGCAACCGCTAACAGCGTATTGAGGAATGCCGAAATACTTAGCCAACTCGCTTTGAAGACGAGTAGAGTCCAAACCTGCCAATGTAGTTACTTGGTTTGGCTTCAAACCAGACTTAACCAAAACAACCAAACCAGTTACGTCTGCTGGGTTGAAGATAACAACGATGTGCTCGCAGTTAGGACAATACTTCTTTACGTTGTCACCGAAGTCAGCAGCGATCTGAGCATTACCCTTCAAAAGATCCTCACGAGTCATACCCTCCTTACGAGGAGCACCACCTGAAGAAATGATGAATGAAGCACCTGTCAAAGCCTCTTCTACGTTGTCAGTGAAAGTGAAGTTTACGCCTTCGAAACCACAGTGACGAAGCTCTTCGTAAACACCTTCAAGACCCTTCAAGTATGGATCGTAAAGAGCGATGTTGTTTGTTAGACCCTTAACAGCTGCCAATTGAGCCATTGTAGAACCGATAGCACCAGCGGCACCAACGATAACCAATTTTTTGTTTGTTAGAAAACTCATACTATTATAAATTTATAATTGATTGTACTCTCTTATTTACATCTACAAAAGTACAATTTATTCGGACTTTTGAAAAGAAAATGGAATCTTATTCTTCCGAAAAACATCAAAATGTGGGGGCGTTTTCGCTTTGGTGAAAATTAAGGTGGTGCCATGGACGAATGGGGAATGCCTCTTTTTATTAAGAGATATTTTTCAAATACATTTGAGGAAAGTAGGGAATCGTTCTTTTAGGGGAGGAATGTGACAGCGACCTTGCGGATGAAGATTGTCCGGATGACGACAAAAATTCATGGTGCGCAAAAAAGTCATGAGATTCCCCAATGTTAAGTTAGGGAAATCTTGGAAAGATAGGTTGTCGCCTACATAAAATTGAGAGAAAAACATCATGTTCCTTTTGTGTTTTTTTGAGCAAAAACCGGTTGTTTTTTCTTCAAAGAAAATGTCGCCGAAATTCTCTATTCTTCAAAAAAAGCCCATTTCATCACAAAAATCGCCTTTTTGACGGAAAAATTTGCCTAAAAATTCATAGCATTTGCTTAAAAAGTCCGTTCGTTTCTTGGTTAGTTGCTCTACATTTGCAATGTACAAAATGAGGGACAGAAGAGTCCTGAGGTTGAAAACCATAAACCATACATCTATTACTAGTCAGAGTTATATGTACTAAATGTTTAGACGAAGTCTATTTTTTTGCTTTAGGTTGATACATCTACGCTGTCATCCCTTGATAGGGGATGCAGCCGTAGAATGTAAGAATAGGAAAATAAAGTTTTGAGTATCATGGTTGTCCCACCAAGCAAATCTTGTTATCAAGATGGTTTGGTGGGTTTTTTTTGCGTGGTTTGATAAAAAATACTATTTTTATGGGCTCAAAAGAGCAAAAAGGCTTAGAACTATACTTTTTTTAGGGCCCTTCTATAGGAATTGCTTGCAGCACCATCAACCGGACAATGCGAAAATCCTCGGACCGGTGTACGGGAGCCCCTTGTGGGCACCAACGAATGAAAAACATCAAGATGGTGGGAAATTCAAAAGCACGCAAAACATCCAAGGCACCCCTAAAAAGAGGAATTTAATAGATAATTATGGTTTATGGGCAGGTTCTTCCTGCTTCTATTGGGTTTTTAATATGAGAATTGAACGGTTATTACACCTTCTGTGTGTTGTCATAATGATGCTGCCAGTGTCACTACAGGCACAGGAAAGGGCTCGTTTTGACCATTTTACCACCAAAGATGGTTTGCAATCCAATCGTATATATTCCATCACACAAGATTCTCTGGGCTTTATTTGGATGTCAACGGATTTGGGCGTTTGCCGTTTTGACGGCACGAAGTTCCGTTCTTATCAGCGTTCGGAATATCCGGATTTGGCCCGTGACGAAATTCTCAGCGTAGCAGGCTTTGACAAGAGTGTATTGGTCGGTTCTTCCAATGGCATTTTGCTCCAGTATGATGTGGATCGTGACCGATTTGTGGACCGAAGTCCGAAGGAGTTTGACAAGTCGTGCTATAAGGAGGTGCGTGGCTTTTATCTCCCGAAAGACAAGGACGCGTATGCTTTTACTGTGAGTGGCATTTATCAGTTCAACCGGAAAGACACGATATTCACCCATGAATTTGAGGCTTATGAGGCGATGTCAGGAGAGCATGTACGCTCGCTTTATGTCGATGAATACGAACGTTTTTGGGTCGGTACGCTTGATAAATTGCTGGTTTATGATAAGCATGGAACGCTCTTGAAAAAGTATGAGTTCACGGGGAAATCGCGTGGCTTTATCACCAATATTTTACGGCTTGATAATAATCGATTGTTGGTCTCTTCTTTCTCGGACGAACTATGGGTGTTTGATGTGGGGCCTGATTTGCAGGGTGTACCAACGATTGTGCGTGCGCCGTTTACCAATGTTATGACGGTCATGAAAGATAGCCATGGGCGTTTTTGGTTCCCAACCGATGGTTGTGGTTTGTGGTACTCGGAGGAGTTTCCTAATGCCGCTTCCAATTTCATCTCGATTTTGCCTTATGGAGTGGAACCGACGGAGATGAAGAAGATTTATTCCATCTTAGAGGATAGAAATGGAGATATATGGGTCGGTACGCAATGTGCGGGGTTGTGGCGCTATTGCTATGACCAGATGTCGGGCGAATTGATTTCCAGTGATATAGGATTTCCACCTCGTGTCTGCTCTTCTTTTGTGGAAGACGATGATGGTACGCTCTATGTCGGTACGGACGGCGATGGCGTATATTCCATTTCGCCTGATTTTAAGAAGATTGAGCATCTTCCATATTTCAACAAGGCCAATGTCTTGGCCATGTCGAAGGCGGGACCTCATGAAATATGGGTGGCGACTTGGGGAGATGGTATGTTTAAGTTGGATGTGAAGGCACGTCAGGCACATCCGGAATCGTTCTCGGGCATAGAAAATCCGGTCAATTGTGCTCTTGACATTGTCCAAATGTCCAATGGCGAAGTGTGGGTGGCTTCGGCTGGTGATGGTGCCTATTATAGAGACACGAACGGTAGGTGGCACCGTTTGCATATGACGGACGCTCATGTGGGGCCTCCCGACTTGTGGCCGATTTCGTCGGTCGAGGGCAAGGATGGCACTTGTTGGATGTTGACGACGCGTACGTTGTGGCAACATTCAAAGGATGGAAAATACGTTTCGAAGTTGCCCGATGTAATAACGCTCAAGACCCATAATCCGTTGGTTATGGCCGACGCATTGGTGGATGATGACGGAACGCTCTATGTTGCTGGTAATGAAGGAATCGTCCGTTTTCACCCGACGGGTGAAATCAAGGATACGCTTAGTTTCTTGCCGGCAATCAATTATGCAACCATAAGAAAAGATGCCACGGGGCGTTTTTGGGTCTCCAGTTCGGAAGGTATCTTCAATTTTGACCCGAATAAAGAGGAGTATAATGTAGTTTATTCGGAAGATCAGATTTATTATGCTCGTTCAGGTTGCATTGATTCTCGCAATAGGCTTTTTTTCGGAGCCAGAAATGGTTTCGTTTCCATAAATCTCAATCCTTCGAAGAGGGGAGATGTCATGCCTTATTTCGCTTTCTCCGAACTTTTTGTGGAGCGTAAGAGGGTTGAGCCTTATACGGAAGAATTGAGAAAGGGTAGCATTGCCCAGTTGAAGCATATAGAGTTGAAAGCAGAGCGCACGGAAGTAGTTTTCACTCTTGATAGGCTCTCTTTGCAAGCAGCCAAAAGTATCCGATGTGCCTACCGTTTGGAGGGATTGAAGGACGAGTGGCTGCCTGTGGACGATAACGGGCGTATCTCATTCTCTTATATACCGCCGGGCGAATATGAGTTGCAGGTAAAGGCTACGATTTTGAACGATCCGTCGTTTGAGAAGAAGATTGCCTTGAAGATAAGTGTGCTTCCGCCTTGGTGGGCATCGTGGTGGTTCCGTTTGTTGGTGATGTTCCTTCTTCTTTCCCTCATTTCCGTAGTGGTATTGGCCCGGATGAGGTCGTTGGTCCGCCAACGTCAAGTATTGGAAGAGAAGGTAGAGGAGAGGACTTCAGAGTTGAAGCGAGTGCTTTGTGACAAGGATCGTTTGATTTCTGTGATTGCGCATGATTTGAAGAATCCGATGTTTGCCATTGTCGGTGCGTTGGAAGGCGTAACCGCTAAGGTGCCGGCTGATAGTGCGCAAGGGAAAGTGCTGACGGATATATATGGCTCGGCCAAGCATCTGCAGGACGAGATGGTGAAATTGTTGGATTGGGCGCGCTCTAAGCGTGATGATATCGTATGCCATCCTACGGACATCGACTTGGCTTTTGTGGCCAACAATGCGGTCTTCTTGCTCCGTGCGATGATGGAGGAGAAGCATATCAAGTTGGAAAAGCAGATAGACATGAAGCATAGAGCCTATGCTGACTCTCGTATGATTGGAACGGTTATCCGAAACGCATTGAGCAATTCCATTAAGTTTACTCCTCGTGAGGGAACGATAACGATAAAGGCTTGGGAAGAGGCTGAGTTCTGCCGAGTGGAGATTACCGATACGGGCAGGGGAATGTCTGAAACTCAATTGGCTCAGTTGGAGACGGAGGGTTATTGTGATTCTACGTTGGGCACGGAGAAGGAGAAAGGAACGGGTTTGGGCTTCCGGATATGCCAAGATTATATGTTGCGTAACAACGGCAAGATGGAGGTACGCAGCACAGAGGGCAAGGGGACGACCGTTTCTTTGATTATGCCTTTGTCTGAGAAACCGCTCACAGACGAATTGGTGCAGCATCAAGGTGGCGGTGACTATGAAGTGGATGGCGAGTTGCTTGAGGGCAACACGGTGTTGGTGGTGGATGACGATCCGTTGATTCGTATGAATATGAAGGGCGTTTTAGAGTCCTATATGAAGGTGCTCACCGCATCCGATGGCAAGGAGGGATTGGCATTGACAAACGAGTTGATGCCCGACTTGGTGTTGAGCGATGTGGAGATGCCTGAGATGAACGGAATAGAGATGTGTCGTGAAATCTCCAAAGACGAGAAGACCTGCCATATTCCTTTGCTTATCCTTTCGGCTCGAAACGATGATGTGGACCGTTTGGTAGGTTTGCAGAGCGGAGCGATTGATTACATATCCAAACCGTTCAGCAATTCGGAGTTGTTGTTGAAGATAGCCAACATCTTAAAGATAAGACAGCACCAGCAGCAGCGTATTTTGGCACAGCGCATAGAATCGACCGTCAAGTCGGAGCCAGTGGCTGACGTGATGCTTAATCCGTTTGTCTCCTCAATGATGTCAGTGATGGAGAAGCGATATGCCGATTGTGAGTTGACGATGGAGGCATTGGCCCGAGAATTGTGTGTGAGCCAATCTACATTGTTGAGGCGTGTGAAGTCTGTCACAGGCAAGACTCCGATCGAAATCTTGGTTGATTTGCGACTTACGAAGGCGATGGAACTAATTAAGTCGAATGCGAGCGGTCAATCCATAGGAAACATCGCTTACGAAGCGGGATTCAACGATCCATCTTATTTTGCACGAAAGTTCAAGGAGCATTTCGGCGTCTTGCCGTCGCAAGTGTGACCAGTTATAGTGAGGAGCGGCTCTTTGGGTCGCTCCTTTTTTTATCACTCTCCTCAAAAAAGAGGGAAGAACAGATGCATAGCCTCCAATTTACGGAGATTATCACACGTTCAACTCCAATTTGTATGATTTAACCATCCTAAAGTGGCAATTTGATATATTCGTTCGTTCAATGCTATGTTAAAAATCTGATTTTTGTTTCAAAATGACACGATAACGGCTTGTTCGGTGGAAATTGGGAATATACTTTGTCGTTTTTGCATACTCTTTGTCAAAAGGGTAATTTTTTATGCAAAAAAGGACCTTCGTATTAATAATATACATAAATTTGCAGTGTTTTACGAATAAATATTCACGCCATCCAAAAGGGGAATAAAAAGGCAAAATATATGTTTCGAAAACGCAGTTATTAATGATATTTTGATTTATTTTGTCAAGGTGAAAAACAAGGCGAAGAGATTTGCGGCCATAAAGGAGTTGATCCAGACTTCGGAAGTAGGAAATCAGGAGGATTTGCTGCGTATGTTGTCAACGAAAGGCTTTGATGTGACGCAGGCGACATTGTCGAGAGACTTGAAACAACTTAAAGTTGCTAAGATAACCAACGCTTTGGGAGAGTATGTATATCGCCTTTCCCAGCAGGCTACGATTCCAACGGATTCAAGGCAAGGCTCATTTGTCTCTCCGAACATACATGTTACGATAGACATATCGGGTAACATTGTGGTTTTGCACACGAGGGCTGGCTATGCGAGTGGTTTGGCCTACGAGATTGATGACAAGGCTTCTGACGTCATTATAGGTACTGTTGCGGGTGAAGACACCATCATCGCGGTGATGAGGGAAGGCGTCACGATAGAGAAAGTGAAGTCGGTTCTCAGTGGATTCATTCCTTCGTTAGAATTCTAAAAAAAGCAAGGACGCTTCTATAAATTGTTTTGCATGTGATACGGAAAAGATGGCAAAATGTTATAGATGATCCTAATTAAAAATAAGTAAATGGGGTGTATTCCCCCTATTAATTAAAAGAGGTATTGTTCTGTTTAATAAAGGATAGACATGAATCAGGATCAGGAGATTGAGATTATGGTGGCTAACGAAAGCCACATCAGTTATGTTGACACTATTCTTGACACGATTGCAAAGGCAGCGAAGGTTCGTGGTACGGGTATCGCAAAGCGCGACCCCGAGTATGTGAAAATGAAAATACGCGAGGGCAAGGCTGTTATCGCCCTTTGTGGAACTGATTTTGCAGGATTCAGTTATATCGAGACATGGGAGAACAAGAAGTATGTGACTACTTCCGGTCTAATCGTACCTGAAGCTTACAGAGGTCGTGGATTGGCTCGTCGTATCAAGCACATTACATTTACATTGGCGCGTAAGCGTTGGCCAGAGGCAAAGATTTTCAGCCTTACATCTGGTGCCGCAGTGATGAAGTTGAATACGGCGTTGGGCTATTTGCCTGTTACGTTCGCCGATTTGACGGAAGACGAGGCGTTCTGGAAGGGTTGTCAAGGTTGTGTAAACTACGATGTGCTTCAACGTACAGATCGTCGTTACTGCATCTGCACGGGAATGTTGTACGATCCAAAGGAGCCTATGTGTGTCGAGGCAGCAGAGAGAGAGTTGGCAAAAGATCCATATGTAAAGAAAATAGACATTCAATAAAAATATAATACTAATCATATATGGCAAAGAAAAAAGTTGTTGTAGCATTCAGTGGTGGCCTTGATACTTCATTCACTGTAATGTATCTTGCAAAGGAAAAGGGTTATGAGGTTTACGCCGCTTGTGCGAACACTGGTGGTTTCAGTGCAGAGCAATTGAAGGCTAACGAAGAGAACGCATACAAACTTGGTGCTGTAAAGTATGTCACTCTTGACGTAACGAAGGAGTACTACGAGAAGAGCCTTAAATATATGGTTTTCGGTAACGTGCTTAGAAACGGTACTTATCCTATCTCAGTTTCTTCTGAGCGTATTTTCCAAGGTATGGCTATCGCTCGCTATGCTAACGAGATCGGTGCTGATGCCATCGCTCACGGTTCAACGGGTGCAGGTAACGACCAAGTTCGTTTCGATATGACATTCTTGGTGATGTGTCCTAACGTGGAGATCATCACTTTGACACGTGATATGGCTTTGACTCGCCAATATGAGATTGATTATTTGAACGAGCACGGTTTCGCTGCTGACTGGACGAAGTTGAAGTATTCTTACAACGTGGGTATTTGGGGTACTTCTATCTGCGGTGGTGAGATTTTGGATTCTCGCGAAGGATTGCCTGAGACAGCTTACTTGAAGCAAGTTACTAAGAACGGTAGCGAAGTCTTGAAGATTGGTTTCAAGAACGGTGAAATCTGTTCTGTAAACGGTAAGGAGTACGCTGACAAGATCGAGGCTATTCTTGAGGTGGAGAAGATTGGTGCTGCTTACGGTATTGGTCGTGATATGCACGTCGGCGATACAATCATCGGTATCAAGGGTCGTGTGGGCTTCGAGGCTGCTGCGCCTATGTTGATTATCGGTGCTCATAAGTTCTTGGAGAAATATACACTTTCTAAGTGGCAACAATATTGGAAGGATCAAGTGGCTAACTGGTATGGAATGTTCCTTCACGAGTCTCAGTACTTGGAGCCAGTGATGCGTGATATCGAGGCAATGTTGTCAGAGTCTCAACGTAACGTAAATGGTGAGGTTTCTCTTGAACTTCGTCCATTGTCATTCTCTACTATCGGCGTTGATTCAAAGGATGATTTGGTGAAGACCAAGTTCGGTGAGTACGGTGAAATGAACAAGGGTTGGACTTCTGAGGAGGCTAAGGGCTTCATCAAGGTTACTTCTACTCCGCTTCGTGTATATTATGCAAATCACAAAGAAGAGGGTAAAAATATCTAATGCGTTAAGCGTTGCTTAATTGCAAAAGGCTGCCCTTAATCGGGTGGCCTTTTCTCGTTTTTTTATAACTTTGCAATATATTTCGTAATCAATAGGATAGAAGTTTTCGGACTTCTGTTTAAAAACAATAAAATAATGGTAAAAGTAGGCGTTATAGGCGGCGCAGGATACACGGCTGGCGAATTGCTCCGTATCTTGGTGAACCACCCACAGGTAGAGATAGTTTTCGTGAACAGCACAAGTAATGCTGGCAACCACTTGTATGATGTACACGAAGGTTTATTCGGAGAGACAGAGATGTTGTTTACGGACGAATTGCCTTTCGACAAGATAGATGCTATGTTTATCTGCTCGGGTCACGGCGACAGCAAGAAATTCTTGGAGAGCCACGATGTGCCTTCCAATGTTAAGATCATCGATTTGTCACAGGATTATCGTGACGAGAGCAACGGTTTTGTTTACGGTCTTCCTGAAGTGAACCGTGATAGAATCAAGAAGGCGAATAAGTTGGCAAACCCTGGTTGCTTTGCCACGGCTATTCAAATAGGACTCCTTCCGCTTGCCGCTGCTGGCCTTTTGAAGAGTGAGGTACACACTAACGGTATCACAGGCTCTACCGGCGCCGGCGTTAAGCCAGGAGCTACGTCTCACTTCAGTTGGAGAAATAACAACATCTCCATCTACAAGGCTTTCAAGCACCAACACTTGATTGAGATCGGTATGACAATGCGCAATCTTCAACCTTCGTTCGACAAGGATATCAACTTCCTTCCTGTTCGTGGTGATTTCGCTCGCGGAATCTATGTCAGCCAATATACCGAGTGTGACCTTGACGAGGAGGCTCTAGTAAAGCTTTATAAAGACTTCTATAAAGATTCGGCATTCACTTTCGTAATGGATGCTAACCCGGATTTGAAGCAAGTTGTCAACACCAACAAGGGTATCGTTCATGTGGAGAAGCATGGCAATAAGGTACTTGTCATCTCTATGATCGATAATTTGTTGAAGGGAGCGTCAGGTCAAGCCGTACAAAACTTCAACTTGATGTTCGGTTTGGACGAGAAGATGGGCTTGAATTTGAAGTCTGTTGCTTTCTAATTTTTGAAACAATCTTGTATTTGTAAATCGTTAATCAATCATATACGATGAATTTATTCGACGTTTATCCACTTTTTGACGTCAATATCGTCAAGGGTGAGGGTTGTAAAGTTTGGGACGAAAAGGGTCAAGAGTATTTGGACCTTTATGGTGGTCACGCTGTTATTTCAGTAGGTCACGCACATCCTAAGTATGTAAAGGCTATTTCGGAGCAGGTTGCTAAGTTGGGATTCTACTCCAATTCAGTGATCAACGATCTTCAACGTCAGTTGGCTCAAAAGTTGGGCGAGGCTTGCGGTTACGAGGATTACTCTTTGTTCCTCATCAACTCAGGTGCCGAGGCAAATGAGAATGCCTTGAAGTTGGCCTCTTTTACGAATGGAAGAACAAGAGTCCTCTCTTTCGAGAAGGCTTTCCACGGCCGTACATCGTTGGCTGTAGAGGTGACGAACAATCCGAAGATCATTGCTCCTATCAATGCGAACAATCACGTTACTTACCTTCCTATCAATGACCTTGATGCATTTGCCAAAGAGATTAAGAAGGGCGATGTCTGCGCTGTGATTATCGAGTGCATCCAAGGCGTAGGTGGTATCCGTATGGTGACGCCTGAATTCCTTAAGGGCTTGCGTCAATTGTGTGACGAGACGGATACTGTGCTTATCTGTGACGAGATTCAATGTGGTTATGGTCGTAGCGGTAAGTTCTTCGCTCACCAACACCTCGGCGTTAAGCCAGATATGATTACTGTGGCTAAGGGTATTGCCAATGGTTATCCGATGTCAGCAGTGCTCATTTCGCCTAAATTCAAGCCTGTCTATGGCCAGTTGGGTACTACATTCGGCGGTAACCATTTGGGTTGCGCAGCAGCGTTGAGTGTGCTTGAAATCATGAAGGAAGAGAAGTTGGTTGAGAATGCAGCCGAGGTTGGCGCTTACTTGATGAGTGAGATTAGAAAGATCAACTCTCCTAAGATTGTCGAGGTTCGTGGTCAAGGTCTGATGATTGGTATCGAGTTGAGCGAGCCATACAAGGAGATCCGCACGAAGTTGGTGAAGGAGTTGCATGTCTTCACTGGTTGCAGCGGTACGCACGTGCTTCGTCTTCTTCCTCCATTGTGCTTGACTAAGGCACAGGTAGATGAGTTTATCAAGCGTTTCAAGGCTTGTTTGTAATTAGATAAGAATAGAATTGGAGCCCATCTGAAAGGGTGGGCTTTTTTAATTAATAATTAAAGAGTATGAAAAAGTGCTTTTTTGGGGTCGCTTTGTTGGCTTTGACCTCTTGTGCGAATACTCCTTCATCAAACGAAGAAAATCAAATGACTGAAGAAAATCAAGGTTGGGAGAAGTCGATAGCTCCTCGCTTTTCAAAAGAGGAAGTTGCGGAACTTGTTAATGAATTTTCCGATAAAATTACTTCTGGTAAATACAAGGAGGCGCTCTCTTGCTATGATCCTGAATACGTAGCAGAGCAGCACGACAGTTTTCTGGAAGGACGCACCAATCAGTTTATTTCGGAGTCTATTTGCGGTGAACTAATAGTAGTTGTTAATGAAGATAAGGATTTCTCCTGTCCGAAATTGGACATGGTAGCCTCTATTCGTATTATGGACGTAGTGAATCAAGGCGAGGATTATGACTTGGCTACTCTTGAAGTTACGTTGAAGAACGGCAACATAATTAGAGCAGAGGTGATGATTCATCCAGTGGTCGTTGATGGCAAGGTTAAACCATTGTTTAGAATGGCTGTTGGATGATTCTGATAAAACGTAGATAATTTATTTATTGGGGAACTTCTAAAAAAAGTATTTGTCTGATAGATTGATGACGACAAAAAATCCAAGGCAGTATGAAAAGAATAATTAAAACATTGGCCTTCTTCTTGGCTGTAGTCTGCTTGCCGACGGCTTGTAGTAGCGATGACGATGATAACAACGGTACTGAGCAAAATGGCGGAAACGGAGGCGAGAACGGTGGCAATGGCCAAAATTTCGAAGCGGTAAAGAAGTCGGGCTATGCTTATAACACGCAAAAGAGCAACGTATGCTGGCAGTTTACCGATACGACATTTGTTCGTTATGTCAAGTTGGGCGAAACCGATTGTACCATCACGCAAGGCTATTATTCGATTTCGAACGGAACTTACATCTTGTCTTATGTAGAGATGGTGGAGGTGAATGACAAAGCGGGCTTTTTTAAGTATGTAGGGGAGGTTCAGAACGTTGATTCGGAAGCGTTGAAGGATGACTTCATTTCGGCCATCCGCACTGATTTGTACGATCAATTGCCAAAGTCTTTTGCTAAGGTTCTGTATATGATAGACGAGGCGGATGCAGACAAGGCCTTGAAGCGCAGCATTTCTGTAGAGGATGGCAATATCGTGAAGATTAGGAGGCGTTCCAGTAAAGAGGAGCAATCTTCTCAGTTTTTTGTGAAAGAGGTCTTTGCTCACAGTGTGAAGGTTCAAGTGGGGGATGTGGAACTTGTCTTAGACAATTCAACCCCTTGTGTAATCCGTACGACGGATGATTTTACGTTTGAGGCAACGACTATCGCTAAGGCGAAAGCATTGTCAAGAGATGACATTATATTCTGTCTTGCTACAGATGCCACAAGGACGCTCATTTCTCCTGAATTAGTTCCTGAATTTAAAGGTATGGAACTTTATCAGACATCATTTTCATTGATGCAATAATAGGGAAGAAGTTGTCGTATAAAAGGCGAGAATATATCTTTAAAGTATTAGAAATTGTTTAAATTTAATTCAAAACTAATTTGAGAGACCTAAAAAAATC
>JAKSLA010000071.1 GCA_024401455.1 Paludibacteraceae bacterium | reverse complement strand
TACTGGCTTTGCGGACTATTTCGGTATGCATTTTATAGTTTAGCGGACACCAATACTTCTTAATTGTTTGTTGCCTCCTCATCTTTGAGGAGCGATAGGATTCATCTCCCCATCCCTGTTTGCATCAGTGTCGCAATGCGGCATCATCCGGTTGCCCCGTGAAAAAGATCGGGGCAGACTTCTTTTTATTTAGTGGAGACACCCCATGGGGACGGCTCTACGGGGAAGGTTTATTTCTAATCCTCAAATAATCAAATCGTCGAATGCGCTTCGCTTATTTTCCTGAAACCGCACGAACAGATCGACCGTGTTGACGGTCGACGCTGCAGTCCCAGCCGATGTAGTACGAGTGGAAGCAGAGTACGTAGCCGCCGTGGTTGTTGTCCATGAAGAGACAGGACGACCAATAGCTGCCGTAGTAGCCCACGCTGTCGAGACTGCCATTGTAGCGATACCCCGCAGCGGGAAGGAAGATGGTGTTGCCATTGGTCTTGCTGGTGCCGATTTGTCCCGACACGCCTGTGCCATTGTAATCGTCCGTCCATTCCCAATCGCAGCCTTCTCTCAACTCATCCTGTTCCGCACTTGTCGGCATTCTCCATGCGTCTCCCCAATTTACTGTCGCCGCGTCATCTTCGGGGAGAAGGGTGGTCAGATTGTCAACGGTGCCATAGGTGCCATATCTACTTTGGCTGCAATACTTTGTCATAAAAGAGAAAGTACCATTACACCACTTGTAGGTTGCCCATGAATAGGAAGTGTCCGAATCGGGTTGTGGGGTTGTCTCTCCCCATGCGAAGTAGTCGCCATACTCTTCAGGCTTAGTGGCCCCAACATTGTAGGTGGCCCACTTCAAGCCGCTTGGCAAACCAAGATCCACATAGGGGTAGTTGCCCACTTTGCCTGTGACGGAGTGACTATTTTCTGGGTTGCTGTCGTTATTTTCGCCATTCCCTGGGTTGCTGCCGTTATTTTCGCCATTTCCTCCGTTTCCTTCCTGATTGTTATCTTCTCCCTTGTTTGCATCATTCTGCTCCTTCTTAGGATCATCATCGTCATCATCGTCAGAGCAGGACGAAATCATTACTGGCATCGTTGCCATCACAAAACTTGCCGAAAGGGCAAGCCAATAGTTATTTTTTTTGTTCATATATATACTTTTAAATTTAGTTGTTTATTGTCTTAACCAATGCGTGTTATCAGAATATCGGACACAATCAAACATACTCCGACAAATGGCTTCACACATGGGCACAAATCTTTTCTGCAAAAATAGCATAAAAAGCCAAACGAACCAACAGAGGCTGTTCTGATGATTCCTCCCCATAGGGATGTCTCTACATCAAACAAAAAAAGGCGGACACAAGGCCCGCCCATGCACGCTCATGGCGTTGCGATTTATTTCTTATTGATGTAATCAACAATCCAAGCACCAACCTCTTTCGTGCCATATTTAGCACCACCTTCAACTTGGATTTCTGGAGTACGAACATTAGCATCCAACGAAGCATTTACGGCTTCACGAATCAACTTGCCCTCTTCCTTCAAATCGAAGTACTCGAACAACATGGCGCATGAAAGGATTTGAGCCAATGGGTTGGCAATGTTCAAGCCCTTTGCTTGTGGCCAAGAACCGTGAATAGGCTCGAATACAGGAGTATGCTCACCCGTTGATGCAGATGGAAGCAATCCCATTGAACCTGTGATACAAGAACCTTCATCTGTCAAGATATCACCAAACGTATTCTCCGTAACCATAACGTCGAAGAAACGAGGCTCTTGAATCATACGCATTGCAGCATTGTCAACATACATAAAGTCTGTCGTCACGTCTGGGTATTGAGGGGCCATCTCTTGAGCGACCTTTCTCCATAATCTGCTTGAAGCCAAGACATTCGCCTTGTCAACAACGGTCAAGTGGTGGTTACGCTTTCTTGCATACTCATAACCCACCTTCAAGATGCGCTCAATCTCAGGACGAGTATAATAGTTGGTATCGTAAGCCTTCTCATCGTCTTGATACTTCTCACCAAAATACATACCACCAGTCAACTCGCGGATACAGATGAAGTCTGCGCCCTTCACCAACTCGGTCTTCAATGGTGATTTGTGAACCAAGCAGTCAAACGTCTCAACAGGGCGAATGTTGGCGAACAAGCCCAACTTCTTACGCATAGCCAACAAACCTTGCTCAGGACGAACCTTTGCCGACGGATTGTTATCGAACTTAGGATCACCTACAGAAGCAAAAAGGACGGCGTCTGCCTCCATACAAGTTTTAAAAGTCTCTTCTGGGAATGGATCACCCACCTTATCGATTGCATCTGCACCACAGATAGCATATTTACACTCCAATTCGTGGCCAAACTTACCACAAACCGCCTTCATGACAGCAACACCTTGCTCCATGATTTCTGGTCCAATGCCATCACCTGGCAAAACCGCTAACTTTAATTTCATATCTTATAAAATTTTAATATTCTACAATAAAGAGGATTAGTTAATCAAGTTCAACATCTTAACGGTCGCCTTGATAGCCGCCTCCGTTTGGTCGGGATCCAAGCCATGCGTCTTGAATACCCTATCGTTAAATCGCCATGTAATAGTCGTATGCACCAAAGCATCCGTTTGTCCACCAGGAGGGATGATTACCATATAGTCCAACAACTCTGGGATTGGCTTATTCAACTGTTTGTATATCTTCCACAATGCTTTAGTGAAGGCATTATACTGACCATCACCGGCAGCCGTCTGCTGATATAGTTCACCATCTATCTCGATCTTCACGGTAGCGACAGGTCGCAATCCATGAGTCAACGACAATGAATAGTTTACAATCTTGATTGGTTGCTCGTTCGTATCATGCTTCAAAACATCCGAAACGATGTAAGGAAGTTCCTCTTGGGTAACCAATTGCTTCTTATCACCCAACTCAATGATACGTTGCGTCACCTTAAGCATAGAAGCCTCGTCTATATTGATGCCCAATGCCTCCAAGTTCTTGCGAATGTTTGCCTTGCCCGACATCTTGCCCAAAGCATATTCACGGACACGGCCGAAACGCTCAGGAAGAAGGTCATTGAAGTAAAGATTGTTCTTCGAATCGCCATCAGCATGCACGCCAGCGCATTGAGTAAAGACGTTATCACCAATGATCGGTTTGTTATTCGGAATGCGCACACCCGAATAGGTCTCCACCAACTTACTGATATGGTATATCTTAGACTCACGGACATTCGTCTTCAACTTCAATTTGTCATGAATCACAGCAATGGCACTCGTAATCGGTGTATTACCAGCACGCTCGCCCAGTCCATTGATCGTTGCATGGATGCCGTGAATACCAGCCTTCACCGCCGAGAAGACATTGGCAACGGCCAAATCATAATCATTATGAGCATGAAAGTCGAAATGCAGGTCAGGATAACGATCCGTCATCTGCTTGCAATATTCGAAAGTTTCGTCTGGAGAAAGTACACCCAACGTGTCAGGCAACATAAATCGACGAATACCCGAATCCTTCAACGCATCCACCATTTGGAAAACATAATCGCAGGAATGAATCATACCATTACTCCAATCCTCCAAATAGAGATTTATCTCAAATCCCTCCTTTTGAGCAGCAGCTATAGACTCTTTGATATCAGCAATATGCTGCTCCGGAGTTTTTCTCAACTGCTCCGTCACATGACGATAGGAACCTTTGGCCAGGAGATTCATGACATGGCAACCGGCATTCTTAATCCATTCGATAGAACGACCACCATCAACGAATCCCAACACCTCGATACGGTCAAGCAACCCTTTTTTCTTAGCCCACTCCGCAATGCTTCTAACTGCGTCATACTCGCCTTCCGAGACACGAGCCGAAGCCACTTCAAGACGATCAACCCCCAACTCCTCCAGCAGATAGCGAGCAATACCCAACTTCTCATGCGTAGCAAATGCCACGCCAGAAGTCTGCTCACCATCGCGGAGCGTCGTGTCCATTATCTCTATTTGCGAGCAGACTCCCATGACTCTATCTTAGCCTTATTTTCAATCAAGAAATCGATGTCGTCAAGCGCATTCATCAAACAGTACTTCTTATATCCGTTGATTTCGAATGTCTCGCTATGACCCGTTGCCATATTGGTAACAGTTTGGTTAGGCACATCCACCTTAACCTCAGTCTTAGGATTTGCAGCGATGCTTTGGAACAACTCCTGTTGGAACTCCTTACTTACAACGACAGGAAGGACGAAACAGTTGAGCAAATTGTTCTTGTGGATGTCGGCAAAACTGCTTGAGATGACAACGCGAACGCCATAGCCAGCAATAGCCCATGCGGCGTGCTCACGGCTTGAACCAGAGCCCCAGTTTTGACCACCGACAATAATCTCATGCACACCCACATGTGGAGTTTCTGAATAATCAGGCTGATTCATGACGAAATCAGCAACCGGCTTACCATCCGCATCAAAACGAAGGTCGTGCATAAAAGCATCGCCAAAGAACTTCGGGTCACGCGTCGTACTTGCCAAATAACGCGCAGGAATAATAAGGTCAGTGTTGCAGTTGTCGATATTGACAGGAATGCAAGTTGACTGTATGATATTAAATTTTTGTTTAGCCATAATTAAAAAAATTAGAGAGTTCGAGGGTCAGTGATTTTACCAGTAATTGCACTTGCTGCCACAACAAGCGGAGAAGCCAAAATCGTACGTGCACCAGGGCCCTGACGACCTACGAAATTACGGTTACTTGTAGAGATAGACAATTTGCCTGCAGGCACTTTGTCCGGATTCATTGCCAAGCAAGAAGAGCAAGAAGGCAAACGAAGTTCGAAGCCAGCCTCTTCCAATACTTTGTCAATACCCTCGTCAATGATTTGTTGACGAACCAACCAAGAACCAGGCACCAACCATGCAACTACACTCTCTGCCTTCTTCTTACCCTTAACAACAGAAGCGAAAGCACGGAAATCCTCAATACGGCCATTGGTACAAGCGCCCAAGAACACATAGTCAACAGGAGTCCCTTCCAACTTCTGGCCTGGCTTGAATTGCATGTAATCAAGCATACCTGTAAATTGGATACGATCAACCTCTGGAATGCTTTCAAGCGTAGGAATATTCTCATTGATAGCGATACCTGCACCTGGATTTGTTCCGTAAGTAATACGAGGAGCGATATCCTCAGCGCGGTAAGTCACCTCTTTATCGAATACAGCATCCGCATCACTCTTCAAGAGTTTCCACTCTGCCAAAGCCTTATCCCACTCGGCTCCCTTTGGAGCATACTCTCTACCCTTCAAATAAGCGAAAGTGATTTCGTCTGGAGCGATCAAACCGGCACGAGATCCCATTTCGATAGAAAGGTTAGACAATGTAAGACGGCCCTCCATTGACATGTTACGAATCGTGCTTCCTGCATACTCCACCGCATAACCAGTAGCGCCAGAAGTTGTCATTTGAGCCATAATATAAAGGGCCACATCCTTTGCTGTAACACCCGGTGGAAGTGTGCCTTCAACATTGATGCGCATGGTCTTAGGCTTTGATTGAAGAATACATTGGGAAGCCAAAACCTGAGCCACCTCACTTGTACCGATACCCATTGCAATCGCACCTACCGCACCGTGTGTTGACGTGTGAGAGTCACCACATACGATAGTCATACCTGGCAAAGAAAGCGCCTTCTCCGGACCAACGACATGGATAATACCATTGTCCTTTGAACCCATTGCAAAGTGCTTGATACCAAACTCCTCGCAATTTGCCTTCAACGTCTCAACTTGCTTACGACCAATCGGATCATTGATCACCTCTTGCTGATCAGAAGGGGTATTGTGGTCTGGCATAGCCACAATATTTTGAGGACGAAAAGGCTTAATCTTCTTATCTCTCAATGTATCGAATGCCTGAGGGGTTGTCACCTCATGACAATAAAGTCTATCTACATAAAGTTGGGTTGGACCATCTTCCACTTTTTGCACAACGTGTGCATCCCAAATCTTATCAAATAACGTTTTACCCATTTTATTTTATTTTTTATTCCAAAGGAGAACCCTTGTCAAAACTTTATACTTTAGAATTACTTTCTGAACTTATTGATACAATCAACATATGCTTCGACAGAAGCAGCAACGATATCCGTGCTTGCACCAAAGCCGTAATAAATCTGCTCTTCACATTCCACTTGCATATGTACTTTACACATATCGTCACTACCTTTGTTGATGGCTTGAATAGTGAACTCCTTCAACGTCATGTGGCGACTGATAATCTTCTTCAAGGCATTAATCGCAGCATCCACTGGACCATTACCTGTAGCGGCAGCTTCGAAATGCTCATTCGCAATCATCAAACCGATGCTTGCAACAGGCTTAACACCTACACCACTTGTCACTTGCAAGAATTCCACCTTCACATTATTCTCGCGGGCACTACTTACGCCAGCCAACAAAAGGATGTCATCATCATTGATTTCCTTCTTCTTATCAGCCAACTTCAAGAAATCTTGATAAATAGAGTCCAACTTTTCTCCATCAACATCCACACCTAAAACGTGCAAACGATGCTTCAACGCAGCACGTCCACTACGAGCAGTAAGCACAATTGCATTGTCGTCAATACCTACTTCCTTAGGGTCAATGATTTCGTATGTCTGAACATTCTTCAAGACACCATCTTGATGTATTCCAGATGAGTGTGCAAAAGCATTACGACCCACAATCGCCTTGTTGGGTTGAACTGGCATATTCATCAAACTAGAAACCATACGGCTAGTTGAGTATATCTTCTGCGTATTGATATTGGTATTGATGTCAATATCGTGGTGGCACTTAACAATCATTGCAATCTCTTCCAACGAAGTGTTACCAGCACGTTCGCCGATACCGTTAATCGTCACCTCTACCTGACGAGCGCCATTGATGACTCCACTGATTGTATTGGCTGTGGCCATACCCAAATCATTATGACAGTGAGTTGAAATAATCGCATTATGGATGCCATCCACATGTTCCATCAAATATTTAATCTTTGCTCCATATTCGCTTGGCAAGCAGTAACCCGTCGTATCAGGGATATTAACCACTGTAGCACCAGCCTTAATAACAGCTTCCACTACCCTTGCAAGATATTCGTTGTCCGTACGTCCTGCATCCTCTGCATAGAACTCAACATCTTCCACATAACGACGAGCATACTTCACGGCAGCCACTGCGCGTTCAATAATCTCCTCACGATTAGAGTTGAACTTATACTTAATATGGGAATCAGAAGTTCCAATACCCGTATGAATACGCTTGTTCTTCGCATACATCAAAGCATCAGCAGCCACGTCTATATCTTTTTGAACAGCACGCGTCAAGGCACAAATCGTAGGCCAAGTCACAGCCTTCGAGATTTCGCGAACTGAATTAAAATCACCCGGACTTGAAATAGGGAAACCAGCCTCTATCACATCAACGCCCAAAGATTCTAACTGCTTGGCGACCTGAATCTTCTCAACAGTATTCAATTGACAGCCAGGGACTTGTTCTCCATCTCTCAGCGTCGTATCAAAAATGTATAATCTATCTGACATATCTATAAAACTTTAATTATTCTACACAAAAAAAAATCTTTCTCAGCAGTGAGAAAGATTTGAATTTATTATACATAAAGAACACAAACTTTCTCACCCTTGCTTGCTGCGCAAGGGCAAAATAATAATAATCGACAATATGTTCTTTACTGAATGAATCATACCACTTATGTGAATGCTATTTCCTTGTTTTAACGATGCAAAGATAGATATATTTCGCCACCAAGCAAAACAAATCCACACTTTTTTAACCTAAAAATATTAAAATTCTTTTTTTTTCCACCAAAAAACTACAATCTATAACCGATTTGAAAATATTCAACAGTTTAGAATGTCACATGAAATTTCAAACGTACTCCACTATGGTCAATATCCGGATGATTACGATAAGAAAGACGCCAAATGTAATCCACACGCAATATCTTCAAGACATTCTCAACGCCTGCGCTTACCTCCATATACGGTTTATCTCCTAAACGATAGGTCTGCTCTGGGAAAAGAAACAAGCCATCCTCCTGATTATGGACAGGGTCATTCTTTTCACTCAAAGTTCCATACAATCCCTTAAAAGAGAACACTTCGCGCAACTTCAACTTTTTTATGAGTGGTATTCTATTTAACACAAAACCATTCATATAATAGGTCAAATCCCATGAAGCATATTGGTCGTTGATAAATTCCATTGGGTTCATCAACGTATAAGTTTCGTTTTGTATAAAGAAGGACATATTTACATCTGGAATCAAAAGCATATGGAATGGAACTGGATTCCACTGCTTTGCCGCCTTAAGAGTTACATCTGTATAGCCAAAAATAGAAAGCCAAAAGCGCTTGGTGTACCCAAGTTCAGTTATATTGCTTGAATAATCAGCCCCCATCAAACCTTTACGGGCAAAGGAATGAGAAATTGTATAGATGGGATAATCAAAGTTGATGGGATAACGGTTCTGCCTTGTTTGATAAAACTTTTCCCGCGGAGCGTAACGCAAAGTGAGCTTAAACTCTGACATTGAATAATCATCGAGCAACTGCGTATTATCCCTATTGAGACGAATAAATGGCACCAACCAAGTGGCATATTCCTTTTTATACCTTGTAATAAAATCATAAGAAAAGTTGTTATAGAACTCCTGCTTATAGTCAAGTTCCACCTTACGTTGATACGTAATCAACTCATTACCAGAACGTCTCAACGAGAGGAAGAAATTATCCTTGTTAGTTTTGTAATTCTGACCCAACTCGTCCGTATCATACTCATACGTTGCCTTGATGGAGTGTACGGGGAATTCCGTCGGATACTCTTTTTTAGGCAAAAACGAATACTCAACCTGACCTTGATATTTAAGTTTTTCATCGTCAAGACCATAGGCAAGATATCCGCGGCCGAACCAATGGCGGTTGAGATAAGCCGTCGTCATTCCTCCCGCACGGAAGCGTATTCCTTCCAACTTATTTTTGCTAACAACCGTGTTAACAGGGCCGAAGTCAAAACGGCTATGCTCTTTTTCCAAAGAAAGGTAACCTGAAAAAACTATGCGCATTAATGCTTCTGTAAAATGATAAGCAGGGACATTGCGAAGATCCGTCATCAAATTACTTATATTTCCTTCGTTTCCAGCCAACGTGTCAAGACGATTATCCGCCCAAAATTCATCCGACTTATCCATTGCATCGTCAACTTGCACAACATTAGCCTTTCTCTTGAAGATCTTGTCATCCGGCTTATCCGTGCTATGATTGCGATAGACATTTACTCTGCGCGCATATACACCTTGCGTCTGCTCAGCCACGTTCAGTTCGACAACAATGTCATCTTTTTCACGAAGACGGGAGCCGTCATCCATACGAGAAAAAACTTGTTCAATAGTCATTCCTCTGACGAAATTCAGATTAATATCCTTCGGCACATTCAATTTTGCTTGCCGAACAAATTTGGTTGAATCCAATGCCACCTGCAAGATACCCGTAAAGCCAAAACTTTCGGAATTGAAAGGAACAAAACCTAAATTGACATATTTCGAACCGTCAACAGAAATAGTATCCAGAAGGTAATACTTGTAGTAAGAAGGACCATTATCGGCCAACGGACTCACAAAACGATAACACAACAAAGGAATTTCATTGTCAAAAATATTAATCTCTTGGAAAACCTCTTCCAACATCGTTTGGACACTCTCTTGAGGCAATAGTTCATCGATGCCATCGCTCTTAATAGCCTTTACAACCTTTTTCTGAGATTTAGAGGCTTTACGATAATAAACATCTTCCAACGATTCCTTGAACGAAACGACCAAAATAGGCTTACCAGTAATAGCCGAAGTATCTACATAGTTGAAAAGAAACTTAAACTTCGTGTCGTCCAAAAGTTTATTACGTTCATAAGTGAAATTATCCAAAGCATAAGACATCTTCTCGTAATGCTCAAAACTGAAATAGTCATTGTTGAGAGGATCCGACATGTTCTTGTTTTTAATCATATCAGACACAAAATCGACAGCCGGGTTGTTCTTCTTAGAATATTTTTCCTTCTTGGGCTTAACAACCAACTCCGTGATATCGTAAGAATCGGAAGCCAAATCAAAGACTATCGTTTGGGGTGTCTGAATGTTCTTCACCTTGATTTGCTTCTCTTTATACCCCACCATCGAAGCAACAACCGTTCTACTGGCTGAATTGGTGTGTATATTAAACTTTCCGCTTTTATCGGAAACATTACCATCGACGGTACCTTTGAAATAGACAGAGACATACGGCAATGTCTCTTTGGTAAGAGAATCACGAACCAAGCCATTTACAATTGCCCCTTGAGAATAAGCAGTCAAAGAGAATGCAAATTCAAGCAAAAGCAACACTAAAAAATATAGACGAAAATTCCTCAACATATCATTTTTTTCCATACTACAAATTTGATGTTTTTTGAGGAAAGAACAAAAACAAACAGGCAACTATTTTAAAGGGACTTCAACAAATTGCCTTGCGGAATTTATCAGACAAAATGAAGATTTGGAAAAATGAAGCAGGCCCCTACGAATGAAAAACATTATGATAGCGACAAAAATGCCAAAGCACACAAAAAGATTCATAAGGAATCCCTAAATGTATAATGCTAAAATTCTATCGTATCACCATCAGTTGCTACAAATGTATTCGGGAAAACAGAACGGGCCTCCATCAAGAAAGCCTGAAAATCATCATATCGAGCAGAGAAATGCCCCAAAAGCAACTGTTTGACATTAGCCATCGCAGCAATTTTTGCAGCTTGAAGAGCCGTAGAATGCATTGTTGCCTTCGCCTTTGCCAAATCGTCGTGCAAGAAGGTTGACTCATGATAAAGACAATCCACCGAATCAATGAACGGAAGAATGCGCTCCCAATACATTGTATCCGAGCAATAAGCATATTTTTTAGGCGGAGCAGGCGCTACCGTCAACCGATCATTCGCCACAATCGAACCATCTTCCGTAACAAAATCGGCGCCTTGCTTGATCAAAGGAATCGTTTGTAGAGGAATCTGATAGAAATCTATCATTTCACGTTTAATGTTGCGAGCACGTTCCTTTTCCGAAAACAAGAAGCCTGCCGTTGGCATTTTATGCTTAAGAGGAATAGTGGTAACAGTGAGAGAACGATCTTCGTAGATTACCTCTGACTTAGATGGGTCAAAGGGTTCGAAACAAACCTTATATGACAAGTCATCACAAAAAGTTGAGATTAGAGGAGTCAAAATGGATTGCAAAGAAGGATGAGAATGGATATACAAATCGGCTGTTCGGTTAAACATTCCCAACGTAGAGATCAAGCCAATCAAACCAAAACAATGATCACCGTGAAGATGTGAGATGAAGATATTGTTCAATCTTGACAATTTAACTTTCGAAGCGAGCATTTGACGTTGCGTACCTTCACCACAATCAATCATAAAAGATTTTTCTCGTATTGTCAACACCTGAGAGGGTTGATTATGCGTCTTTGTAGGAAGAGCAGAGCCTGAACCTAAAATCTGTAATCTGAAATTCTCCATAAACAAGAAAAAAAAGAGGCGGGAGTAACTCCCGCCCCTTAACTATTAGACTTAAAATCTATGTTCAAAAATTACTTAGAGAACAACTCGATCTCAACACGTCTGTTCTTAGCACGACCTGCCAAAGTTGCGTTAGAAGCAACAGGATCAGCAGAACCGTAACCGAATGACTGCATGTGGCTTGCAGGAACGCCCTTACCGATCAAATAGTTCTTAACAGAAGCAGCTCTGTCCTTAGACAATTGAAGGTTCTTAGCAGCGTTACCAGAGTTATCAGTGTAACCCTTCAAGATTACTGACCACTCGTTGTGAGACTTCAACAACATTGCCAAACCATCCAAAGAAGAGTAAGAAGACTTCTTGATGACAGCCTTGTTAGTTTCGAATTCCAATTGAGCGAAAGCAGTCTTGATGATCTCATCCTCTTCCTTAGTAGGAATATACTTCTCAGGCTCCTTTGTATTTCTGATGTGGCTATCCAAAGAATCTTGAACGAACTTAACTTGCTCTTGAAGTTTCTTGATTGCAGCGTTTTGGTTAGCGATTTGCTCTTCCATCTTAGCAGCAGCCTCATCGTTTTGCTTCTTCAACTCCTCAACCATTGGAGTGATATCTGGAACTTCAACCTTAGGCTCGAAGTCTGTCAAAGCTACGTTTCTTACGTTGCTCATACCACCGAACTTGTAACGGAACAACAAGTTTGCGCCAAGGTTTACCTTAGCACCACCTGCAGGAGCGAAATCCTCCTTTGAGTTGCACTTAGCACGACCTTCCAAACCTACTGCGAAGTTCTTGTTGAAATCGTACTCAACAACACCAGCACCGAATGCCATTGGAAGAACGCCGCTATCATCACGGTCAGAAGAGAACTTATCAGCATCCCAAGAGTAGATAGAAACACCTGCTCCAGCGTTAGCATAGATGTTCAACTTTTGCCATGCTGCTGAACGATACTTAGAAAGAAGGTTTGATAGGTTTACAGATCCGAACAAATCGATATCGTGAACTGTACCATCGAACTCTGGGGTTTGAAAACCATTTTGATCATGGTTATTCATTTGGTACATATACTCCAAACCAAGACCCCACAATGGATTAGCAGTGTACTCAACAACTGCACCACCTTCGAAGTTTACTGATTGATCCAACCATCTGTAGTAGTCAACACCACCCTTAAGAGCGATAGACCAGTGGTTCAAACCTGCGCTAGCAGACTCCTCAGCAGCTGGAGCCTCAGCTGTAGCTGTTGCTTGCTCCTCTTGTGCAAATGCATTACCTACAAGTGTAGAAGCCACGAAAAGGGCCAACATTTTTCTTTTCATAAAAAAACTAATTAATTAATTGATTAAAATTTCTGATTTCATTTGTTAAATAATTGACACACAATTATTCGTTAGACTCCAATTGGTTCTTTAGAGCAGCAAGCTCCTCGATATCACCCAATGTTGTCTTCTCGATAGTTGAGTTAACAGTCTCAGCCTTCTTAGTTGACTTCTTCTTCTTAAAGTCCTTCTTGTCAGCGTCACCGTTAGCAACCTTTTGTGTATCCTCAAAAATACGGCTGTGAGAAAGGATGATTCTCTTAGCATCCTTGTTGAACTCAATCACCTTGAACTCCAACTTCTCATCAACCTTAGCCTGAGAGCCGTCTTCCTTAACCAAGTGCTTAGGAGTTGCAAATCCTTCTACACCGTAAGGCAAAGCGATAACTGCGCCCTTATCCAACAATTCAACGATTGTACCCTCGTGGATTGAATCAACTGTAAATACAGTCTCGAATACATCCCATGGATTCTCCTCCAATTGCTTGTGACCCAAGCTCAAACGACGGTTTTCCTTGTCAATCTCCAAAACTTGAACGTCGATATCAGCACCGATTTGAGTAAACTCTGATGGGTGCTTAATCTTCTTAGTCCAAGAAAGGTCAGAAATATGAATCAAACCATCAACGCCTTCCTCGATTTCAACGAAAACACCGAAGTTAGTGAAGTTGCGTACCTTAGCAGTGTGCTTGCTACCAACAGCATACTTAGTCTCGATGTTATCCCATGGATCTGGCTTAAGTTGCTTGATACCCAAAGACATCTTTCTCTCCTCACGGTCGAGAGTCAAGATAACAGCCTCGATTTCGTCACCTACCTTCATGAAATCTTGTGCAGAACGCAAGTGTTGTGACCAAGACATTTCAGATACGTGAATCAAACCTTCTACGCCAGAAGCGATTTCAACGAATGCTCCATAATCAGCCATAACGACTACCTTACCCTTAACCTTGTCACCAACCTTCAAGTTTGCATCCAAAGCATCCCATGGATGAGGAGTCAATTGCTTCAAGCCCAAAGCGATACGCTTCTTATCATCGTCAAAGTCGAGAATAACTACGTTCAACTTTTGATCCAAAGCAACTACTTCTTCTGGATGTGTTACGCGGCCCCAAGAAAGGTCTGTGATGTGAATCAAACCATCTACGCCACCCAAGTCAATGAACACACCGTAAGAAGTGATATTTTTAACGATTCCCTCAAGAACCTGACCCTTTTCAAGCTTAGAGATGATATCCTTCTTTTGTTGCTCCAACTCAGCCTCGATAAGAGCCTTGTGAGATACAACAA
>JAKSLA010000070.1 GCA_024401455.1 Paludibacteraceae bacterium | reverse complement strand
TGGAACCACTAAATTACGAAACCACCCGTGGAAAAGGCGCTTATGTTCGCCCTGTTGTGAAGTAAACATTGTATGGTAATGAATTAAAAGGAGGGGTATCAAAAAAATGATACACCTCCTTTTGCATATGCACCTCTTTCCTGCATGCTTTCCAGTGCGAGGTGGATGCTGACGCCTTCGCCTGTGATGGGGCCGCCTTGGTTTTTTGTCTGTACTTTCAATTTAGAAGTGCAGTGTTTTAAGAGGGAAATTTTTGCACTCTTAGATTGTTTGATTTAAATTTGGGCAGAATCCAATAAATGTTGTGGCTTTTTATGAAGAAGTTTAATGCAAAAAAGAAGAGGGGTGAAGTAAAAGAGGTGGAAGTGAAGGTGTTAGATAAATCATTCTATCTCTTTTTTGCGTTCTTTGCGTTCTTGCTCTTGGGGGCTATCTCTTTTTGGTTTTGGATCGCCTATACTTTTGAACAAAAAAATCTCATGTTTTATATAGGGTGGCTTATGATGGCTGCGTGGCCGTTTTCTATAGGTATGGAATTTGCTTTGCACCTATACAGTTATCTCTATTATAAAGATAGGAGTTTTGTCTTTTGTGGAGAAAAGATTTCGTATGGGCCGAATGATGGCAATGGTTATCTGTCGTTTGAGAGAAGCCAAGTGAAGGAGGTGGAGGTTTTTGAATCGTATAATTATCGGAATTTTCGATCGTATTGTAGGGTGACATTGGTTGATGACGGATGGTTCGTTTTTGACGCATGTAATTTAGATGATGTAATGCCATATTTGTGGCATGAGAACGTCAGTTTGATGAGATTCAAGGTGTTTAATAGATTTTCGGTTTTGCCCGACTAAGCGTTTCGATGGCCTCTATAAAATCCTTTCAGGAGATTTGGGCGTTATTTAATTAACTTTGCAATAAAATATCTCATAAATTATGAAAAGTAATTCGAGAAACTTATTAAATGTCTGTCTGTTTCGGGTCAGATGATTTTCCTGATTGGTCGGTCCGCCAACCCGGAAAATCATCTGACCCAAAATCCGCTGCCTTGGCGCAGTTTGCTTCCCGTTGATAAACAAAATAGGAACGAAATAATCGTTCCTTTTTGCGGTGCGTACGGGACTCGAACCCGTGACCCCATGCGTGACAGGCATGTATTCTAACCAGCTGAACTAACGCACCAACACTTTATGTCTTGCAACCCCTTGTTTCCTTGGTTTTGCGATGCAAAGGTAGGATAAATCCTTTAAACTTGCAAGACACTTTGTGCTTTTTTACTCTCTTTTCTTGAAATAATTTTTATCTTCCTGATTGATTGATGATTGATCTGACATTCGTTGTGAGATAAGAGTCTTCGATCAGCCTTTCAATGGTGATATGCATTCTATATCGCCAGTAGTTGTTCGGGTTGGCTGGGTCGTTGATCCTTTCGGAGAACGTCTCTTTCCAACGGAGGTTGCCGTCCAAAGCCATCCAATCTTGAATTGGAAGGATGACGAACATGGAAGGGCAAGCCAAATGCCGTTCGATGATCTGCTGGCAAATCCAAGGCTCGCAGAAGATGGGAGCCATGCCGTATTGGTTGAGGTCGTTGTTGAAGTAGCGCTGAGTCCTTGCCTTGTCTTCCTCCCACCATGCGCGCATAGTGCTCATGTCGTGGGTGGACGTTGTGCTGACGGACAGGTAAGGGTTGTGCTCTAATCGTCCGAATTCGATGCCCATCTCTTTGGGCATGCGTTGTATCTCAAGGCTGAGCATGCCTAATTTAGCCATCACTTGTGGTACGCAGGCAGGAACCATGCCTAAGTCCTCGCCACAAGCCAGAAGGTTGGTGGCATTGGTAAGTGCTGGCAACTTTTCCATCGCTTGGCTCTCCCAGAAAGCGTCTTGGCGTTGGTAATAGTAGTATGCGTAAAGCCTGTTCATCTTCTCTTTCTCCTTATAATCGAGAAGTCGGAAGGCATTGCTCTCTTGCACTGCAATTCTTGGGTGGTATTTGCCCTTCTCTTTGTAGTCTTGGATGAACAACGTCTGACAAGATAAGAGCATCAGCCCGAATTTCAAAAACGCAACGCGTTCGGGTGTGTCTTCTATATGTAGGGCAGCCACCTTGGCTTGCGTGTTGACGGATGGCTTCAAGTGGAAGCGGTCGCCCTCTCTGACGAGGAATTTTGAGATGATGTACTCTTTTTCTCCGCCAAACACTTCGTCCAGATAATTTTCTGAGATGACTGGTTCGCAATCTTCCTTTGGGCGGAAGTCTATGCCGTAGTTCCTTATCTCCTCTGCAGTGAGTGGCATGGACGGAGCAAATTGTCCCATTAGACCGAGTGTGTCGCCAGACGGAATGCGGAAGATGCGGAAGAAGCCCAAGATGTGATCTACGCGGTAGGCGTCGAAGTATTCGGCCATGTTCTCAAACCGCAGTTTCCACCATTGGTAGTTGTCTTTCGCCATGTTTTCCCAGTTGTAGATAGGGAAGCCCCAGTTTTGTCCCGTCTTGGAGAAGTCGTCAGGTGGAGCACCCGCTTGTCCGTTCCGGTCAAACAATTCTGGATACATCCAGGTCTCTACGCTGTTGCGGTTTACTCCGATAGGTATGTCTCCTTTGATGGCCACTCCTTTTGCGTGGGCGTACTCTACAGCCTCCTTCAATTGCTTGTGGAGTTGATATTGGACGTAGAGGTAGAAGGCCACCTCTTTGTATTCTTTGGTACCCGCCGTGCAGTATTTGTCGATTCTCTTCTGTGAGAACTTCGCATCTTCTTCCCATTTGGCAAATTCGGATGTGCCGAACTTGTCTCTGAGGTAGCAGAATACAGCATAGGGTCTAAGCCAATGGCTGTTTTTCTCGAAGTAGGTTGCGTATTCTTTCTCTTTGAAGGCTGCGCTTCCCTTCTTTTTATAGAACTCTTTTAGATAAGCGATTTTTAGTTTGAGCGTGGCTTCGTAATCAACGAATTTCAAAGCAGCGAGTTCTCTCTTCTTCTCCTCGTAGGCCTCCTTGTCGGCCACTTCTCCAATCTTTTCGATATTGATATAGATAGGGTGGAGGGCAAAAACGGAGATGGAACTGTATGGATAAGAATCCTTCCATGTGCCTGTGATGGTTGTGTCGTTGATCGGAAGCGTTTGGATGATCTTTTGGCCGGTCAACGCAGCCCAGTCTGCGAGCAACTTCAAATCGGCAAATTCGCCGCAGCCGAAACTTGCCTCGCTTCTGAGAGAGAAGATAGGAACGGCCGTTCCTGCTCCCTTGAAGGCGGGAAGTTGGAAGTTGGGCTCTCCGTCGTTGACGATGATGCTGTCCACAATGCGGCTGATGGATGGGTTGAGGTAGCGGTTGATGCCCTCTTCCCAGCAGATGTTGTTCTCGTTGTGTTTGTCAAGGATGACATACTTGTACTCCAATGGGAAGTTTATCTTGTTGGCGTTGCCGATGAATTTGTATTTCGGGTACTCGCTTCCGTCCATCTCCTTCATGCTGTTCTCGCTCCATTTGCCGAGGGTGCTGTCGCTACCTGTGATGGCAAGTGTGTGGGTCGAATCCACCTTGTCGGTCCAAACGTTGAAGATGACGGGGATGTGGATGCCGTCTATTTTTTGAATCGTGTATTTTTTTGCCTTGATGGCATTGGCGAACGCGGCCGATGACATAGCCTTGGAAATGTGGCATGCGTCAAATCTGTCGAACACGAGGGTTGACTTGCTCTCTTTGCTTGGCAATTCGAAGCGGTGGGAGAGCGGCGCCTCCATTTTGGCTAAGGAACCATTCTTTTGGATGATGTAGTGGTAGTTGAACTCACTCTTCTTTGTTTCGATGGTGATTTCCCAACCGGATGCACCGTATTTCATAGGCAATGGAGCGCCTTGCTGGTCGTGCAGTTCGCTTATGTCTCCGTTGATGAATAGGTCTTCACCCAAAACGGAGTCGTAATTTAGTAAAAATGTAATAGCGGCCATAATATTTCTGTTTTGTTGGAGCCGAACTTGTCGGTTTCTGAATTTTGGGCGTGTGTGCTGCGTGTTTTGTGTAAAGCCTCTTTCGCCCTGAACCTTATAGTTCTTGACC
The DNA here is from genome assembly GCA_024401455.1 of Paludibacteraceae bacterium. Lineage (GTDB taxonomy): Bacteria > Bacteroidota > Bacteroidia > Bacteroidales > Paludibacteraceae > RGIG10190. Next base: position 10,342 of record JAKSLA010000070.1, on the reverse strand, counting down.
TCGTGTGTTCTACGAATAGTTTTCCAAATATAATAATAAGAAATGAAGAATTAAATCGGAATTGACCCTAAAATTCTTCTTTTTTGAAATTTTAGGGGCTCTGTCTCTTGCACCGGATGGCGCCCAGTACGTCAAGTTGCTTCGCAGATTTGTCCCTGTCAACGACTTGACTGGCCAACGCAAGGATTCTGATGACTTGTGCAAGACTCGCACAGGAGTATGTAGCCAACAAAACACCCAATTGTTCCTATTGTTCTATGCGAACTACATTAGGAAAACCTTTTTTTTCAGAGCCAAACGCTGACAAGGATAGGGTAGAGGTGATGGAAAATATTCTATCATTGTTAAAGAAATTATGCCCCTGTCATTTGTCAAGAATTTTTTTGTTAAAAGAATGCCTAAAGGTTATATAATTGTATAACTTTTGCTAAATTTGCAATATGATTAGAAGAATACAAGCATACGGGCGGTACTATAGTGATTTTATGCAATCACTTTCTGAAACTGAAAGGATGAAGATTCAGCGTGCCTTATTGCTTTTTTCAAATAACGAACGCATACCTGCTCACTATATAAAATATATTAGGGATGGAGTGTACGAGTTTAGGGTGACACACGGCAACAATGAATTTCGCATATTTTTCTGTTATGATGGCGACACTCTGGTTATTCTGTTCAATGGTGTTAGAAAAAAAACTCAGAAACTGAAAAATTCAGATATAGAAAAAGCGGTTAAATTAAAGAATGAATACTATGACAACAAAGGAAAGGAATAATGTGATGTACGATGTAACAGCAGAACTAGATAGCATCTTTGGTGAACCTGGCACTGAATCACGTCGTGCGGCTGAGGATCTTGCATGGCAAGAATATAATGCGCAAATCCTGTTGGATGCACGCAAAAAGGCTGGGTTGACTCAAGCGGCACTTGCTGAACGAATTGGTGCCAGCAAGGGTTATATATCACGTATAGAACGAGGGTTAACCATACCAACCATATCCACATTCTATCGTATAGTTGCCGCTATGGGCTTGGCTGTGGAATTGCGCCCTGCATGATTTTACGCTCTTGCCTTTATGCTATTCTAAAGGACCATCTGATTGTTTATGGAATCTATTAAGCATACATTCACTCTGTAGTGCTCCTGTTTTTTTTGACGAACTGAAATGCCAGATGGTGTGGCCGAGATGGGCCGTGGCTGTCCGTAGGTGGATATACGAAAAAGCCCTTGGACGTTTTCGTGCGTTCAAGGGCTTTGTAGAAAAAAAATTGATTTGTCAATCGATGGAGAATTGGATGTTTCCAGCCTTCACTTTTTGGTTCTTTTGAGCCAATGGGTGAACTTTTCCGCTGAGGATGCATCCGATAAGGTTGTCGATGATGCTGATTTGGTTATCCTTGTTTACCAAATAAACTTGATAGTTGCGGTTGTGCTTCAAACATTTCTCCCATTCGAGTTTTGTAAGGAAGAATGTGCGGTCTGGGTTGAGGCCCTTGCCCGCAATATAGTATTCGATGGTGTTGTCATCGAATAGGATTTCGAAGTCGCAACCGAGTGTCTTCTTAGTGTCTTTGTTGAGCCAGTTGACACGGTTAGGATATCTCTTTTCGAGGATGTTGTAGATTTGGGTCTCGTTTTGGCGAGATCTTCTTGCTATCTCTTCCTCGTCTTGGAGAATGATGACATCCTCGTCGATCTTCCTCAAGCGTGCAATCTCTTCTTGCGCCTCTGCCAATTGCTTCTCCAATCGGTCGATCTCTGAGTTTGCCTTGCTGTTGAGTTCTTTCAACTCCTCGATGGTGTCAAGGGCTTTTTTGCCGGCTGTGCGGAGGTCGGCTATCTCTTTGTCGCTCTCTTGTTGCTTGATGGCAAACGATTGCAACTCTTGCGCATTTTGCTTGAGGAGTTTCTCTATCTGAGCGTTGTTCTCGGCCAATTGCTTGTTGATGTTTTGAACATCAGCGCCTGTATTAGACGAGGCGAATGCATTGTCCAAATGGCTTACTTCTTGCTTGAATTGGAGATTGCTGCGGTCTGTTGGCTTGTATTCTGTTTGGACCTCCACTTTTTCTTCTACTTTAGGCTTTTCGATGCTTACCTCTACTTTTGTCTCCACTTTTGGTGCGGGCTCCGAAACGGTAGGTGCTGCTGCAGGCGCAGATTCTACTACGGGTGCAGACTCTACAACTGGTGCTGGTGCAGGCTCTGTTTGAACGGTTGGCGCTGAAATGACCTCCTTGCCGTTCAATATGTCTTTGATAGGTTGGAGAATGGTGCTGATGGCTTGGCTGTCGTTGCCTTTCTCCAAAGGAATATTACAGAAACATCCGTTGCTGATTTCGGCGGTCTTTTGGGCGGTTTTCTCTTCAAATCCGCTGAGGCCTAATCCTATGATGTTTACTTGCACATTTTCTTTTTTCAAATGCTTTTCAACTTCGAACGAGTAGTTGCCGTTGTCAGTTTCAACACCGGCAGTGACAAGGATGATGCGTTTCCTGTCAGCCTCGATTTTGCTGAGACCTTCGAGTGATTGTTTTACGGCCTCTCCAATTGGTGCGCCTTGGTTAGGAATTGGCAACTTCTCTATTTTTGTGGTGAAGTCGTTTTTGGTTGTCGCACCTAAGTCGATGGAGTTGATGATGATTGGGTTCTTACATACGGAGAGGAACGTCTTGATTCCAATGTTTTGTGAGAAATCCAATAATGGTATGATTTCTTCCTTCAGCGCTTTTTGGGCGATGGGGAGTTTTTTGTCCATGTTGTCTGATATGTCAATCAGAAAGTCTATCGCTGTTCTCATTTTGTGAAATTTTTATGTCATTTAAGGTTAATAATAATCGAAATTGTGTTTTTGTAGAAAACTTTTAAAGTTAGATAAAATATTGTTGTTAGACAAGTGAAATGCTATCCTTAAAATATGTTTTAGAATATAAAAAAGTGAGATGAACGCAGTGTTGAAAAAAGACGAAGGCGGGCTGAATTTGCCTTCAGTCCGCCTTCTTGTATTATATGGATGCTTTTTGGTTAGTAAGCATTCTCTTCTCCTTTCAACATGTTGTACACGGTGAGGAAAATGATTTTGATGTCCAACCAGAAGGTCCAGTTTTCAATGTACCATACATCTCTCTTTACACGTCCGATCATGTCCTCCAAATCTTTGGTTTCGCCTCTGTAGCCTGTCACTTGTGCCCAGCCTGTGATGCCTGGTTTTGCAAAGTGGCGAACCATGTATTCGTTGATGAGTTCGGAATATATTTCCGTGTGCTTTAGCATGTGTGGCCTTGGGCCGACGATGGACATGTTGCCTAACAAGACGTTGATGAATTGAGGCATCTCGTCGAGGTTCGTCTTTCTCATGAACGCGCCAATCTTCGTGACGCGAGCATCTCCTTTGGTTGCTTGAAGAGAGTCGGAATCGTTGTTGACCATCATGGTCCTGAATTTGTAGCAGGTGAAGTCCTCTCCGTCCTTGCCTGTCCTTACTTGCTTGAAGAAGATTGGGCCGGGGGATGTCAGTTTGATGATAGTTCCTAATACAATGAAAAGGATCGGGAATATTGTGACCAAGAAGATGGCTGAAAATACGAAGTCGAATAGACGTTTGAACATCTTGTTTTGGAAGTCAAGCAACGGCTCGTCGCGGAGAGATATGATAGGAATTGCATCGGAGATGTCGCCCAAAAACGATAGTGCTACCTTTTTCTTGATAAAGCGTTTGAAGTCGGGCACAATAAAACACCTTATCATGTTCTTCTCTGCGTATTGGATGATAGGTAACGACTTTCGGTCGTCGCCCGCAGGCAGAGCACAGAATATTTCGTCTATTTCGTTGTCTTTGCAGAATTGATAGACGTCGTCGATTTTGCCCTTTACTTTGTTGGCATCTACTTTGTAGTCTTCGACGGCGCGGTCGTCAAAGAATCCGAGGAAGCGGTAGCCGTAGAAAGAGTTGGCGTTGATGGTCTCATATAATTCGTTGGCGATGCTTCCAGCACCGAGTATGATTACGCGGCGGTAGTTCCTACCCATACTTCTGTATTTTTTCAAAAGAAGTCGGACGGTGATTCGCCAACATAGGGTGCAGAAGAAGAACGCCCCCAAGAATATGAGCCAAAACGAAGTTGTACTTCCCATGTTGCCTAAGAACGCGCTGATCACGATGATGAACAAAGCGTATAGGGCACAGGTCTTGGAGACCTTTCCTGTAATCTTGTCGATGGTGACTATTCGTTGGTCGAGGATAATGCCGACGTTGGATAGACAAATGGCGTACGTCAAGTTGATTATCACCAGATACAATCTGGGAATTGCATGTAGCGTCTCTAAAAAAGAGCTGCTCTTGCTCAGAAAAAAGAAAGTGGCGAAAAAGCACAGATTCAGGAGAACGAATTCCCCTAATGCCACAAGGTTTCTGATTGTTAGTATATTACTTTCTTTTCTTGTTTCCATTCTATGCGTACTACAAGTTTTCCTATGCATCAAATGCATTATTACAAAGATATGGATTATTTTAGAAAAGAAAAATAATAAGGGAAGTTTTGCTCTGGTTTTTGTTTTAAGGTGGCCTTTATGAATCCATTTCAAGCGTTTTTTGAAATTGTTTTGAACAGAATGCGGTGCGTAAGGAGTAAAGTGCGAGAACACTGTGACCGACTGACAAACAGCAAGATGGCAAAATAAACCCAAGGTTCCGAAAATATTTCTAATCGTCACTGTATCATCTGATTCTCAAAAGCGGGGATTTTATAGAGGCCGCCTTAAATCCTACTATAGACTTTTTTTTAAACTCTTTTTTGTAAAAATGATAAGAATGTTGGGTCTCATCTTCCATATTTTGATTATTTTTGTCTGAATTTGGATTTTAGTGTTTAGTCCGTTCTCTTCTTTGCGAAGGGATGTGCGGGTTGGCGTTATCTTCCAAAAGTAAGTGCATTTATAAATTTAGTTATAAGAATGGGATTTAATGATTTATTATCCAAGTGGTTTGGCAACAAAGCACAGCGAGATATGCGTGAGGTGAAACCGTATATCGAGAAGGTGGAGATGATTTATCCATCCATCGAGAAATTGACGAATGACGAGTTGCGTGCGCGTACATTGGATATTAGGGAAAGGATTCAGAACTATGTTTCTTCCGAAAAATCTAAGATTGCAGATTTGAAATCTAAAATCGAAGGTCAGGAGATTGAGGAAAGAGAAAAGACATACGGCGAAATCGATCGTTTGGAGAAGTTGTCTCTCGATAAGTATGAAGAAGTGCTTGAAGAGGTTCTCCCTGAAGTATTTGCTATCGTAAAGGATACTGCTCGCAGATTCTCGGCATCGGAAACAATCGAAGTTACGGCTTCTGATTTGGACCGCGAGTTGGCAGCGGCAGGTCACGATTTCTTGACGATTGAAGGTGACAAGGCTATCTATAAGAATCACTGGACTGCGGGAGGTAACGATTTGAAGTGGAACATGGTTCACTACAATGTTCAACTCTTCGGAGGTGTTGTCCTTCACAAGGGTAAGATTGCCGAGATGCAGACGGGTGAGGGTAAGACATTGGTGGCTACTTTGCCAGTCTTCTTGAATGCCTTGACGGGTAATGGCGTTCACGTCATTACGGTGAACGACTACTTGTCAAAACGTGACTCGGAATGGATGGGCCCTCTATATATGTTCCATGGCTTGACCGTGGATTGTATCGACAAGCATCGTCCGAACTCGCCAGAGCGCCGTAAGGCCTATATGGCGGATATTACGTTCGGTACCAATAATGAGTTTGGCTTCGACTACTTGAGAGATAACATGGCGACATCGCCAGAGGATTTGGTGCAACGCAAACATAACTATGCGATTGTCGATGAGGTTGACTCCGTATTGATTGACGACGCTCGTACTCCGTTGATTATCGCGGGTGCAGTGACCCGATCAAGCGAGCAACAATATGAGCAACTTTGTCCTCGTGTTGACCATTTGGTCGCATTACAGCGTACGTTGGCTACAAACTATTTGACGCAAGCCAAATCATTGTTGAAGTCGCTTGACAAAAAGGACCAAGAGGAGGGTGCTCTTGCATTGTTCCGTTCTTATAAGGCTTTGCCTAAGAATACTCCGTTGATCAAGTTCTTGAGCGAGACGGGAATCAAGGCTACGCTCTTGAAGACAGAGGAGTTCTACATGGCAGAGAACAACAAGAATATGCACATTGCAACGGAACCTCTATATTTCGTTATTGACGAGAAACACAAGAGCATTGAGTTGACCGATAAGGGTATTGCTGCTTTGACGGGTGCTTCTGAAGATCCTCAGTTCTTCGTTCTCCCTGATATGTCTGCAAAAGTGGCAGAGTTGGAGAAGTCTTCCCTTTCTAAGGAGGATAAGTTGAAGCAGAAGGATCAGATGATGCAAGACTATTCCATTAAGGCTGAGCGTATCCACACCATCAACCAGTTGTTGAAGGCTTACACGTTGTTCAACAAGGAAGAGGAGTATGTGGTTCTCGACGGAAAGGTGAAGATTGTCGATGAGGGTACGGGCCGTATCATGGAAGGCCGTCGCTATTCCGATGGTTTGCACCAAGCCATTGAGGCAAAGGAGCATGTTAAGGTTGAGGCGGCTACTCAGACGCATGCTACCATCACTTTGCAAAACTACTTCAGAATGTATCACAAGCTTTCTGGTATGACGGGTACTGCCGAAACAGAGGCTGGAGAGTTCTGGAATATCTATAAATTGGACGTTGTTGTCGTGCCTACGAATAGGCCGATTGCAAGAAAGGATATGAACGACCGCGTTTATAGGACGAAGCGTGAGAAGTATAAGGCCGTGATCGAGGAGATTGAAACATTGATTAACCATGGTCGTCCGGTTTTGGTCGGAACGACATCGGTCGATATCTCGGAGACAATCAGTAAGATGTTGACGATGAGAAAGATCCCTCATAACGTCTTGAATGCGAAGTTGCACCAGAAGGAGGCTGACATCGTCGCTGAGGCAGGTAAGTCAAGTACGGTGACTATTGCTACGAATATGGCCGGTCGTGGTACGGATATCAAGTTGTCTGACGAAGTGAAGGCGGCTGGCGGTTTGGCTATCATTGGTACGGAGCGCCACGAGTCTCGTCGTGTGGATAGACAGTTGAGAGGTCGTGCTGGTCGTCAAGGAGACCCAGGTTCTTCTGTGTTCTTCGTCTCTTTGGAAGATAGTTTGATGCGTATCTTCGGTTCGGAGAAGATTACGAAGATCATGGACCGACTCGGATTCAAGGAGGGCGAGGTGATTGAGCACCCGATGATATCCAAGTCTATCGAGCGCGCTCAGAAGAAGGTCGAGGAGAACCATTTCGGCGTTCGTAAGCGTTTGTTGGAATACGATGACGTGATGAATTCGCAACGTGAGGTTATCTACAAGAAGCGTAGAGAGACGTTGATGGGTGAGCGTATGGGCGTCAATATTATGAATATGATTTATGACGCTATCTATCTCGTTGTAGAAGATGCGAAGATGAGCGGCGACTATAAATATTATTGTGAAGAGTTGGAACTCTTGGCTAATGTTGAGGCTCCTGTTAGTTTGCAGGAATTCAATTCAACCAAGGTAGAGGTGTTGGCAGAGAAGACTTTTGCTGAGGCTATGAAGAGTTTCAAACGCAATATGGATACGATTGCCGAACAGACATATCCGGAGATCTGCCGTGTGGTAGGCGAATTTGGAGAGCAATATGTCAATATCTTGATTCCTATTACCGATGGTGTTCATACTTATCGTGTCCCTGTCAACTTGAAGGAGGCTTATGACGATAAGGCGAAGAGCGTTGTTAAGACATTCGAGAAGGCAATCTTGCTTCATGAGATAGATGAGTTCTGGAAGGAGCATCTTCGTGATATGGACGAGTTGAGAGATTCTGTTCAAAATGCAAGTTACGAGCAGAAGGATCCGTTGCTTATCTATAAGAAAGAGTCGTTCGAGTTGTTCCGAAAGATGATTGAGAAATTGAACAGAGCGACGGTTACTGTCTTGATGCGTTCTCATATTCCTCCTGAAATGCTTAATAATGCGTCTAACGAGCAGGCGGAAACTCCTAAGGCACCAGAGGTTCCTCAGGAGAAGAAAGTGCGTGCTCCTGAATATACGGAAACCCGTTCAGAGGAGCCTGTGCAGCAACCGCAGAGAGTTTCGCAGCCTAACCCGGTTGAACCTATCCGTTCGGAAAAAACCGTCGGACGAAATGATCTTTGCCCTTGCGGAAGTGGTAAGAAATACAAGAATTGTCACGGTGCAAACCTTTAATTGAATAATGCGGGCGCAGGACCTCAATGGTTCTTGCGTCCGTTTTTCACTCTTACGAATAGTTTTTTGTCGTTATGTTATCATATATAACTTGGACATTTGATCCCATCCTTTTTCATCTGGCTGGCCTTGAAGTGAGGTGGTATGGCTTGATGTGGGCCTTGGGCTTTTTCTTGGGTTACACGGTTGAATCCCGTGTCTATAAGAGAGAAGGACTTCCTGATGAGGCTATGGATTCTTTTTTTATTTACATGGCAATCGGTACTTTGATAGGTGCCCGCATCGGACATTGCTTCTTCTATGATTGGAACTATTATTCATCTCATCTTTTGGAAGTGTTTATCCCTAAGGGGGGATTTTCCGGACTCTCCAGCCATGGTGGTGCCTTCGGTATCTTGTTCTCCTTGTGGTTGTTCCAAAAAAGGGTGATAAAGACGAAATCATATATTTGGGTGCTCGACAGGGTGGTGATAGCCGTCTCTATTTGCGGGGCTTGTATCCGAATGGGAAATCTTTTCAATCATGAGATTTATGGTTTCCCGACAGACCTCCCATGGGCTTTCCGCTTCGTTGAAAATGTCGGAGCGTGGATCAATGGAGCGGAACCTATATTTTCGCAGCCGTCTCATCCTACACAGTTGTATGAGGTGACTTATTGTTTGGTCACGTTCTTCATATTGCTCTATTTTTATTGGAAAACGGAGGCAAGGAAGTATGAAGGTTTTTTGTTCGGTGTCTTTTTGGTATGCGTCTTCCTTACTCGATTCCTTTTGGAATTCATCAAGAACAATCAAGAGGCCTTTGAGGATTCTATGATGTTCAATATGGGGCAGTTGCTTAGCATTCCGTTCTTCTTGTATGGCTTTTATTCCATTTACAAGGCTTATGGAAAGTGGAAGGCAGATAAAACATTGACAAGAGAGTAATAATATATAGTGAACGCTATAAATTGGGCTCGATGGGTATTCATTGGGAAATTTATAAAAGTCACTTGATTCTGTAACTTAAAAATGGTGGATTTACAGAATTCGCCTGAAAAAAGAAATAAATATGAGGGTTTTGATTCAATCGGATTATGCATCCGTTTCAAAGTGGGCTGCTCAACACGTGGCAGACACAATCAACAAGTTTAACCCAACTCCCGACAATAAGTTCGTGTTGGGTCTTCCTACGGGTTCTTCTCCATTAGGAATGTACCGTGAGTTGATCGAGTTGAATAAGAAGGGAGTAGTTTCTTTCAAGAACGTCATCACTTTTAATATGGATGAGTATGTGAATTTGCCAAAGGAGCATCCGGAAAGCTACTATTCATTCATGTGGAACAATTTCTTCAGCCATATTGATATTCCTGCTGAGCAAGTTAACATTTTGAATGGTAATGCTGCTGACTTGGAGAAGGAATGCGCCGATTATGAGGCTCGCATCCAAAAGGCAGGGGGCATCCAACTTTTCGTGGGTGGTATTGGTCCTGATGGTCACATCGCTTTCAATGAGCCAGGTTCTTCTTTGACTTCCCGCACTCGCTTGAAGCATTTGACTACGGATACGATCATTGCTAACTCTCGCTTCTTCGACAATGATATGAGCAAGGTGCCAACCTCTGCTTTGACCGTGGGCGTGGGTACCATCATGGATGCTAAGGAGGTGATGATTTTGGTAAGCGGTTACAACAAGGCTCGCGCTTTGCAACAAGCCATCGAGGGTGGTGTTTGCCAAATGTGCACTTTGAGTGCATTGCAACTTCACAAGAGGGGTATCATCGTGTGTGATGAGTTGTCAACCTACGAAATGAAGGTTTCCACTTATCGCTACTTTAAGGATATAGAAAAAGAAAATATTTTATAATTTATTTTAATAATCAATGGATAACGCTTTATTACAAGAGGTTACCGCAAAGGCCAATGTTTGGTTGAATGGTAACTTTGATGAAGAGACAAAGAAAGAGGTAAAGGCATTGCTTGATGCTGAAGACAAGACTGCTCTTGTTGATGCTTTTTATCGCGATCTTGAGTTCGGTACTGGTGGTCTTCGTGGTATCATGGGTGCTGGAACAAACCGTATGA
>JAKSLA010000007.1 GCA_024401455.1 Paludibacteraceae bacterium | reverse complement strand
AGCTTTGACCTTGGCAGATGCTCTCTTCCAAGTTCTTCTCTTTTTTCTCAACGACGGTCAATTTCAATGTCACCAAACTGTCGCAACCGGCCTCGGTCAACAAGTGTGCCTCGTAAGTTCCTGCTTCGGTCAATGTCTTGCCGTCGAACGAGTAGCTTTGACCTTGGCAGATGCTCTCTTCCAAGTTCTTCTCTTTTTTCTCAACGACAGTCAATTTCAATGTCACCAAACTGTCGCAACCGTCTGCGGTTAACAAGTGTGCCTCGTAAGTTCCTGCTTCGGTTAGTGCCTTGCCGTCGAACGAGTAGCTTTCGCCTTGGCAAATCGAAGCAGAGACATTCTCTGTAAAACTACAAGGTGTGACATCTAAGAACAATTTTACCGTACTATCACAACCATATTGGTTGGTCAATATGATCTCATGCATAAATGTTCCAATCTCGGTCTGCTTGGGCAAATCAAATCCATTCTCTTTATAATCCTCGCCAAGGGAGACGGATGCTGCGACATATTCCAAACTTAGTGGAAGTACCGACAATGTAAGTTTCACCAAACTGTCACAACCATTTTGCGTCTTGCCGTTCAACATATAGACGCCTGCTTCCGTTAGTTCTCGAGTTCCCCAACTATACGATTGTCCTCTACAAATTGAATCCTCCACATCTTCAGTAGGGACACTACAAGGGGTAACCGTCAATGTCAAGTCAACGATGCTGTCGCATCCGTATTGGTCGGTCAGTGTGATTTTGTGAGTAAACTTTCCAACCTCCGTCTGTTTAGGCAAATCAAATCCATTCTCTTTATAATCCTCGCCAAGAGAGACGGTTGCTATGACATGCTCCAAACTTTGAGGAAGCACTGTCAACATAAGAGTCACCAAACTGTCGCAACCCGCAGCGTTTAATAATTTGTACTTGTAAGTACCGGCTTCAGTCAACAAATCATTTTCGAAAGAATAGCTTCCTCCGGCGCAAATCGAATCCTTGATTATCGTGTCTGTAGGAATACATTCGCATGCTTCAAGTTTGATCTCCACGATGTCGGAAGATGAGTTGCACATGTTAAAGTCGCCAGGTACGCCGGCTGAGGATACAAAGACTTTGTAATAGCCTTCATCAGCCTCTGACAAGTTCTTTAATGGTAAAGTGGCGCCTGTCGCTATTTTTGTCCAGCCCTCTTCGTTATAGTTTTTTTCGTTGTTTTTATACCATGTGTAGGTCAGAGGTTCCACGTAAGAAAGGTCTGTGTTGTCGAATGTGGCCTTTAACGTGAAATCAGAACCTAAACAAAGTTTGTCGTCGGGTTTGTTCACCTCAACAGGCGCTTTACAAAGGCGGACTTCAATGTCGTCCAATGCCAAGTCGCCACCGTTTCCTGTTCCATCTCCGGAATAGACTCTATATATAACAGACGTTTCTCCTTCTGGAACAGAAAAAGGAAGGGAAAATTGGGTCCACGCATAAACTTTGCTACTGAGGATGAATTCTTTCTTCGCCAATACATTCCCTCGTGTGTCTTCGATTGTGATGGAGACAGGTGCGTCGGCACTGGCATTCAATGACCTTCCCCAAAATGAGAATGTCAGGTTTGTGTTCTCACACAAGTTGGTCACTTTGGTGTTGTAAAAGGTGGCGTTTATGCGATCTAAGTCTATAACCATGAAATAACCTCTTGTGAGATCGTTTTCGTGGGTGTGGTCTCCAAAGTCGGCATACCATCCGGAGTAAACATGATTAGTGCCGTTACCTGCACGTTTTATGGCTTCCTTTCTGATGTCATAACCATTTTTTAGTTTGCTCCATTGATGCTCAGAAAAGTGCAGGGAGACAGCACCAGCAGGGAGTTCTGGCCCAAGTGGTGGGTCTGATACGCTATTACCCCCAAAATCTTCTCGAAACAATACCGTTCCCTCTGAACAGATGAGGTCGGCAGCAAAAACACTCAATACATGAAATGCGAATAAACAACTCCAAAAGAGTTTTCTAATATCCATAAAAATTTAAAATATATAAGAAACCTTATTATGTGCCCCATTGGTGAGTGGATATTCTTTTATATCTTCACAATAGGGTCAAAAATATACTTAACTATTTGATGTAACATTTACACTAACTCCTTTGTGTCAACAATTATGCCAATTTGGATGAGGAGCGTATGTAACTAATTGCTTCTGCTTTCTTTTTTCTTTTTTTTAACACAATTGGTTTTGATTTATGGATAATTGTTGATTGTTTAATAAGGCTAATAAAATTTTTATTTGATAAATAAGCACGTGCGACAGTTTTTCTTTCGGATCAAATGATAGTGATAATGGCAAAACTAAAGAAATTCATGGGTATTCTGTAAGCATCCATCTTGAAAAATTCCATATTGGATGTTTACGAAATAGTCCCCATACCGTACAGATGTGGGTAGGGGGACTATTCAATTCTTTTTAAAGTAAATGAAAGAGCCGTGAATTTCAATTGTTTCAAAGACCAATTAGTCCAATTTAACGGGACAGTAGTGATATAATATTTAAAAATCTCACTTTTTCAATTCATTGGTAAATGATTCTATATATGTATCTATGTTTTCCTTGAAATTTCTATTTGTATCATATACACCATCTGAATTCTTGCTATAATAAATGGTATCTTTCGGATAAGATGCAAATGAATCTCTTATTGCCTTTATATATGGCAATAAATGATATCTTCTGGTTTTGTCTATGTAGATTAATGTTGCTAAATGAATATCATTACATTGAATTTCACCTTTTTTATTTCTAAATTTGAGTAACTCTACTAACAAACTATCCATCTTTAATGAATCATTTGTTCTTCTATCGTATGTTTCTATAGCTTTAAAAACGCCACCAAAACCAGGCTCATCTAAATAATCATCATGTTTATCGTCATGACGAACATATTCGCAAATGTCTTCTTTATACCTAAACCATAGCCATTCTTTCCTACATTTTTCAAATGTCAAAATATAGAGACTAAGTGATAGCGGATTTAGTATTGTAACTAATGCTATTAGTATTTTTAGTTTTGTATTCATTCTTTATTATGAGATTTGGACAACTTGGGGCTCTTATCCCTTTATGGCGTTGTCATAAATCCTTTTCAATTGTTGAGCTATTGTCTCGTATCGAAAGATGTGAGCCTCCTCTCTGATGGCTTTGGCATCATAGTGGGGGAGGTTGTCCATCATCCACGCCATTTTTTCGGCAAGGATCTTCGGATCTCTGAACGGGATAAATAGTCCGTTACGTTCATTGATTACTTGCGGGGCAATGCCGACGGCGGTTGTTATGACCGGTTTTCCGCAGGCAAGGCTCTCCATAATCACGACGCAAGAGGTTTCGTAATTGGAGTTTAGGACAAACGCATCCGAATGTTGGAATTGGGCCATTACCTCTTTAGGGCTCTTTTCTCCTAAAAAGTGGACGCAATCCAATGTGTCGATGGATTGGGCATATTCATACACTAAAGGGTAATCTACACCACTGCCGATGATGGTCAGTTCGAAGTCGTTGCGCTGCTCTTTTAGGATCTTTACGGCATCCAAGATGCCCTTTACATTCTTTGCCTCTTCGCAGAAGCAGGAGATGTGCAGGAATTGCGTCTTTTCGTGTCGTTCGTTGATGATCTCATTCTCGAAGAAGAAGTCGTCCACAACATTGTTGACTACCTCGTAATGCGGATGGATTAATCCGTTCGTTATCATCGCTTTTTGCAAAGTGATGGATACGGGGAGAATCGCTTGGGCGTTTTTTACTACGAGTTCGGTTATCCGTTTGCGAAGCCAACCTTTGTAGCCGTTCCTGCCCTCCAAATAGCGGCTCCAGTGTTCTGTGATGACATAGGGGATTTTGTGCTTCCATTTCAAAAATAGAGCAATGACCCCCGTCCTTGTGAGGATGTTAGCGTGGATAAGGTCGGGCAAACCCTCCTTTTTTCGGATTATTTGTAGCCCTTTGCGGTAGCCACGCAGCCAATTGATGCTCTTTATGATTTTCCCGATTAACGGGATTTTGGATTCTGGGAAATAGACATAATACTCGTGAACCTCCTTGAATTTCTGCTCTTCCGTTTCGAAGCCGTTGCCCTGGTGGTTTTTGACGAACAATACGCAAACCTCAGAAACACGGGAACTTGCGTCGGCGTGCTTCCTTACGAAAAGTCCATCCATCGCATCGTAGCGATTGGGATACCAAGGCGATAAATACAGGATTTTCATTTGTGAATTCTTTTCACAAAAGTACTAAAAAAGACAAAAAGAAAAGGTGTAATACTGAAAATACTTATATTTGTCTTCTAAATTACATATTCTATTTTTTTTATGAATATATTGAACGAAATAAATAGGTTGGAAAATGAACTTATTGGTTTGAAGAATAATCAACAGACAATTTCTAACCGAATAAAGACGGTAAACGGAGAATTAGAGCGGTTGATACCCGCGCTCACTAATATGGGCCGTTCGCTGACGGATTCTGAATCCGATGTGGTCCGACGTTTGACTCAGTTTCAGGATGAACTGAACCGCTTAAAGCAATATTGCGATCAAGAGATAAAAGAACAAGTTTCCGAATTTGAAGTTGTTCAACCAACAGAGCCGAGTCCCGAGCCAGAAACCATGACTCCGGAAGTTTCTGCTCCGATAGAGGAGGGGATTGAACCTGCTGAGGAGACGCTTGAAGAGCCTGCCCGAATGGCGGCTTGTGTTTCGCCCGAGTCGGTGCCAACCGTTACAGCATCTGTTTCCGAGGAGAAAATCGAGGAGTCGATGTCGGAAGAGAAGGCGGAAGGTGTGCCTTCTGTCACCCCACCTGTGCCACCAGCAGACGATCCGAAGAAGGAGGAGTTCTTGCCGAATTTCGATTGGGAGAAGTTTGTAGGCGAAAATCTTATTAGTAAGTTGGGTATTTTAATTCTTTTGATAGGCGTTGCTATCGGAGGAAAATATGCCATTGAACATGAAATGCTGAGTCCAACGATTCGTATCTTGTTGGGTTCTGCGTTGGGTCTTGCGCTGCAAGGCGTTGCCTACAAGATGAAGGATGACTATAAGAAGTTTAGCGCCATTCTTTCAAGTGGTTCTTCGGCGATATTGTATTTTATGACCTATTTCGCCTATGCGCTTTACGACTTGTTGCCGATGCCTGTTGCCTTCGCTTTGATGGTGCTGATAACGGGCTTCTCCGTCTATGCTGCTTGGTGGTATGATATGGAGATTGTGGCGATTATCGGTCAGATTGGAGCCTATGTCATACCATTCTTGTTGGGAGGAAACGGTGGTTCCGTATTGGTTCTGTTGGGTTATATTGCACTGATTGATAGTGGTATATTGATTGTCTCGGTCAAGAAATATTGGCCGAAGATGTTTGCCTTGGCGTTTTGTGCCTCTTGGGCGATTATAGTCTTTTCGTACCGTTTCACGGAGTGGACGTCGTTGCCTGAATGTTATGGATTGATGGCTTTCGCATTTATCTATTTTGCCATATTCTATGTTTCTATCTTGGCTTACAAGGTGAAGATGGGCTTTGAATTTATACGATTTGATATTGTATTCTTGTTGTTCAACTCGTTCATTTTCTTCGCTTTGGGTTATAATTTGATTTATAATCACGAGGAGATTATATTGCCTGTCTGGCTCTTCTCCTTGATAAATGCAGCCATTCATTGTGGTGTTTGGTTCTTCTTGTCTAAAAAGCAGTTGATGAATGTGGATAAGGCGCTGCAACGCTTGGTTTTGGCGTTGGGTGTTTTGTTCATCACGGTTACGATTGCCATTTGGACGAGCGGACACTGGATTACGATTTTCTGGATGATGGAGGCATTGGCTCTCTTCTGGGTGGGCCGTTCGCAACAAAAGGCATTCTACGAGAATATGGCATATCCTATCTTGCTTTTGGCTATGATAAGTTTGATGGGCGACTGGGGAAATCCGAATGGAACAGCCTTTAGACCATTGCAATTTGTGGCCCATCTTTTTTCCGAGTGGCGTAGTGTGTGGGATGTTCATCCTCGTTCGGAGCAGGGCGTTGTTTTGCCTTGGATGACTACACTCATCTCTGTTTTGGTGGCGGTGGCTTTTGCTTGGATCGATAAGCGTTATCCGTCGGCCGAGAAGGATGAAAAGTCCAAGTTGAAGTCTAAATTGTTCACGACGATGTTCGTTGCCATCTTTACGATGGGAGCCTATGCCCACTTTACGACATTCTGGACGTTGATTATATTGGCGGTTGAGTTTGTTGTGCTTTTCTTCTATGCAAGAAAGAAGGCAAACTACTATATGGAGGTTTGTTCGTATGTGGTGATGGCATTGACTGTCATTTCTGGTATTGGCTTCATTGGCGATTCCTTCGGTCTGGGCGTTCCCTATAACGAGATTGTGAGGGAATTGATTGCTGCGTTTGTTGTCACGGCAGGTTTTGTCGGCGTTGTAAATGTTGATCGTATTATGCCAGGCAAGGTGAGCCAAACGGATGAATTGTTGGCTATGAACGAAACTGATCGGTTCGTTTTGTTTGCAAATCTTATTCGTGTCGTGTTGGTTCTCTCATCCGTCTGTACATGTTTTGTGGTTTGTTGTCCGATAACTGATTTCTATGCTGAAGTGCTTTGTAGCATGTTGGCTGCACTTTACTTTGTCTTCTTCTTCTTCGGAAGAAAGTTTAAGTATCCGGTTTACGAAAGTTGTCTTTTGGTACTCATCCTTGTGCTTTTCAGCATGTGGCTGTATGCGTTGTTTGTTGACTTCGAATCACCGTTGAAATGGTCCGTTTTGCTCATGGCGTTGTTTGTCGATGCGATTTTAGTGGCTACGCTTTGGGTGAACAATCACTATGCGGTTTCTTATTCCAAGATTTTGGAAAATGTGATACAATGCACGATTGTTACATTGGTGGCGGCATTGGTGATTCGCTTGATCTGCGGTTATGGTGACAATGCCGTTTGGGCGATGGATTTTGCCATGGCTTACTTTGCTCTCATCAGTTTTTTTGCGTCCAAGAAGAATATGGGTGTGTTGGCTAAGTTCAATTTCTGTTTGATGGTTGGATCGGTCTTGGCCTTTATGGTTGGAGGCTTGATGAAGTTGAGCATTATGCGCGATGGATGTGAATCGTTGGGTTACTACCATTTTATGCGATATGCATCATTTGTGGTTGTAGCGTTGGTGTTGTATGTGTATATGTATTACCGAAACTCGTCCTATCTCAATTTCGGATTAAAGGAATCGGAGAAGCACGCCTTCTACGATACGGGCCTGGTTGTGGCTTGCCTTGTTCTTGGAACGAGTGAGCTCTTCAATATTTTCGAACTGAATCATTATGAGAATTCTTATAAGTTGGCGCTCTCCATTTTCTGGGGTTGCAGTTCCATGTTCCTCATCTATTTCGGTTTGTTCAAGCAGATGAAGTACCTCCGTATCGAGGGATTCGTTTTGTTCGGAATTATTATGGTGAAACTTTTCTTGTACGATTTGAAGCACTTGGATACTTTGTCAAAGGCGATCGTCTTTGTTGTTTTAGGCGTTTTGTTCCTTGTGTCGTCGTTCTTCTATCAGAAAATTGCTAAGCAGCAGGCGGACGCTCTGAAGGCAAGTACGCAAGAGGGAGAAGAGGCGAAAGTAGAAGATAACGTGGAAAAATAAAGAGTGATGATAGAAGAGAAATATATGCGTAGATGCTTCGAGTTGGCATTGCGAGGCATTGGAAATGCCGCTCCAAATCCGATGGTGGGAGCGGTCATCGTCTGTGATGGGAAAATCATAGGCGAGGGCTACCACCGAAAGTGTGGACAAGCTCATGCCGAAGTGAACGCGGTGGCTTCGGTCAAGGATCCCGAACTTTTGAAGCGTTCGGTTATGTATGTCAGTCTTGAACCATGTTCGCATTATGGTAAGACGCCGCCTTGTGCCAATCTGATTATAGAGAAGGGCATTCCCGAGGTGGTGGTCGCCAATGTCGATCCGTTTCCTGAGGTGAGCGGACGAGGCATCCGTTTGTTGCGGGAACACGGAGTGAAGGTCACGGAAGGCATCTTGGCCGATGAAGGATGGGAGTTGAACCGTCGATTCTTTACCTTTCATACGAAGAAGCGCCCTTACGTCATCTTGAAGTGGGCGCAGAGTGCGGATGGCTTTATGGATGGAAATCGGACTTCAATCTCCCAGTCGCCATTACACATCTCCAATACGGGAACCTCCCTCTTGGTGCATAAATTGAGGGCGGAGGAGAGTGCTATTCTTGTGGGGACGCGCACGGCACTGATGGACAATCCATCGTTGACGGTGCGCAATTGGGCGGGTCGCAATCCCGTTCGTCTGCTCGTGGATAGGACTTTGAAGGTTCCGCAGGATTACCATCTTTACAACGGCGAAGCCCGAACAATCGTCTTGACGCAAAAGGCACCCGTCGAAAAGCATCCGTTGGTTGAATATGTGGAGATTGAGTTTGATGCGGATGGGAAGGCTGATTTAGCATCGTTGTTAGATGCTTTATATCGTCTGAATCTACAGTCTGTGATAGTGGAAGGCGGTGCTTCGTTGCTTCATTCCTTCCTCGAAACGGGGTTATGGGATGAAATGCGAGTGGAAACCGCACCAGAGATTGTGGTGAAGGCGGGAGTCGCAGCACCCCCGGTGGCCGGTACTTTGGTAGAAGAACGAATCATAGGCGGCCATTCGTTGCAAGTGCGCCGCAACTATTGATAATCACTTTTAATATAAGCCGTCTGAAATGGGGAGAATCCTTTGTTTCAGACGGCTATTTCATTCTGATCAAACAGAACTTTGCGTCTTAGACCCTATATAATTTTGATAATATTTTAAAAACTACCTAAAATAGTGTATCTTTACAAATTAATTTGCGTTTGGTAGCGTTTTCCGCTATCTGACAAAAAAGGTAGGAATGATGATTTGCAATGTTATTGATTGCTAAATAGTAAGTTGCAGATCTTTTGGAAGCTTTTGAAGTAATAAACTGCTTCTAAATGTTAAACATTAAAATCGGGGATTTTATAGAAGCCCTCTTTAAATATTTCTTGATTAGATGCTTTGGGAAATAACCACATTCGTAATAGGCTTAGTCTATATTTACACGATATTGACGACAGTCATCATGGTGTTGATGGAAAACAGGAATCCTGTGAAGTCAATAGCATGGATACTTGTTTTGATATTGGTCCCTATCGTAGGGTTCATTTTTTATATCTTTTTTGGAAAGAACCTTAGAAAGCAATTCGTCATCTCGCGTCGTAGTTTGCAGAAACTGAAGGGTTACTCATATACGGTGGAGGATATTCGAGGCGTGCCGTCGGATGTCTTGCCCGTTGAACATCGCAACTTGGCTACTTTGTCGATGAATAGTTGTGATGCTGAGGCTTATCCGAACAATCAGGTGACCCTTTATCAAGATGGAAAGACGTTGTTTGATGACATCTTCGAGGCGTTGGAGTCGGCCACCCATCATATCCACATGGAGTATTACATTTTCCTTTCGGACGAGATTGGACGTAAGGTGATTGATGTTTTGCTCCGCAAGGTTCGTCAAGGGGTCTTTGTCCGTGTCATTATTGATGATGTGGGTAGTTGGATGATGAAGAAGAGTGCGATTTCGGAAATGCGCGAAGCCGGTATTCGTGTGGAGAGTTTCTTGAAAGTCGGGCTTCCCTTCTTAAGCAGCAAGGTGAATTATCGTAATCATCGTAAGATATTGATTGTCGATGGTCGTGTAGGGTTTACGGGAGGTATGAACATTGCCGATCGTTATGTGGAAGGTTTGCAGTGGGGGCCTTGGCGAGATTCTCACCTCCGAATCGAGGGTAGTGGAGTGGCCGGATTGCAGAAGACATTCTTGTACGACTGGTATTTCGTGGACAGGAAGTTGATTTCAGATGCGAACTTCTTTCCATTGCCCGAACCTAAGGGAAAAACTTTGCTCCAAATGGTGACGAGTGGCCCGGATACGGCCTGGAACAGTATTATGCAGGTGTTCTTTGCTGCCATTGTGCAGGCGCGTAAATATGTATATATCGAAACGCCCTATTTTCTGCCCAACGAGAGTATGGTCACCGCTTTGCAGACAGCCGCTTTGAGCGGAACGGATGTGCAGGTGATCTTACCTGAGCGCGCCGATGCAAGGTTCACGTTGGTAGGGTCTTACTCTTATTTGAACGAAATGTTCAAGGCTGGCGTGAAGGTTTACTTTTACAAGAAGGGGTTTGTCCATAGTAAAACAATCGTTATAGACGACGAAATTTCGACGGTGGGTAGTTCCAATATGGATGTTCGTAGTTTCGAAGCGAATTTCGAGGCGAATGTGGTGATGTATGATCCGAATATAGCATTGAAGTTGAGGCAGATTTTTGAAGAGGATAGAGCCAATTCGGAAGAGGTTAACAAGGCAGATTGGGAAAAACGCCCGATCGTTCAAAGGGTCAAAGAGTCCATTGCTCGACTCTTTAGTCCTGTGTTGTAAGGATATGACAGTAATAAATATGAAAAGGGTATTATTATCGTTTTTACTTTTAATTTATAGTTTGTTTGCCTTTGCCCAGACAAGTCCAACGGAGAGGAAGCAAGGGCGCAAAAAAGTGGGTGTTGTTCTGAGTGGAGGAGGAGCGAAAGGTGTGGCCCACGTTTCAGTGCTGAAAGCGATAGAAAAGGCAGGTATTCCTGTTGATATTGTGGTGGGTACGAGTATGGGTGCTTTGGTCGGCGGTCTCTACTCCATTGGTTATACGACAGACCAGTTGGACAGTTTGGTCTGCTCTTTGGACTGGATGCACTACATCAAGGATGATGTCTCCAGGGAAAATCAATCTTACGATCGAAAAATCCGTTCAGAGCGATATCTTTTGTCTTTGCCGTTTGGCGATAAGGGAGAGAACCTTTTGGGAGGGGGAATTTTCCAAGGTCAGAATGTGACGAACTTGATTTCAGAGTTGACATTCGGTTATCATGATTCCCTTGATTTCAATAGCTTTAAGAGAAAATATGCGTGTGTAGCCTTCAATGTGGTGAATGGCGATGAAGTGGTGTTCCATAGCGGCATACTGTATAAGGCGATGCGTTCAAGTATGGCGGTCCCTGGCGTTTTCAGTCCGGTCAGAATTGACAGCATGGTTTTGGTCGATGGTGGAATGCGTAATAATTTCCCTGTCGATGTGGCGCGAGAGATGGGCGCGGATATTGTCATTGGTGTGGATGTAGGCGACGAACTCTTGAAGGAGAACGAAATCAAGAATATGGCCTCCATTGTCGATCAAATCATCTCATTGGCATGTAAGGCCAAGCATGAGGAGAATGTGGCAAAGACTGACCTCTATATCAAGATCAATGTGGATGGTTATTCTTCGGCTAGTTTCAGCAAGGAAGGTATAGATTCATTGACAAGGCGAGGAACTATTGCCGCCGAGGAAAATTGGGATAAACTTGTGGCGTTGAGTCGTGAGATAGGCGTCAGTTCAACCGCCCACGCCTCTAATCCTATTGAGTTCTCAATGTTGACGGACAAAGACTCTCTGCTCTTCAAGAGCGTGCGCTTCGTGGGTATCGACAAGGTGGATGAGCGCCGTTTGTTGCACAAATATCGTTTGAAGGCAGATGAGCCTTCTATGATTACGTTGGGCCGAATCAAAGAAATCGTCTCCTATTTGAACGGAACTCTTGATTATAAGTCGGTCAATTATGATATGAAGTATTCGCCAGATGGTTACGACTTGGATTTCGTCTTGCAAGAGAAGAAGAGCAATTCTTTCAATCTCGGATTGCGTTATGACACGGAGGAGAATGTTTCCGTATTGGGAAATTTGACCTATCATTTGGATATGCCGATTCCTTCTCAATTCTCCATTACGGGACGATTGGGTAACCGTTCGTTGTTGCGTGCCGACTATTCGGTAAAGTCTTGGAATTTTGCGGGTGTGAACTTTGCTTATATGTTCCAACATAATGACATCAATGTCTATTATGCGGGCGATCGCCTTTACAATGAGACTTATCGTTATCATTTGGGCGAGATTTCTCTCTACGATGTCGTTTTCCAACGGATGAAGATGCAGGCGGGTGTACGTTATGAGTATTTTCATTTCAATGATTTCTTGGTGAAGCAAGGTGCGGATAATGAGCAGGATACGAATGTGGATTCAGATGCTTATGTTTCCTACTTCTTCGGGTTGGATATGAATCTTTTCAATAAACGTAGTTTCGCCTCTAAAGGTATGGGCTTCTCGGCAGCGATTGTATTGCTTACGGATAATATGTTGACATACGGTGATAATGCACCGTTGGTTGATTTTTCGTTCAATTGTAAACGTATCATTCCTGTTACTTCTCGCTTTGCGGTGATTCCAAGCGTTTCCAGCCGTTATCTCTTCAGCGATGAAGATACTCCTTATCCTTATCAGAATGTCATAGGTGGCTATTCGCAAGGTCGTTATTCCGCACAGATTCCATTTGTAGGCTTAGGCTATATGGAGTTCATTGAAGATGCGGTGGGCGTCCTTCGTCTTGACTTGCGCGAAAGAGTTTTGAAGAACCACTACTTCACGCTTGCCGGAAATGTCGGCTTTGCCGGAGATGAGTGGCCCGACCTTTTTGACAAAGAACCATTGAACGGTGTTAGTCTTGGCTATGGCTACGATTCGTTGTTTGGACCCTTGGAAGCGATGCTCTACTATTCGGACCGTTCGTCTCAGTTGGGCTTCTATGTTAATGTAGGATTTAACTTCTGATGCCTTTTTTTGAATTATGGCAGACGATTTAAAACAACAAACCAAGCGGTCCATTGTATGGAACGCATTGGATAAGGTGGGATTTCAGGCGGTGGCCCTTATTGTGGGCTTGGTGACTGCTCGATGCCTTAGCCCGGATGATTGTGGTCTGTTGGGAGCGCTTGCCATTTTTACGGCTTTGTCAAATATATTGGTCGAGAGTGGATTTACGTCGGCTATGGTGCGTCGAGAAAACAATACAGATGCAGAATATATGGCCGTCTTTTTCTTCAACTTGGGGTTGAGCCTGTTTGTCTATTTCTTGCTTTATATTTCTGCCCCTTTTATATCGGAATATTTCAATATGCCCGAATTGTTATGGCTGTCGAGACTCCTTTTCTTGGCGATTATACTCAATTCGGTGGGTATCGTACAAACGATAGTTTTGACTAAACGATTGGAATTTAAGGTCTTGTCTTTGTCCAGTCTGCTTTCGGCTCTGCTCTCCGGCGTATTGACCATCGTGATGATCTACTTCGATTTCGGGTATTGGGCATTGGCAGCGCAAATTTTGATGCAAGTCGGTTTTAAATCTTTGTTCTTGTGGGTGTTAAGTTCGTGGAAACCAGTTTCTTCCGTTGATTTTCGTGTGATACGGGAACTCTTCAGTTTCAGTTTCTCTTTGATCCTTTCGGGTGTATTGGTTACCATCGTCAAGTATGTCTATAATTTGGTGATTGGGCATAATTTCCATCGTCAAGATTTGGGATATTATTCGCAGGCATTCAAGTTTCATCAGATACCGAGCAATGTGGTTTCAGGTACGATTTCGGGTGTTGCCTATCCGGTTTTGTCCAGCTTGAATAATGACGAAGTAATGCAATTGAACTACTTTCGAAAACTGATTCGTGTGACCGCCTTTTGCATATTCCCTGTGATGATGGGGTTGTTTGTCTCTTTCGACAATTTGGTTTCCATCGTGTTGACGGACAAATGGTTGCCGATTGTTCCGTATTTCCGTATATTGTGCGTGGCGGCAATACTCTTTCCGCTTCATACGATGAATATCACGCTCAATACGATAAAGGGTTTTCCTAAGCGTTCGTTCTCCATCGAGATGGTGCGAAATGCGTTAGTGCTATTGACTTTGCTTTTCTGTTTGGATAGCATTACTAATATGTTGATCAGTTTCTCTTTGACCTACTTGGCTGCTTATTTCATAAGTGGCTTTTTCGTCAGTCGAATATTGCCGTATAGCATTTGGGAGCAAATAAAGGACATTCTTCCCTATATGGCCGTTTCGTTCCTGATGGCGTTGGTGATGTATTTCATCCCTCAGTTAGGCTTGAATGTGTATCTAACGGCGGCCTTGCAGTTGGGGGTCGGAGCGGTGGTTTATTGTCTCGTACTCAATATGGTAGGTGCGACAGTCTTCGATGAGGTGATGGAGGTTTTAAAGAAAAAATAATATAAGTTATGCGTAAATTATTCGTTTGTTTTCTAATGATACTCTCTCTTTGCTCCTGTGAAATAGGGGCCAAGAGAGAGTTGTTTGTTGCCGTTACGATGGCGAATTTTGCCTGCCCCAAATCGCTTGACGGCAGATTGTTTATGGATTCCATTCTGTATAAAGGAAGTGAGAAGCAGGTGCGTTATTGTTTTTCGTATGCAGGTGCAACGGATGAATACAGGGAAGTGTTGGAAAATGACATTGCGAACATAGACTCCTTTGTTATACACCATCTCTATTGGTTGGAATTGATCTCTGACGCAGACCACAATGACTTTGTGCAATTAGTGTCATTGGCTAAGTTCGGTATTGAAGTAGCTTTCCTTTATGCAGACGGGACACCCATACGTGAGTGCCGATATAATACGGGCGATTGTGCTTTTTCCGAAGACGAAGTGAAGCTTCATTATCTCATGGAAATGGACAGTTCTTTGCAAAATCTAAGGAAAAACCTTCCCTTGGTTTTGGATGATGGCAGAACGCTTGACAGCATTGTCTGCGATGCTTCGTCCAGGCAATTTACTTATCATTACACTATTCATGATGAGAAGATCGATGTTGACAAAATGGATCAACTCAGTGATACATTAAAAGCAGAGCGAATTGAGCATTTTGATATAGCCGATTATTGCTTGTGTACGTCGTTTGATGGTAAGTTTAAGTTTAATTATACCTATCAAGGAAGTCCGCTTTTCTCATTTTCTATTGATGCAGATGATTTGTTAGTGGAAGCAGAATGATAGAATTTATGCGTAAATATTTTCTGTTTTTAGTATTGCCTTTGTGGCTTGCTTCTTGTGAATATCAAGCAAAAAATAGCATTCTATTTTGGGCTGTTCGAGAAAATTTGAGATGTCCTGTCAATGCAGGCAATGGGCTTATATGTGATTCGGTAGTCCCTCATATGAAAGAAAAGAATGTTTCATTCTATTACTCTTATTCGGAAGATGTTGAGTTCGAAGAGTTGGAGAACTATTTGGCAGAGGTTAATGACGATGAGGCCCGGGCTACTTTGGCATCTGCTTTGTCTTCGGATGTGGCTATTCAACCGATGCTCCTACAACTGAGTTTGGCCGATTTCTCGATGGGGTATGTATATTTGCGGCGAGATGGCTCCTTGATTAAGGAGTATTTCCTTACTAAGGATGAATATATGAAATGAAGTCGCAGACGAGATAGAATAGTGAGGAAATCAGGATTTTGGGGATTTCTACACTATTCTACACTTGCTTTGTCCTTTGTTAGTATCTGCGCTTGTCCATTTCATTGACCAATCTGTCCAACCATTCTCCGAATCGAAGGATGATGTTGTTACGCTTGTTTCGTATCCTTCTTATGTTCTCTTCGGGTCCAATGCCAAAGGGATTCGTCTCTTCTCCTTTGATTTTCTTGTAGATGTAGGTCCAATCGGCCATTCCGTGAATGTCGCGGTCGTCGATGAACATATCTACGTTCAGTTTACGGGGAATCTCAGGAGAGTAAACTTCTTCGGGGTCGTTTTGATTGACGGCGTAGAACTCCAATCCACGTTCGCGGCAAAAAGCGACAGCCTCGTCAAGTAGTTCACCTGTTCGGACACTCCAAAGGATGATTTGGTGATGCTCCTCTTTTTGCAGGCGTTTGAGCACGTCGATGGCAAAAGGTCTTTCCTTGCCAATTTGTGGGTATTCGTGTGTGACGATTGTTCCGTCAAAATCTACAGCGATTTTCATGATGGGTATTTTTATGGGTTATTTATTCGCCTTTACTCTCTTCCGTTGAAGCGGAAGAATTGGGCTCTTCTTCAGATTCAGACTTTGGGGCCGCTTCCTCTTCAGGGTCAGACTGAACATTTGTTTCTTCTTCCGCCGGCTCGTCTTCTATGATCACTTCTTCCTCAATAAGGTCCTCCTCCGCCAAATGGGTTGGCTTGCAGAAGAATAAAATGACAATGAGGGAAATCACTTCACAAAGGAAGATGGAAGTGTCCTTGGTGAACAGAAACACTATGTTTAATAGAAGGAGCACAATCGTATTGGCCAAAATTCTTATTGTGAATGCCTTTAAAAGAGTGGGCACCTTTTCTTCGTGAGGAAGTGCCGAAATGTCCCCGCATGCCTTTTTATAATACTTTAGCGATAGGGGGATTACGGCAAGCATAAGGAGCATTGAAATGCTCTGGAACATGATGATCGTAGCGGGTTCGAAAGAGCCTACCTTGTCAAATTTATAAGATAAGAAAGTGGCTAAAATTCCGCCGATGAGTATGGCAAAGTATGTAAGTTTTGTCGATGAATTGTAGAAATCTATTTTCTCTTTCTGATTTGCTTCCATTCTGAATTATTTATTAGAGTTTATACGTTTTCTTGGTAAGGTGTTCGGTTGACGATGGAGCGGCCAAGGGTTATTTCGTCGGCATATTCCAACTCGTCGCCGATGGCAATTCCCCTTGCAATGGTCGTTACTTTTATCGTCGAATCGCTTGCGATTAACTTCTTGTAAATGTAGAAATTAGTCGTGTCTCCTTCCATTGTCGGGCTAAGGGCAAGAATCACTTCGTCCGGCTTTTCGTTGCCTACACGTTCCACAAGGTTGGCGATGTTGAGGTCGCTCGGGCCGATGCCGTCCATGGGGGAGATGACGCCGCCCAAGACGTGGTAAAGACCGTGGAATTGTTGCGTGTTTTCGATTGAGAGCACATCCTTGATGTTCTCCACCACGCAGATGGTTTTTGCATCGCGTTTAGGGTTGGAGCAGATGGCACAAACCTCGGTGTCTGAGATGTTGTGGCAGCATTTGCAGTATTTGATTTCGTTGCGCAGTCTAATGAAAGCGTTGCCGAAATTGGTTACTTCTTCGTTGCTTTGTCTCAAAAGGTAAAGCACTAAACGCAGAGCGCTTTTACGTCCGATGCCCGGAAGTTTGGCAAATTCGCTGATGGCGTTCTCCAACAGGCTGGACGAGAATTGACTATCGTTCATTGTTGTAGTATTCTAACGATTTGAACACTTCATCGTATTCTTCCTCTTCTGCATTGCCATTCGACTCGGCTGTCTCTTGCTGTTTTGCTTTCTTTGCAGGTTGGCTGGAGTGCTCCTCGTCTTTGATGGCGACGATGCTATCTACGATATAGACGCTGTTTCCGCGCCAAGGGAGTACGTTCATATATTCGTTGTAGTGTAATTCAAGATTCTTTCCGCCCAGGCGCTCCAGTTTTTTAGCAATTTCCTCATCCTCAACCGAGAAATTGAATTCGTAGGATTGGATGGTGTTTTGTTGAGTGCCTTTGAATCCGGCCTGGATGAGTCGTCCCTCGTAAGTCTTGAAGATATAGCCCTTCTTGACGATTTGGTTCAATTCGCCACTTTTGATGCCAGTTCCGAATACGAAGTAGTAGCGATAATAGAGAAATCCAGCTGCAGAGAGAAGCAAGCTGAGGATAATGAAAGTAATAATCTTGAACTTCATCGTTTTTCGTTTATTTTGTTGTATATTAGTTCCCGTGTTGGAATCTCACGCAGGAAATTGTATCGGTTGTTTTCGTAATCCACTTCGCAGCAATAGTGTTTCAGACCATTGGAGACGATGAGGAATGAGACTTTCAACTTGAAGTTGTACATGGCAATTTGGTCGAACGTCTTTTGGGTGATTTCGATGTGAGGTGCCTTGTACTCGACGATTAGAATGGGTTGTCCTTCCTGCCCGTAGATGACGGTGTCGCATCGTTTGTGCATGTCGCTTACCTTAACAAGGACTTCGTTGCCGATAAGCGCTTCGGAGAAGCCTTTCTCTCGGATGAGGAACTCGACCATATTTTGGCGGACCCACTCTTCGGGAGTGAGGGCAACGAATTTTTTGCGGCAACGGTCGAAAATCGTCCTTTTGCCTTCCGTTTCCTTTATCTTAAAGGAGTATTTTGGTAAGTTAAGTTCCAACATTTTATTATATTTGCACAACTACAAAAATAGATATTTTTGATTGAATATGAAAACAAAAGGTGAGATAGTAGAGAATTGGTTGCCTCGTTATACGAAGCGACCTTTGTCGGAGTTTACGCCTTACATTTTGTTGACCAACTTCAACAACTATGTGGAGTTGTTCGCAGAGTGGAATGGTGTGCCTGTTTATGGGCGCGACGGCAATATGCCAAATGCTTCGGCCAACGGCATTACCATTATCAATTTCGGTATGGGTAGTCCGAATGCGGCTATCATTATGGATTTGCTTTCCGCTATCAATCCTAAGGGGGTCATCTTCTTGGGCAAGTGTGGTGGCCTCAGTCCGTTGAACTCGTTGGGTGACTACATCGTCCCTTCGGCGGCTATCAGGGGAGAGGGTACCTCTAACGATTATATGCCGCCAGAAGTGCCTGCACTCCCTTCGTTCGGTATTCAAAGGGTCATCTCCACTTGTGTGCGTAATGCGGGGCACGACTATTCGGCAGGCGTTGTATATACGACCAACCGCAGAGTTTGGGAGCACGACGACGACTTTAAGGCGTATCTTGTCCGTACGCGTGCTACCGCAATTGATATGGAGACGGCCACGCTCTTTTTGGTGGGCATTGCCAACCGCATCCCGTTGGGCGCTCTGTTGCTGATCTCTGACCAGCCGATGGTTTCGTCGGGTGTGAAGACGGAGGCGAGCGACAAGGTGGTGACGAGCAAGTTTGTCGAAGAGCATATTCATCTTGGCATCCAAGCGTTGGAATTGCTTAAAAATGGTGATGTCTCTATACAACATTTGGTGTCAGATTAAGCATTGATTGTCTATGGCTGCTAAGGCAAACGATTTTCAGACCATCCTTTCTGATTTGAAGCAGAAGCGTTATCTGCCTGTCTATTTCTTGATGGGCGAGGAATCGTATTATATTGACGAAATCAGTAATTATATACAAAACAATGTGTTGTCGGAGGAAGAACGGGAGTTCAACCAGGTCATCGTTTATGGTGATTCGACGACAACCAAGGAGGTGATAACAATGGCGCGTCGATACCCGATGATGTCTAAATATGTGGTTATCATTGTCAAGGAGGCTCAAAACCTTTCTGATTTGGATTTGCTCTCCTTTTATCTTCAGAAACCTCAGACCTCCACTATTCTTTGTTTTTGTCATAAATATAAGAAAGTGGATAGCCGAAAGAAGTTTGTCAAGGACTTGGAAAAGGTGGGTGTCCTTTTCGAATCGAAGAAGTTGTATGACAATCAAGTGCCTCCATTCATTGTCAATTACCTCAAGGAAAAAGGTCTGAATATTGACCCTAAGGCGACGCAGTTGCTTACCGATTTGTTGGGTACGGATCTTTCTAAGGTGGTGAACGAGTTGGATAAACTTTGTATTTCCAAACTGCCGAACAATTTGGTGACAGCGGACGTTGTGAGCGAAAATGTGGGCATCAACAAGGACTTCAACAACTTTGAGTTGCTGAGTGCCTTGGTCAATAAGGATGTAATGAAGGCTTATCGGATAGCCCGCTATTTTGAGCAGAACCCCAAAAACAACCCTTTGGTGTTGACGATAACCGTTCTGTTCAATTTCTTCTCCAATCTGATGCTTTATTATTATATTCCCGACAAATCACCGTATAATGTAGCAAAAGAGTTGGGTGTCAATGTCTATTTCGCCAAAGATTATCAAACGGCGGCTTCGAAGTATAACGGATGGAAGACGATGGAAATCATTTCCCTTCTTCGTATTTATGATGCTAAATCTAAAGGTGTCGATAGCATTGGCGTTTCTGATGGTGAACTTTTAAAGGAGTTGATATATAGAATTTTACATTGAAAATAGAGGTGGATTCCTCTCAAATTATATAGATTAGAAATGAATATTAAGTCAGCAGAATTTATAATTAGTAATTCGGAAGTGTACAAGTGTCCGAAGCATAATTTGCCGGAATACGCATTTATTGGCCGTTCAAATGTGGGAAAATCCTCTTTGATCAATATGCTATGCGAACGAAAGGATTTGGCGAAAACTTCCTCCAAACCGGGAAAGACATTGCTCATCAATCACTTTTTGATTAATAAAAATTGGTTCTTGGTCGATTTGCCAGGTTACGGCTATGCCAAGGTTAGCAAGACTGATTTGGTCAAGTTGGATAAGATTATCAAAGGGTATGTGATGAACCGAGATTCGTTGACCAACCTTTTCGTTTTGGTGGATGCTCGATTGGAGCCACAGAAGATTGATTTGGAGTTTTTCGAATTTTTGGGCGTGAATCATATTCCGTTCTCCATCATCTTTACCAAGGCAGACAAGCTTTCTGCCTCTAAGTTGCATGAGAATGTTTCTGCTTATCGAGATAAATTGTTCGAGCAGTGGGAAGAGTTGCCTCCGATTTTTGTCTCTTCGGCTGAAACCAAGATGGGTAGGGATGATATCTTGAATTACATCGAATCAATTAATAATTCTATCGCAGAGGAGAAGGAAGAAGGCGAGAAATAACTAAACGTCGGGATAAATTCGTCGAGACGTTCCCTTGTGGTGTCTTGCGGATGAAGCCCCTATTTATCACTACTATGGCTGTTCTCTTTTATTTTTTATATTCGATTCTTTGGGTGATTTCCAGACTGCCGTTCAAATTGTTGTATGGCATTTCGTATGTGATTTATCTTCTTGCCTATTATGTGATTAGGTATAGGAGAAAAGTGGTTCGCACGAATTTGACGAACTCATTCCCAGAGAAGAGCAAAGAGGAAATTTGTCGTATAGAGCGACAATTCTATTTACACTTGACGGATCTTTTCTTTGAGACAGTGAAGTTGATGCACGTTTCGGACGAAGAGATACAAAAGCGTATGCACTTCTCGAATCCGGAAGTGATGCACAATATTTGTCAGAATAATAGTGCTGTCGTTTTGTTGGGCCACTATGGCAACTGGGAATGGATCCCTTCCATATTTATAGGAGCAAAAGGCTATATTGCCGGTGAGTTGTATCGACCGATGAAGAACAAATACTTTGACGATTTCTTTTTGAAGTTGAGAGGACGTTTTGGTACATTCAATATTCCTAAGAACGATGCGTTGAGAGCCATTGCTAATTTTAAGCGGGAGAAGAAGAATTTTGCGTTAGGCTTCATTGCCGACCAAACACCGTCGAAGAATAATTTGCACTATTGGACTGAATTTCTGAATCAAGACACTCCGTTTTTGAATGGTCCGGAACGCATTGCACAAAAGAACGGCTATGCGGTGATTTACTTCGATGTCAGCAAGGTGAAGCGAGGTTACTATAACTGCGATTTGGTGCTCCTTACGGAGAACGCCAAGAATACGAAGGAGAATGAGATTACCGACCAATATGTGGCTCTTTTTGAAAAGACGTTACGTCGCGATCCTGCTTATTGGTTGTGGTCGCACAAGCGTTGGAAACACAAGAGGGAGGATGCTCAATGAAGGTGGCTGTAGTCATATTGAATTGGAACGGACGGAAGATGATGGAGGATTTCTTGCCTTCCGTTTGCCGTTATTCGCAGCAGGATGATGTGGAGATAGTTGTGGCCGATAATGCTTCGACGGACGATTCTCTGTCGTTCCTTTCTGCCAACTATCCGAATGTGCGTCAGATAGTTCTGGATAAAAACTACGGTTTTGCTGAAGGATATAACCGGGCGTTGGCACAAGTGGAGGCCGACTATTTCGTCTTGCTCAACTCAGACGTTGAAGTGACGGAGGATTGGATTGAACCGATTGTCTCTTATATGGATGCTCATCCTGATGTGGCGGCGTGTCAGCCTAAGATCCGTGCCTTTTATGCCAAGAACTCATTTGAACATGCCGGTGCTTCGGGCGGCTTTATGGATAAGTTCGGTTATCCTTTCTGTCGCGGACGTATTCTCTCTGTTTTAGAAGAGGACAAGGGACAGTATGATACGATGAAGGATTTGTTTTGGGCGACGGGGGCTGCTTTCTTTGTGCGTTCGGAGGTTTATCGTTCGTGTGGTGGATTGGATGCCGAGTTCTTTGCCCATATGGAGGAGATTGACCTCTGTTGGCGAATGAGAAGTCGTGGCTACCGTATTGTTTGCGTTCCTCAAAGTGTGGTTTATCATGTTGGAGGCGGTACGCTTAATGCAACTAATCCACGCAAAACTTATCTGAATTTTCGCAACAATTTGTTGATGATATATAAAAATGCAGGTCCTGAGCGTCTGAACAAAATGCTTTTCGCTCGCTTTTTCTTGGATTATCTCTCTGCCTTTGTCTTTTTATTGAAGGGTGAGGTGGGCAACTTCAAGGCTGTGTTCAAAGCTCGTTCGGAGTATTCGAAGATGAAACGCCGTTTCGCCGAGAAGCGTGCCGAGAATCTGAAGCAGACGGTCAATCCTACCATCAAGGAGATATACAACCGAAGTTTGATCTTTGATTTCTATCTTAGGAAACGCCATTTTTTCTCGACATTAAAATTTTAAGTATGAGAAGATGGTGCCGTATAATCATCGCTTTTTTTTTCACGCTTCCCTCCTCTTGGTGGGCGGATGCTCAATGTGTGAAGGAGACACGCGCTTTTGAAGTGGGCGAGGTGCTCAATTATGCGGCTTATTATAACTTGGGTTTAGTCTGGGTAAAGGCTGGCGTGGCCACATTCTCTGTGGAGGAGGAGAATGGTAACTACAAGTTTTCTGTCGTGGCAGACAATCTGCCGAAATGGGAATGGTTATATTCATTACATTCCCGACATACGGCTTCCGTGACGCGTGATTTCAAACCCATCTATATGACGGCCTCCACCAGTGAGAACGGGCGATTCTCAAGAGACCATTATGTATATGATGATGATGTGATTCATAAAACGTATTGGTTGAAAAATAATGATTGCCAGCATCTGAAGGATTTGCCACATCCCCCTTGTTCTTGGGACATCATTAATGCGGTATATGTGGCTCGTTCTATGGATGTACGCAATTATCCTGACCCGAATAAAATCCCATTCAATGTGATGTTCAATGATTCGGTTTACACGGTATATGGGGCTGTTTTAGGAAAAGAGCGTATAAAAACAAGAAAAGGCAAAGAGTTTGATTGCCTGAAATGTACGGCTACGGTAGTGGCTGGTACAATGTTTGAGTCGGGAGCCCCCGTCTATGTATGGATTACGGATGATGTTCATCAGATTCCTGTATTGGTGGAGTCGAAGATTAAGATTGGGGCAGTGAAAGTTTATTTGGAATGATTTTTGGGAAAATGGTTGAGTCTGTTTGTTATTGAAGAAAATAGTGCTATTTTTGTAGGGTAAGAATGAATATATCCCATTAAGGGAACTATAAAGCACTTAATGATCGCCGTGATTGGCGAGGCTAAAACGCAGAATGAACAAATAGTAAGTAAGAGAAAATCGTATTTTGCTCTGTGCAGACAGGTTTTTTATGTCTTGTCGCATTGCTTGTTTTATACTTATGAACGAGTTCGGATGTGGTTGAGGCTCTGTTAAGTAGTTTGTTCCCCCTTGGTAGTATTTTACGTTTTAGGAGTTTTTCGATAAATACTTCGGTTTTTAACGTATAACATTAGGTGCTCTCTAAGATTTTTTTGCGTGCAAAATCTTCAAAATTCCTGCATGACAATTTTTAGGAGTTCCAAAAATATAAGATCATGAAAACACGTCAAGTTATTAAACTGGTTTGTGGAGCGTTGCTTTGGGCTGCCTCCTCAATTTTTGCCGAAGCCCGTCCGATGGTGCTTTGGTATGATAAGGATGCTGGAGACAGTTTCACTGATGCTCTTCCTATCGGAAATGGTTATATGGGAGGCTTGGTCTATGGTGGTGTTGTGAAAGACATCATCGGACTTAACGAAAGTACCGTTTGGTCGGGAGGCCCGGGCGACAATAACAAGGCAGGTGCTGCCAACTATTTGAATGATGCGCGTAGTGCTCTCTTTTCTGGAAATTATGCAGCGGCAGAGTCCATTGTCAGCGAACGTATGATAGGGTGGGGACCTGCAAGTTTTCAGCCAGTCGGAAATTTGGAACTGAATTTTCCTCATTATGGTGCGGCCAACTACTATCGTGAGTTGGATTTGTCGCGGGCGATGGCCAAAACTACATACGTTCACGATGGAACAGAATATACGAGAGAATATTTTGCCAGTTATCCGGACCATATTATAGTAGTTCGGCTTACGGCCGATAAGCCGGGTAAGATTTCGTTCAATGCAACGATGTCAACTCCTCACCGAAATAATTATCTGCATGGCGAAGGCCCTGTTTTGGTGCATGATGTGACGGTTAATGACATTAAGTTTGAAAATCGTTTGGAGGTGGTGGCTGAGGGTGGTACATCCTCTTTGACTGATAATAAATTGAATGTTTCGGGTGCCAATAGCGCCACTTTGATTTTGACGACGGCCACCAACTTCAACTCGTTTGCAGATGTAAGTGGCGACCCTGCTGCTCGTGCCAAGGCAATAATGGAAAAGGTGAGAGGAAAGAGGTATGAGGATATTTTGGCTGACCATCTGAAGGATTACCAATCGATATTCAATCGTGTCCGTTTGGATTTGGGTGAGGCTCATGCCAGTGCGGGTGACATTACCACGCTTCGTGTTAAGAACTTCAATTCTACGGACGATCCCGATTTTGTAGAATTATACTATCAATACGGTAGATATTTGTTGATTGCCAGTTCGCGTGCGGGTGGTCAGCCTGCTAATTTGCAAGGCATATGGAACAAAGACACCAATCCTGTTTGGGGTAGTAAATATACGACTAACATCAATTTGGAGATGAACTACTGGTTGGCCGAGTCTGCAAATCTTTCAGAATGTGCAATTCCTTTGATTGATAAGGTGAAATCAATGGTTCCGCAAGGCGAAAAGACGGCAAAAGTCCACTGGGGAGTGAACGAAGGTTGGGTGGAACACCACAATACTGACCTGTGGAACCGCTGTGCTCCGATTGATGGCGCATGGGGTATGTGGCCTACGGGTGCAGGATGGTTGTGTACTCACCTTTGGGAACACTTCCTTTTCAACCCTACGGATAAGGCTTATTTGGCGGATGTTTATCCTACCATTAAGGGTTCTGCTCTCTTCTTTTTGAATAGTATGGTGGAAGAACCTGTTTCTGGTCATAAATATCTGGTTACAGCTCCAAGTTGTTCGCCTGAGAATGATCATGGCGGCTACAATGTCTGCTTTGCCCCTACGATGGATAATCAGATTATTCGGGATGTGTGGAACTACACGATTAGGGCTTCTGAAATATTAGGCGTTGACGAAGATTTGCGAACAAAGATGCAGGCGGCTGTGAAGCGTTTGCCTCCACACAAAATCGGTAGATACGATCAGTTGCAAGAGTGGTTCGAGGACTGGGATAACCCACGAAGTGACCACCGTCATGTCTCTCATTTGTATGGAATGTTCCCAAGTGCTCAAATCACGGTGGACGAGACTCCTGAATTGGCGGAGGCTGCTAAGAATACCTTGAAGCAGCGCGGTGATTTGGCTACGGGTTGGTCACTTGCTTGGAAGATAAATTTGTGGGCACGTTTACACGATGGCAATCATGCATACAACCTTATTCGCATGCTTTTGACGCCAGATAGAACGTATAACAATATGTTTGATGCGCACCCTCCGTTCCAAATTGATGGAAACTTTGGTGCTGTTTCTGGCATCAACGAAATGTTGATTCAGAGCCACAACAACAAGATTCAAATACTTCCGGCGTTGCCGTCCAAATGGTCTGCTGGTAGTGTGGCAGGTATTCGTGCGCGCGGTGGTTTTACCATTGACTCAATGGCATGGAACGGCGGTAAGATGCAATTTGTTGCTATCACTTCTGAATGTGGCGGGACATTGAATGTCACTTATGGCAGCAACCAAGTTTCCGTGGAGACGAAGGCTGGTGCAACGTATGAGTTTGATTCGAATTTGAAATTGACCAACCAACCGTTTGATCCGATTGTTATTCCTGCTCGAATTCAGGCAGAGGACTATATGACAATGATGGGTGTGCAAGTGGAGCCTGATACTGAAGGTGAACCTAATGTGGGTTGGATTAACGATGGAGACTGGACTAACTATCTGGTGGATGTGCCTGCTGACGCAACATACACCTTCCGTGCGCGGGTAGCATCGGCCGCCGAAGAGCCAAGTACGATTTCGCTCCTTGATTCGCTTGGTACGGTTTTGGGCAAAATTACAGTTAGTCCTGAAAAGACGTCAGGCTGGAATGATTGGTATGAAGAGGAGTCGGAGGCTCAATTGACGAAGGGTGTTCAGAAGTTGACTTTAAGTTTCAGTGGCGAAAGTGCCTTTTTGATGAATGTCGATTGGTGGGAGTTGAAGGCGGACTTGGGCTCCTTTTCCTCTGTGGAAGAAGTGGCTGATGCTTCTGGATTGAAGGTTGTTTCAATTGAGAATGGTAAGGTCGATTTGCTGGTTGACACAAAGAATGAGGAGGTCTATACCGTTTCTCTCTTTAGTATGGATGGAAAAGAACTTTCAACGCTCATCAGCAAGGGAAGCAAGTTCCTCCGTTTCGGTGATTATACGCCGCTTCCTAAGGGAGTGTACCTCATCGTGATGAATGGAACCAACGGCAAGCAGCAAGTGAAAATCAATGTTCAGTAGTAGATTTCATTCACTGACACCAAACGGAGTCAACGAGATTTAGAATCAGCCTTCGGGCTGATTCTATTTTTTTATAGCGTTCATATACTATATTTGTAGATGTAATTAATATAATATATTAGACGTTCACAAATAAATACTGCAGACATGAAAACAATAAAGTCATTCCTTGCACTTGTCGTACTTCTATGTTTTAACGCAAATGTTTTCTCCCAAGATTCCTTGGCTATAGCGAGAGAGTATATAGAAAGTGGTTTGAAAGATTTTGCATTCTGTAGCTGCCTTTACCTCTCTAACAGCAAAGATTCCACAATCATAAAGGAATTTGTTTCCAATGATGGAAGTGCAGCTGGCTATTTTGAAGTCGTAGATATAGACATTGATGATGCTATAATGTTAGATAGTTTAGCAACAAAGTACGCTACTAAATATTAT
This sequence comes from Paludibacteraceae bacterium, assembly GCA_024401455.1. Lineage (GTDB taxonomy): Bacteria > Bacteroidota > Bacteroidia > Bacteroidales > Paludibacteraceae > RGIG10190. Next base: position 49,826 of record JAKSLA010000007.1, on the reverse strand, counting down.
GCGAGTAAATATGATAATCCATTATTACTAATGAAATGCTTGGACTTCTATAACTCTGCAGAACTAAAAGATAGCATCAACTCTATTCTAAACAGAGATAAAGAATACTACACTGAGCCCGGTCATTTAGAATACTATTATAAAAGAGCAATGCTCAGAAAAGAAAATATGGAAAAAGCAAAGTAAGGTCAATGTTATCGACTGATATTTCAAATCCTTAACCCTTACATTTGCAAGAGGTTCCAACCGGCTTCAAAAATCAAGGCCAATGGATAGCGGTTGGGCAATTGTAAAGGATATGGTTCCGTTGTAGGTTGTTTCACGCTAAGTGACTGTTGGCGGGTATAAAAAACGCCCCTGAAAGTATTCACCACTTTCGGGGGCGTTGTCTTTTTTGCGTAATGTTTATTACTTAATGGCTTTAGCAACCACTTTAGCCAACTCCTTACCTGCTTTAGCGTAAGCCTCGCCTACACGGTCGCTGATAGCGTAGTCGTTACCGCTGAATGTTCTACCAGGAGCCTTAAGGATAGTAACCTTAGCCAAAACCTTGTCAGGTGCAGCTGTCTCGTAAACCTTTACTGTGACGCTAACGTAAGCGTCTTGTCTTACGATACCGATGTTGAATCCTGGCTCGAAGAAGTCAGTATTAACCTCAAGCGTGTATTTTTGTGCCTCCAAGTTGTTTGTCTTGATTTTGCTGTGCTTTTCAAACAACTCGCTGAAAGTGACAGGGTAAACCTTTTCCTTGTCGCTCTCCCACATGGCAAACCATTCGTCACCGCGGCCGGCCTTCTTTTCGTTGTACTCTGATACCTTCTTGTCAACGTAAGCTTGCTCAGTCATCTTACCAACAGTCATGTTGTTGTAAGTGAACTTCGTGGCTACAGCCTCTTGGCCTTTCAAACATTTGAGATCGCCTTCCACTTTTGGTGCTGCTGCATTCGCTGCAAACATAGTGCAGAGAAATGCTACTAACATAAATAATGTTTTTTTCATTTCGAATAATTTTAAAAGATTTATAAGTTATTTATTTGTGAATGTTCCTATTACATTCCCTTCCTTGATGGTCTCTTGTCCATTCATACGGAGGTAAACTTGGACGGTGGCAAGAACGTCTTTTTCGCAATATTTGGCTATGCGGTCATAGTCTTTCTCATTGTAATAGACGTTGGCAACCTGGCTGCCGTCAATATCATCCTTAGGCGTTGGAATGCCGAAAATTGCACATAGTAATTTGAGCGAGGTGTAATGTTTGTAGTCGCCAAACTTCCACATGTCCATTGTGTCGAGGAATCGTGTCTCCCAAGGCTTTTTGCCGGCTACGTTAAGGATGTTTGGTAGGGCAATGCCGTTTATCAGCATTCTGCGGGCGATGAACGGAAAATCGAACTCTTTGGAATTGTGTCCGCAAAGGTAACTGTTCGCATCTTGGTAATAACCGTTCAGAAGCGCTGCAAAATCTGACAATAGTTTCTTCTCGTCTGTGCCATAGAATGATTTTTCCCGCAGAACCATATTTTCACCCTCGCCTGCGATAAAGCCTACTGAAATGCAGACGATTCGTCCGAACTCGGCAAATATGCCTGCTTCTTGAAATACGGTCTCTCCGGTACAATCCTCTCCATATCGTTCTGGAGCCCTGCTTTTCATCTGCTCGGTTTTTTCATTCCAGAGTTTAGCGAGCGTTGGATCCATTTCCGACAATGTGGCTGTGAGAGGAGCCGTTTCTATGTCGAGAAATAGTATTTTGTTTGGATTCTGCATGGATTTTTATTTTTGAATGCTTGCCATTTTTTTCTTTCTTGAAGCGGTCTGGATACATTCGCGTCGTGGAATGATTACGGAAACGCCCTTGTATTCAATCTCTTCTTTGATGATTTGCTTCATCTCTTCGAAATTCTTTTTCAAAGGGACGAATACGCGGAGGTGTTCAGGATGAACGCCTAAGCCTTGGCAAATGGACTCGATTTTTCCTGTTCCTTGAGAATCTTGTCCTCCGGTCATAGCCGTCGTTTCGTTGTCGGAAATGATGACCACAATGTTCGAATTCTCGTTCACAGCGTCAAGCAGTCCGGTCATTCCCGAGTGGGTGAATGTCGAGTCGCCAATTACGGCAACGGAAGGGAAGAGTCCAGCATCTGCTGCTCCCTTGGCCATCGTGATGGAGGCACCCATATCCACGCAAGAGTTGATGGAACTGTATGGAGGCAACGCACCTAACGTGTAGCAACCAATGTCGCCAAATACTTTACTGTTGTCGTAACTTTTCAAAACCTCGTTGAGCGCTTCATACATGTCGCGGTGACCGCAACCTTGGCACATTTGAGGTGGTCGCATCTTGACAACTGATGGAACAGTATATGTAATGGCGTTTGTCTTTCCAAAAGCTTTGCCTACGTTGTCAGGGTCCAATTCGCCCGAACGAGGCAGAGTCCCGTCCAACCGTCCTTTTATTTTCGTATTGTCAAAAAATCCCTTTAGTTGGTTCTCTACGAATGGATAACCATCTTCCAAAACGATGATTTGCCCACATTCAGCGGCCAATTTGTCAATCATCTTCTTGGGCAAAGGGTATTGGGAAACTTTCACTACGGGATAAGGGCACCCGTTAGGGAAGGTTTCGTTGAGGTAGTTGAAGCCGATGCCACAAGCGACGACACCTATTGTTTTGTCTTCCCCGTCGATGTATTGGTTGTAGATGGATTCCTCGGACGCTTTCAGCATGGCGTCTTGGGCGTCCAACAATGTTTGATATCTTCGTTTGGCTATGGCAGGAAGAAGCACGAATTGACGTGGATCGTCTGGAAAACTGTTTTTGTTCTCCTCTTTGGCGGCCTTGCGCTCCACACCAGAACGAGAGTGGGCCAAACGAGTGACTACACGCATGAGAATGGGGTAACCCAATTTTTCGGAAAGTTCGAATCCGTTGTATGCCATGTCGTAAGCCTCTTGTTGGTTGGAAGGCTCAAACATAGGTATCATGGCGAAGTTGCCATAGAAGCGTGAGTCTTGCTCGTTTTGAGAGGAGTGCATAGAAGGGTCGTCGGCGGCCAGTACCATCATGCCTCCGTTTACTCCGGTCATTGCCGTGTTGATGAAACAGTCTGCCGCTACATTCATTCCCACATGCTTCATGCAAACCAGAGCACGTTTCCCGGCGTATGACATGCCCAATGCAGCCTCCATGGCAGTTTTCTCGTTGGACGACCAGTGGCTGTGGATGTTTCTCTCTTTCGCTTGCTTGGAATTTTGAATATATTCTGTTATTTCAGTTGAGGGCGTACCCGGGTAGGCATATACACCTGATAAGCCTCCATCAATTGAACCTTGTGCTATGGCTTCATCTGCCAACAGTAATTCTTTCTGCATTTCCTTGCTGTTAATTATAAGAAGGTTGTTTTATCAATACCTTTGGGTTATAGTAACATTAGTCTTGAACTTATTGACAAATATATACATAATCTTTTAAAAAAGTTGCGTTTGGGCCAATAAAGACAAGTTTTGGGGTGTTTTTATTTTTTTTACTTTTATTCTTTGTCCATCTTCACCTCTTTTTTTATATTTGAATATGTCTTACTAAAAAATCTTAGGCTAATGAGAAATGATGAGAAAATGTACGACCTAATTAAAACGATAGCAGAGGAGCAGAAGAGGGAGAATGATCCTATTAAGCGCGATGATTTGGCTTATATCCTTTGCAAGAAATTAGGGTTGGATAGTATAGATGGTGTCGAACTGGAGCGTCTTGTCTATGAGGCGTACCAAAAATTTGGTATGGCTGATGTGATCCGCAATATGATTGTCTCCAACGACGGTGCTTCTTCTGTAGTAGATGAGGCTAATATGAAATCACTGGGTAAAGATGGTATCAGTAGTGCTTTGTTGTCCATTGTCGCTAAAGATTTGAAAGAGACGGAAGCGCGCCTGATAGAATCGGCCAACAGTTTGAAAAGTGAATTTATCGTCGAGTTGACGGAAGAGGCTGCTTCTGTCTATAAATGGTTGCAAGGTACGAATGGCATTGAGGAACTTCGCTCGAAAGGTAGCGCATTGATGACCCACTATGAGGGTATGGTGCAAGACTATTATGAGGCGGAAAATGGCGTGAAGCGTGATATCCATGACTTTGTGGAGTTGAGAAGTTGCGTCAATTCTATTTTTATGCAGAATGCTTGTACTTTGGTAGATATATTCGGTGACTCGGTGAAGGTCGTCGCTCCTGAATTGTTCGATTTCGATTCGGTCAAATGGCTGGATGTCTCTGCTATGCAGAAAACGGCCAAGTTGGAGTACAATAAGTTGGATTCGAAGTGTACGCTTTTGTTGGGCGAAATTTCGGAGAGTTTCAACAAAATGTTGGACGGTGCATCCTCTTCGACGGTGGCTTTGAAAAAGTTGGGAGGAAAAGGCGGTGTCGGTAAGGCTGGCATTTATAGCTTATTGGCTGTTCAGTTGGTTAAATGTCTGAACCACGTCTTGGATTCGAATGCGAAAAAGACGCAACTGACTGAGCAGTATGTTCGCTTTGAGGATAGTGTGAAACGTGACAAATTGAAGGTGAGTGCCGATTTGAAGCGTTTGGGAATTATTCATAAAACGTTGAATGATCATTATATTCCACAGGCAGATGCCTTTGCTCGTTTGAGCAACGGAGTGCTTTCTGATGATTTCGAACAGTTGTTGCGTGAAATATATTCGGGCGATGATGTGCAGGAGTTGAAAAAGGAGCGCGATGCGTTGCTTGCACGTTGTAAAGAATTGGAAGAGAGCATCAATGATCATCAGGAGAATATCGCCTTGTTCGATTATCAGATTGAGGATTGGAAGAATATGATTGATACGCAGAAGGGGCAATACCAAAAGGCAAAAAAAGAGAAGCCGTCTAAGCCTAATGCGATAATGAAACTCCTTACATTCGGCTATACGCAACGTAAGTACGAGGAAAACATCACAGATTGGTCTGACCTCTATGGGGCTTTTGTCACGGAGTATGAGAATGCCATGTTGGATGTGACCGAAGCAACGGAGAATCGTAGGAGCCACGACGAATTATTGGAGAAGAACAAGAAGGAATATGATTTCTCAATCAAGCGTCTGAAGGAGTTGAACAAGAAGATGGCCGACCGCATACAATGTTCTCCTGAGTTGCGTCTTCGCGTGGCAAAGCACTTGAAAGACATCGTATCTTTGCTTCATGCGGCAAAGCAGGTGATGCAGTTGGGATTGAATGAGAATTTGACTGGAACGACAACTTTGGCCAAAGAGCAAAATGCGCTTCTGCCAACGGATATTCAACAACGCGTGTTGAACTTCACGGATAGTTTGTCTCAGCAGGTTCGTCAGAATAGTGGCAGCATCGCTGATGCCGTTGTCGAAGATTTGTCCAAAGATTTCCAAACGGATGCGACAATGAAGGCTGAATTGGTCGCTGCTGTTGATAAGACTGCTACGCTATTTGATAGTTGGACACGCTTGCAGGCTATGAAGTTGCAGGCTAAGTTGAACAATGATGTTTATGTTTCGGAAATGGCTCGTTTGAAGGATGAATTCCAAAAGGAAATTTCTTTGTTGGACAAGAAGAGTGAAGTGATTCAAGAGGCGTTGCGTCGTGCAAACTTGGCGGTTGACAAGGAGGATCTTCGCAAAGCATTGATTGACCTTGCCGGAGGTTCGGCTTCCGATTGGAATGATGCCGATTTCGATGCATTCCTTTCAGGAACAAAGGTGTTGGAAATTTAAAGAGGGACAAATGGGGAATTGTCTTTGGGCAATTCCCCATTCATCAAAATAAAGAGTCATGTCAAATCAGAGAAGAAGGGAGACGGGAGAACGGTTGGGTTTCGATTCCCAAAATGATCAACAAAAGCAACTTGAGGCAATTGAGAAGGAGCGAAAGCGAAGGGAAGAAAAGGAACGCATCAGCCAGCGTATCAGAGAGTCCAAGAGTTACCGTATATTGATAAGTGGCGCTATCGGCTTCGATATTTTGGATGCGTTTTTGGGCATCTTTGAGTTTTTTGGGGATGCTTTATCTTTTGTCGTAGGCTTAGGCTATGTCTATATTAGTGCTTTCGTGGTGCGTCATTTGCGATTGTCGTTAGCCGTGCTTTTTGTTCTCCTGACGGATTTGCTGATTGGATTCATCCCTGTCATAGGTACTGCGTTTGACATTGTGTTTCCAGCCAGTTATATTTGCCGAAATATGATTCAAGGCGTTGTTGACCACGATAAGAAACAGATTCGGTTGGTAAATATCATCTCTATATCAGGCTTTTTTATTGTTGCCGGAATGTTTGCTTTGGTGTATTGGCTCATTAGTTATTTCACCAATCGATGATAAGACAAAGGCTGTTCTGTAACGAACGGCCTTTTTAGGTGGTCTTTATACTCTCATTATTTCGTATAATTTAGGAAGGTCCACATGTTTTCGTATGTGTTCTGCTAAGAGGTCGTATTGCCTCTCTTTGAAATCTTCTAAATTGAATGTTTCGCTTTCCTTTTTCACTTTGTCTTTTAATATATACTCGATGACGGAAGGGTTGTCGAGAAAGCCATGCAGGTAGGTGCCAATACATGACCCCTCTTGTAAAATTAGTTGATCGGTTGTACTTACTCCTTGATGAATTTCATAGCCTTTGCAACGAGTTCCGCCAAATTCAAACTCCACTTGTCGCGTCTTTTTGGTTGCGTCCATCGTCGTTTCGATGGAGAGTAAGCCGATGCCGGGTAGGCTTTGTATGCTGCCTTCTATACCCAATGGGTCGTGTATGGCTTGCCCCAATATTTGGAAGCCTCCGCAAATGCCAATGATGGTTTTCTTTGCTTTGTGGGCACGAATGATGCTGCTCACCAATCCGTTTCTGCGCAGTTCGTAAAGGTCGTCAAGCGTGGATTTTGTTCCAGGGAGGATGATGATGTCTGCTGCTTCTATGTCTTTTGGGGAGTTGGTGTAAAATAGGTTTACGCGGTTGTCACGTTCCAGCACGTTGAAGTCTGTGAAGTTGCTGATGTGGCGCAATAGAACGACGGCAATGTTAACTTTGTCATGGGATAGGGTATGCCTCTTTCCCCGTAGTTGAACGCTGTCTTCTTCGTCGATGGCGATGTGGTCGAACATGGGGACGATACCAAGTACAGGAATGCCACATATCTCTTCCATCATTTGCTTGCCCTTCTCAAATAGTCTGATGTCGCCTCGGAATTTGTTGATGATTATTCCTTTTATCAAAGCCCGGTCTTCGGGCGTTTGTAGCATAATGCTTCCGTAGCAGGAGGCAAAGACACCCCCTTTGTCGATGTCTGCTATCAGTATGACATTGGCGTTTGCGTGTCTCGCCATTGACATGTTTACGATGTCTGTTTCCCGTAAATTGATTTCGGAAATGCTTCCGGCACCTTCTAAGACAATAGGGTTGAATCGGGTGTTGAGGCGGTCGAACGCTTGACATACTTCCTGCCGTAAATGTTGGCGATTCTCCTTTTTGAAGTAGTCGTATGCAGAGCGATTGCCTATGGGAACTCCGTTGAGTATGACTTGAGTCGTGTGCTCGGCGGTTGGTTTCAGTAATAGGGGATTCATGTCCGTTTCCGCATTCAGACGGCACGCTTCTGCTTGTACGGCTTGCGCACGGCCGATCTCTTTCCCGTCAGGCGTGACAAAGGAGTTGAGGGCCATGTTTTGCGCCTTGAAGGGTGCTGGCGCATATCCGTCTTGTAGGAAAATGCGGCAGAGGGCTGTAGCGATGATGCTTTTGCCTACATCGCTGCCAGTCCCTGCTAACATGATTGGTCGGAGCCGGGTGTTCTTCCCCATATCCATTAGAATGTTATGCTGTCTTTGAATCGGTTCGACTCATCCTCCTCGGCATAGATTGTTTTTGTGCCGATGAAGGCATTCTTACCTATGCTTGAGATGGTTGTCGGAAGTTCCAAGTGGCTGAGATTCGTGCATTTATAGAATGCAAGGTTTCCTATGGAAGTGACTCCTTCTGGAATGATTACGTTGTTGAGGTTGGTGCAACCGCTGAATGTTCCCATCGCAATTTCTGTCAGTCCTTTCGGCAAGTTTATCTCTTTTAAGTTTCTGCACATGCTGAAGGCTCCATTGTCTATGGTTTTGACAGATTGAGGAATGACGACTTTTGTGATGCCGTTGCAATAGTAGAATGCAAATTTCCCGATCTCGGTCAAACTATTGGGGCTTGTCACATTTTCGATGTTCTTGCATTTGTAGAAAGCATTGTCCATTATCTTTTTTACCCCGTCTGGGATGGTGAAAGATTTGTCTGCTTTGTTGGCTGGATATTGGATTAAATCTGTCATCTCCTTGTTGTAAAGGATGCCATCTTGACTGCTGTAGTTGTTGTTGCCCTTGTCAACGGTGATGGCAACAAGGGAGTTGCAGGCATTGAATGCGTGGTCTCCGATGTTCTCCACTTTGTCGCTGATTTCGACCTCGGTCATGCTGGTGCATTGATAGAACGCATAATCGCCGATGGTGGTGATGGCGTTCGGAATCGCGCTTTTTTTCAAAGAAGAGCAACCGAAGAATGTGCCGTTAGGAATGGAGGTCACTTTGTTGGTCAATTTCACCTCTTCCAAGTTTTCGCATTCGTGGAATACTCTTTCTCCTAACTCCTTTACGCTGTTGGGAATGGTGATGGCCTTGATGGCAGCGCATTTTGAAAAAGCACCATCTCCAATTTTGGTGAGGCTGCTTGGCAATTTTATTTTAGTGAGGCTCTCGCATTCGAAGAAGGCATAATCGCCTATGCTGGTGACTTTGCTTGGAATGTTGGCCTCGGCCAAATCGTGACATTTGTAGAAAGTGTTGGCCCCAATTTCAGTTATGTTGTTGGGTAGGGTTATGCTCTTTAACTTTTGGCAATCGTAAAAAGCACCTGCACCGATTGATTTAATGTTGTTGGATAGTTCAATTTCTTCCAAACTTCCGCAGAATGCGAATGCGTCGTTCCCTATGGAAATCAATGATTTTGGAAGAGCGGCTTTGGTCAGTTTGTGACAATCGTAGAAGGCTTTTTGCCCGATGGTTGTCACTCCGTTCGGAATCTCAATCTCCTTTAAACTTAGTGCGTCTTCAAAAGCATTGTCGCCAATGGTTTGGATGGATTGAGGAAGGCGGACGGAGGTCAATTTGTCGCACCAGATGAATGCGCTGTCTGATATGCCCGTGACTGTATAGTTGGCACCATTGTAAGTTATGGTTTCTGGAATTTGCAGTTCGGTGACGGTCTCTTTGTCAATGCTGTTGCTCGCAACTTTTGCATTTTGTGGGTTCTCGTCAGATGTGGTGTAGGTAATCTCAACACCAGATGCGTTTTTGACGGAAAATGTCTTCGCGTAAAGCGAGGTCGGAGTCAGTGTTAATGCAAGTAAACTGACGAGCAGAGAACTGCCCTTCTGAAAGTGAATTTTGTTTTTCATGATAAAAACCATTTAGTTGAGCTGATGCCGTTGAGGCTATTCAACTTTTGATTTTCAAATATAGTTAAAAAAACTCAAGTTTCACAAGTGATTTTTGGGTGAGTTTCTAACTAAAAGTCTGTCGATATGTGAAAGTGGAACATTTTTTTGAGAAAAAACTGTATAAGTAGGAAGCACCAGAAAAAACTATGGGGACGTTTTTCCAAAAAGTTATAAAATGAAAACGAAATGAGCCTATAGTATGAATTTTAAGATCTTGATACTCTATGAGTTGTGATGGGTTGATTTCTGTGTCTTTATAGAGTGAAAAACAAAGTTCGTCTGACTGATATCTGTGTAAATCTTAGTGTCTTTGATATAGAAATTTCAGAGGTTAGAGAAATATCCAAGAAAATTCTGATAAAGACGAGCGTGAAATTTTGAACTTTTGTTTGATTTTCCAAATGAAATATATTATATTCGCTATATAAAAATGAATTGATTAACTTTAAAAACATAAAAGATGGGAAAATTTGTTATTGAAAAGGACAAAAAAGGAGAATTCCGTTTTAATTTGAAAGCAGGTAACGGCGAAATCATTGCTACAGGAACAGAAGGTTATTCTTCATTGGCAGCTTGCAAGAACGGTATCGCAAGTGTTCAAAAGAATTGTTTGGTGGCAAACATGGAGGATCAAACAGTTGAAGGTTTTGAGACTCAGAAGAACCCTAAGTGGGAGGTTTATAAAGATAAGGCAGGTGAGTTCCGTTTCCGTTTGAAGGCTACAAACGGTGAGAACATTGCTATTGGTGAGGGTTACAAGGCGAAGGCAAGCTTGATGAACGGTATCGATTCTATCAAGAGAAATGCGCCTGAGGCTCAAATCGTTGAGAATCTTGAATAATCTTTTATAGGTTACATTGTTTTAGGGCAACTCGGTTGGGTTGCCCTTTTTCGTTTTATTCGTTTGCTCCTTGCCTGATTTGTTTGAATGAAGGGTAATGCGTTCTTATAATGCTGATTGTATGATGTTTAGCATCGTTTTCTCTTCGTTCTCCCAATTGAATTGTTCACAAGCCTTTTCGTATTTCTCATGGTCGATAGGTGTATCGAGGATTTGTTGGATGGTTTGTGCAAGATATTGAGGTTCGTAATGGTCGATTAATACGCCTGTTCCATGGGTGCGGAGAATGTTGGCTATTTCAGGAAAGTCCGTGGCTAACAGGGGAACGTGCTGTTGCATATAGTCGAATACACGATTGGGAAGCGAAAAGTAGTAACTTAGCCCTTGGTTTTTTAGCAAGCAAACGCCTAAGTCGGCAGAGCGTGTGTATTCGGAAAGTTTGTCAAATGGCATGTGGCCTAAGAAAAAGACACGGTCGTTGAGTTGCATTTCCTGTACTTTCCTCTCCATTTCGGCCTTGATGTCGCCATTGCCGATGATTACAAACACGGCATTGTCTATCAATGGCATAGCATCGATGATCCATTCGATGCCTCTGCCTATGTTGACCGCACCTTGGTAGAGGATGATTTTTTTATCGCCGTAATCTAATTTTTTGTTTCTTCCTTCGTACGCTTTTTTGTTTGGAATGTTGCGTACCACGCCGAGGTTAATGCCGTAGCGTTTTTTGTAGTAATCGGCTATGGATTGGCAAACCGTATATCCGTGTTTTATATGCGGGAAAATGATGTCTTCTATTTTTGTCCAGAAGGATTTGACAAAAGGGCGATTGACGACTTCAGGCACTTCGGGAAATAGTTCGTGCAAATCGACGGCAAACTTTTTCCTCCTCAGTTTACTGGCCAAATAAACGGCAGCGACGGTGTCTGTGTCGTTGGCAAGCATCAAGTCGCATGGGGCGAAAAGTAACTTGAAGAACAGTCGTATGTTGAACTCTCCGTAGAAGAGAAAGCCCTTCTTGAAAAATACGGGCAGGCGTTTGGTTTTGTAGGGGCGGGAGTAGGGATGGCACTCTCTGCTTTGGGAGCCGATAACTGTGATGTCATAACCCTGGTTGTGGAGGGAGGATGCCACCTTGTTGATGCGTTGGTCTCCCTCCAAATTGTTGGTCACGGTGATGATGATTCTCCCTTTTGTCTCCATGTCTTTGTTATTTTGTTTCTATTGCCCCTTTTTTGATAAAGGAGAACGCTATGAAGCAGACGAAGCCGATGACCAAAATCATAAGTGTTTGGGCGAGATGGACCACAAAGGCGAAAGACAACGATTGTTCAATGCCGATGCCGTAGAACTGTAGGCATTGCGATGTGAGCCAATGCCAAGCCCCGATGCCACCTTGTACCGGAGCAACGATGCCCATGCTTCCAATTGCGAAGGTGGAGAGTCCGACGTTGAGAGTTAAGTTCCTCGTGAACTCAAACGCTTGAAAACAGAGGAAGGTCATATTAAAGTAGAATAGCCAGATGAGAAGGGTATAAATGATAAACAACGGTTTGTTTTTCACCTTGAAGAAGGTTTTTGCGCCGTTAATCACATTTTTAAACAACTCAATGCCTTTTTGACATAGGCTGGATGCTATGATCTTTTTTCGGAAGAAGAATAGCAAAGAGCAGACGATAACCACTGCCATCCAAATGAATGGGTTGGATATGATTTGCTTTAGGCTTTCACCTATGGGCGATTCTGCAGAAAATACTTGTGTGAACAGGTCGAGTTGGGAAAGAATTGCGGCTCCCACGAATAGCAGTAGCACAATAAGGTCGAAAACTCTTTCGGCGATGACGGTTCCGAGAAGTTCCGAGAAGGAGATGTCGTCCGTCTTCTTTAAAACCCCACAACGGGCCATTTCACCTGCTCTCGGTATGAGATAGTTGGCAAAATAGCCGATCATGACGGCAATGTATGTAGAACTCAATTTTGGATTCTTGCCGAGCGGCTCGATGAGTTGTTTCCATCGTAGAGCACGAATGAAATGGCTTAGCGCTCCTAATAGGATGGAGAATAAGATCCATAATATATTACATTGGCTGAGATCCTTTTTTATGGCTGTCGGATCTTGGTCTTTATATACCAAATAAAAAATAAGGAAACTGATGAAGAACGAACCGATGACTTGGAGGGCCGTTTTTACCTTTTCTTTATTCATTGTTGTTGTTATTAGAGTGACAAGTTATTTGTCTGTTTGTTTTTACAAAAGTAGTCAAAATATGCTATTCGTGGTATTTTAATTGTTTATATGTTTACTTTGTGGATAAAAATTCTTAACTTTGTCGTGTTTAGCATGCCGTTTTGAGGATGGCTTGTTAATAAATTTCCTAAGGCGATGTTACACCGCTTAATTACGAATAAAGGGGAGTGTTGGAAAGAGCATGCCCAGATAAAGTATAAGGAGTATATGGATTATGATAGTTACGCCCAAGAAATTCTTAGGGCAACACTTTTTAAAGGACCTCAATATTGCCCGCAGCATAGCTGAAAGTTTGGAGATTACCAAGCCTACCAAGGTCTTGGAGATTGGTCCGGGAATGGGAGTTTTGACTCAGTTCCTTTTGCAAAATGAGAACATAGATTTGCAGGTGGTGGAATTGGACCGGGAGTCCGTCGTCTATCTGCATGATAATTTTCCTGCATTGGAAGGTAGAGTCATTGAAGGAGATTTCCTCAAGATGGATCTTTCCAAATTGTACGGGGAGGGGGATTTGTTTGTGATAGGCAATTATCCCTATAATATTTCAAGCCAGATATTTTTTAAAGTTTTGGAAAACAGGGATCATATTCCTGTTTGTTCCGGTATGATACAGAAGGAGGTGGCTGAACGTATCGCAGCAACTCCTGGTTCAAAAACTTACGGCATACTTAGTGTGTTGTTGCAAGCCTTTTACGATATTGAGTATCTATTTACTGTCCATGAATATGTATTCGACCCACCTCCCAAGGTGAAGTCTGCCGTGATAAGGATGAAGCGTAATTCTGTCTCTAAACTGGATTGCGACGAAGTTCTCTTTACGCAAGTGGTGAAGACGGGTTTCAATCAGAGGCGTAAGATGATGCGCAATTCCCTTCAGCCGATATTAGGCAAGGATAACCCTGTCTATCAGATGCCATTGTTCACCAAACGTCCAGAGCAGTTGAGCGTGGCGGAGTTCGTGGAATTGACCAATATCGTCGAGAAGAACAAAGTTCCTTAATGATGTCGGCAGGGGAGTACATCCCGCTTTGGGTGGCACCTAAAGTTGGTGTCGCATGTGGTAGCTAACCGATTAATTATTTTTTTATTCAGTATTAAAAATGAGACCTTCGGAAGTAAAACTATTCTACATAGAGAATGGCCGACTTAAAATTGCAAAAGACATAAATATATTGAAGACGCTTCCATTGAGCAACTTCGTCTGGGTGGACCTAAATAATGTTACGCCGGAAACGGAGTCAGAATTGGAGCAGTTCCTCAAAATCTATATCCAGGAAGAGGAGGAGATCGAAGAAATCGAGATTTCTTCTCGTTTCATAGAGACGGAAGATACATTGGTTGCCAACTCCAATTTCTTGTTGGATTCTTATGAGAAAGAACCTGTTTCTTTCATCTTGAAAAATGGAATCTTGGTTTCTGTGCGCGACTCCAATTTGAAGTCGTTCGATGAGACGATCAAGAAGATGTTTGCCAACCCTCGAAACTATCCGACCGGTTATCATATTTTCGTGGCTTTGTTGGAGACGCGAGTGGAGTATGATGCCGATATGATCGAGGATGCAACCAAAGAGATTAGTCGCTTGAGTAAGAAGTTGACCATTGCCAATTCGGTCAATGAAAATGATTTGCTTGAGATTAAGAACCTTCAGGAAAAGACGATGCACCTTCGTGAGAACATCATCGATAAGCATCGTGTGGTTTCCAGTGTGATGCGTAGTGATTTGATTCCCGATGATTTGAAGCCTAAGTTAGGTTTGGTTATTAAGGATATTAACTCACTGATTGAGCACACCAAGTTTGGTTTTGAGCGTTTGGACTATTTGCAGGATACGTTCCTCGGTTTGGTTAATATTGAGCAGAATAAAATCATCAAGATATTTACAGTCGTTTCTGTAATCTTCTTGCCACCGACTCTTATTGCGAGTATGTATGGTATGAACTTTAAGTATATGCCCGAACTTGATTGGAAGTATGGCTATTTGTTCTCCATCGTACTGATGATATTCTGTTCTGCACTGACTTTGTTTATTTTCAAAAAGAAAAGGTGGTTGTGATTTTTTAAGTTTTTGTGTATGAAGAGAATTTTTGCAGTTTTATTTACAGTATTGCTATTCTTGCCGTCGCAGGCAGGTGTGAAGGCTGTAGATACTCAAGACCCCATCGAATCGGAAACCCTTGCAGGCGAGCGGGTTGCTCACTATACGGTTGAGAGGAAGGTGAAAACGCCTACCTGTAACTATAATTTGACCAATCGGGCGGTAACCTTGTCAATGGGACCGTGGCGTGCGTACGACTCCTATCTTTCGCCTTTGTTGTATAAAGGTGGCGGATTGAAGTGGATGGACGAGCGTCTTAAGATGATGACTAAGAATATGGACAAACTGAGCCGTTATTACGAGATGAATACCTCGTTTGCTGCCATGTCCAATCCGGCAGAGACGGCGAGCATGTTATATTTTACGATAGAAGGGGTTACGGGTGTACATTATCATTTGCGTCCTATCAAGAATATGAACCTTTTGTTAGGAGGTTTGGTTAATGGAGAGGCTGGCCTACGTTATAGTATGGTCAACCAGAACAATCCGGCTTCATTGGTGTTGGATGCAAATCTTTGGGCTTCTGTCATGTGTTATTATCATATTCGATTGAGAAATAAGACGTTGACGTTGCGCGACCATTTCTCTACCCCTTTTGTGGGCGTAATGTTCTCTCCGAATTATAAGCAGACCTATTACGAGATCTTTAGTTTACATAACTACGATGGCGTTTACCCTGTCACGACCTTTGGCTCTCGTTGGCAGTGGAGAAATAAGCTTTCTCTCGATTTGCCGATAAAGATTTGTACGTTCCGTTTTGGTGTGTTGGCCGAGCGTTCGGTGACGGAGGTCAATCTTTTGGAAACTCGTACGATGAATGTCTCCGCCATGTTGGGATTGGTTTATAATTTCAATACTTTCAAGGGTACGAAGGCAATCCCTGCCGATTATAGAAACCCAGTTGAGTGATTTTAATGTTTATGCTTTATGAAAGAATTCGTTTCAAATATATTGGGCAACATTAGAAAATCAAAGTTTTTGTTGCTCTCGTGCGCAATGGTTTTTGCATTCTCTTCTTGTGACAAGGATTTGGAAGTGGAGACGAGCAATGCCGTTGAGAATTTTGAGATGCTTTGGAAAATAGTGGATGAAAACTACTGTTTTTTCGAATATAAAAAGGATAGCATCAAGAATTGGAATGAGGTGTATCTTGAGTATTACCCAAGGGTGGAGGCTTGCAGAAAGAGAATGGATCTTTTCTATATTTTTGCGGATATGTTGAACGAGTTGAAAGACGGACATGTCAATTTGGTCTCTGCGTTTGATGTCTCCCGTTATGATGTGCAAGGTGATTCTCCCGACAATTATGATAGCAAGATAATTCGTAAGTCTCATTACTTGGGAACGGATTATAGGGCTGCTGGCGGGTTGAAGTACAAACTGTTGGAAGATAGGATCGGTTATATCTCATACTCGGATTTTAGCAACTCTTTTTCGGACGATAATTTGGATTATGTCTTGAAATATTTCGAAGATACGAACGGTCTTATCATAGACCTTAGAAATAATGGTGGCGGATATGCCTCGTTGGTAGATGTTTTTGCTTCTCGTTTTGCCCGGAAAAAGACTTTGGTCGGTTATTGGCAGCATAAGACGGGAAAGGGGCACGCCGATTTGTCGGAGCCGGAGCCTTTGTATTTGGAACCATCCGATAATATTTCGTATTACAAGAAAGTGGCATTGTTGACCAATCGCAGGTGTTATAGTGCTACGAATAATTTTGTACAGACGATGAAGGCGTTGCCTAACGTAATGCAGTTTGGAGACCGTACGGGAGGTGGCGCAGGAATGCCAATGTCGAGCGAGTTGCCTATCGGATGGAGTTTCAGGCTTTCTGTTTCTCCATATTTGGATATTCACAAGAAATATACGGAATTTGGTATTGATCCCGATGTCCGAGTGGATATGACTGATGAGGATGCTGCCAATGGTATTGATACGATCATCGAGGCGGCTCGTGCTTGGATTAAGAGAGGAGACTTCTAAAATTTGCTTTGCAGTAGGTTTCTGGGAGTGCCTAAATGTTAAATATTAAAATCGGGGAGTTGGAAGAATCCCCCTTATAGATAGCTATGTTGCAGATAGGTGAAACGATTGTAAGTTTCGATATGTTGGAGAAGGCGTTTATATGCGACCTCTCAGCTTGTAAAGGGCAGTGTTGTGTAGAGGGTGATTCAGGAGCGCCTTTGGAAGAGTCAGAAGTGGAGATCATTAAAGAGTTGCTCCCTGTGATATGGGACGACTTGTCGGACAAATCCAAGGCTGTCATTGAAGCGCAAGGCGTTGCCTATCGTGATATTGAAGGTGATTTAGTAACCTCGATTGTCGGAAATGGGGAGTGCGTCTTCTCGTATATCGACGAAGATGGAAATTGTAAGTGTGCCATAGAAAAGGCATGTAGAGCAGGTAAAACCGATTTTTATAAACCGATTTCTTGCCATTTGTATCCTGTCCGTTTAGGAAAATATGCGACTTATACGGCTGTCAATTTCCATAAGTGGAAAGTCTGTAAGGCGGCGTTTGAGTTGGGCAAGAAGAATGGGACGCCTGTCTATCAATTTTTAAAAGGTCCACTTATTCGCAAGTTTGGCGAAGATTGGTATGCCGAGTTGGAACTTGCAGCAGAAGAACTATATAAAAGCGGGATGGTAAAGCATCCGTCAAAATAAAAGGTGAAATGGAGAGCCAGATAGAAAGATTAACATTGAGCAACGGTATCCGAGTGGTGCACAAGCCGGATTTGAGTACCGTGTCATAATGTGATATAGATATCAATGTCGGAACCCGTGATGAAGAGGAACAGGAGTCGGGTTTGGCGCATTTTATAGAGCATATGCTCTTTAAAGGTACGGAAAAACGTCGCTCTTGGCATATCTTGAATAGACTTGAGAACGTGGGTGGCGAGTTGAACGCCTATACAACGAAAGAGGAGACTTTTGTTTATGCCACGGTTCTCTCTGCTGATTTTGAGCGGGCTATGGAGTTATGCGCCGATATTGTCTTTCATTCTGTGTTTCCTCAAAATGAAATAGAAAAGGAGGTTGATGTCATCATTGATGAGATCAATTCCTACAACGATACACCCTCAGAATTGATATTTGACGATTTTGAGAATATGGTTTTTGCCGATCACCCATTGGGTAGAAATATATTGGGTGATGCAGAAGTTTTGAAGAAGTATAGGACGGAGGATGCCATTCGTTTCGTAAAGCGAAATTATGCAACCGACCAGATTGTCTTTTTTTCATTGGGTAACGTGCCGTTCAAGAAGATTGCACGATGGGCAGAACGCTATTTTGGTGATGTCCCAGAATCGCATTCTCATAAGCCCCGCATAGCCCCGTCCGTTTATGTTCCAAGTCAGAAGGTGATGGACAGAAGTACGCATCAGGCTCATGTCGTCTATGGGGGCCGTGCCTACCAATTGTCGGATGACCGACGGCTATCATTGTATTTGCTGAACAATATCTTAGGCGGTCCAGGCATGAATAGCCGTTTGAATGTTGCTTTGCGCGAACGAAATGGAATTGCCTATAGTGTTGAGTCTAACTATACGTCTTATTCAGATTCTGGCATTCTCTCCATTTATTTCGGAACGGATGTGAAGAATTTGGAGAAGAGCGCACATTTGGTTCTTGCCGAACTCAAGAAATTGCGCACCGAACGTTTCTCCGACCTTCAATTGATGAAGGCGAAAAAGCAGTTGATTTGCCAGTTGGCCATTTCGCAGGAGAGTAAAGAGTCTTTGTCAATCAATATCGGAAAGAGTTTTCTTTATTTTGATAAGTATGAATGTATGGAGGATATATGTCGTTGCTTGGACAAAGTGACGCCTTCTGATTTGTTGGAAGTGGCTAATGAAGTCTTTGCCGAAGATCAGTTGTCCTGCTTGCGTTATCTATAGAAAACAGAAGTTTGTCGTTTGTAGGGAAAAATCGTCCGTTCGTTGAAATTTCATAAAAAATGTCAATGAATTTTAGGCGTTTGTGGGATAAATTCTCATATTTGTACGTGTAAAATAGTTTTTTGATAAGCCATTATCTGAATTATTTGTAGTTGATTGTACCTAATAATTCATTAATGATTTAGAATGTTTTGCATTCTGTTTCTTCGTTTCTCTTGTTGATGATGGTTTTTCTGTAGGTAAAATTATTGAGTTATGACCTTATATTTATATGCCGTGAATAAAAGTAGGCGTACTGTGTTGTTATTGTTGATGTCCTTTCTTTGCCTAAATAGTATTTGGGCTCAGAATGAAAACATTGACACTCCAAACTTAAGTTTTGAAAACGGTAACCTTCAGTATTGGAAACAATATGTGGGTGGATTCTGCTTTAATCCCATTGATAGTACCTATTATTACGAGGAGTGGAAGGAAGTGACCAATAATAGGCAAATAGGTATTGTGAATGGTTTCCCTACCAGTCAAGACCCTATCATTAGTTGTTGGGATTTTCCAACCAATCCGGATGGAATCACGCCAGTAAGGATTGGATCAACGGGAACGACTGAGTGTGAGTCTGGCTCTACGGGCAATAAGGAGGCGGCTATGGCAGAGAAATTGGTCTATAAATTCAAAGTGACGGAAAACACGACTTTGTTGACTTATCGTTTTGCGGCAGTTTTACATTGTCCGGATTTGGTAAACAGAGGGAATGGAGCGCGCTCTGAACATATAGGCGAACAATTGCCTTCGTTTCATGTGTCGGTAGATTTTTATGACCCTACGACTGAATTGGAAACCAATTTGCCTTGTGGTGCATTTACCGTTAGTGCCGACAGCAAGAACTCCTATTCCTTGGAGTTGGTCAACGACCAGCCAAATAAAGTTTGTCGTGGTTCGGCGGCTGCAGGTTTGATTACTCAATTTGCTTATCGCCCATGGACTTATGGAACCCTTGATTTGTCCCAGCATGTGGGCAAGGAGGCAACAATCACTATTATTGTCCATGATTGTTTGCGGGAGAGCAATGGAAAGATTGGGCCTGGAGGTCACCGTGCTTATGGCTATTTCTGGGCTGAGACGAAGAAGTTGGAATTGAAGGTGAAAAATTGTGGCTTGGATACTGCTCAGATTATAGCGCCGGAAGGTTTCGAATCGTATGAATGGAGCCGTTCGGATGGATTAGGTGTCGAGACCATGAAAAACAAATCATCGGTTGCCCTTATTCCGCCCGAGTTGATAAAGGCGGGTGTTTCTTACTCGTGTAAGATGATGGATGTGAGCGGCTGTACTGCACTACAGTTGGAGACTGAATTGGATGAGGTTGGCGTTAATATAGATTTTTCTACACGAGATACTTGCGATGGTCGTGTATTCTTTACGAATAAGACTACTATCAGTGGAGACGAAATCGTAGGGTTTACTTGGGATTTCGGAGACGGCACCTTTTCTTCTTTGGAAAATCCAGAGGCGAAGTACATGGAACCTGGTGTCCATAATGTAGCAATGACGGTAAGGACTAAAATGGGTTGTTCAAAGACGGACTCGAAGAAAATTAATGTGCGTTATTTCCCGCATTTGAAGATTAGTGCGGCAGATTCAGTTTGTTACGGAACCGATGTGGAGTTGACCGCAATGGAGGCTTCGGTCGGAAGTAAATTCCATTGGAGTACGGGAGACACTACTCAGACGATCAAACATAAAATGACCAGTTCACAGAATTTTGAGTTGGAAGTGGAGGATGAATATTTCTGCACATACAAAGAGAACTATTGGATCGTGGTGAAACCAAGTGCCGAATTTACTATTATGGGCGACAAAAGCGTCTGCTTGAATGACACGGTGGAACTGACCGCGCGCGCTTATACGACAGGCAATGACATCTCATATGTTTGGAATACAGGAGCCACAACGGATGTGATGCGCGCTCGTCCATTGAAGGATAGTACGGAATATTCGGTTACAGGTTTATATAAGAACGGATGCGCAACGACGAAGAGCGTCTTTGTCCGATTGAATCCATTGCCAGTGGTCTCACTTGCCAATGTTGATCCCATTTGTAAGGGAGAAATGACTGATTTGGAGGCGAATGTCGTCTCTTCGAATGGACCTGTTACTTACGTTTGGTCTGATCTTTATAGTGGTAAAGTGAGAACAGTTATGCCTGATACGACATCTTCTTATATGGTTTCATGTGTGGATTCGTTGGGTTGTAAGTCTTTGCCTCAATCTGTCACCGTCAAAGTGAAACCTTTGCCTGAGTTGAACATTTTGGGCTATTCTGTGATATGTGAAGGCCGAGCCTTGAAATTAACCGTTTCAGGCGTTAGTTCTAATATAAATTGGTATGATGGGTCGGATGTGACAACCATTACCAGAATACCTTCCCAGGATACCACTTATTGGGTAGAGGGCTTCTCCAACGGATGTCGAGGCTATGCTGAATTTAGTGTGAAACTGTTGAGTGCTCCGTATGTTTGGATTGACGCCGCCTCTTCATCTATTTGTAAGGGCGATTCTGTTGTCTTGTATGCAAGGGGTGCAGAGTCGTACCAATGGAACAATTCGAGTGAGAAGGATTCGATTGTGGTTGCACCATTTACAACGTCAGAATATTCAGTGACAGGTACTACTACAGGTTGTGTGGGAACCAATAAGATTCGAGTTATAGTCAATGATTCTCCGGTTATAAAAGTGACGGGCGACGCATTCGCTTGCGAAGGAGACGTGGCAACCATAACGGCAACAGGCGCCAATGAGTTCTTTTGGAGTAACAATGCTTATGGCCCTACGCTTTCAATGAATATCTATCAGGACGAATCGTTGTCGGTGCGAGGCGTTGACGGAAATGGATGTGAGGCTGAAGTGCCTTGGACCATCACTAAGAAGGAGAGGCCCGTCCTCTCTTATACGGGAGATGTTGCGGTTTGCTCGGGTTCGATTTTGACAATTACCGCTTCTGGTGCGAATACCTACAAGTGGCATAACGGTAATGGAACCTCAGTGTATAGCGAGATTTTGACGGCAGATGAAGAGTTGAAGGTTGTCGGTAATATTGATGGATGTACTTCTGAATTGTTGATTCCGGTAAAAACGTTGCCAGTCCCTTCGTTGTGGGCTTCGGGTACTGCTATTACGGGAGTCTGTCCTGACAGTACGGCGACATTAATCGCTCATGGTGCTCATCATTACCAATGGGCCAACGGAGAGAAAACGGATACGATAACGTTTGTACCGGCAGCATCTACAAGTTATACGCTCTATGGATATTCGGAGATGGGGTGCGAGGCAATGATTTCAGTGCCTGTGAAAGTAAATCCTCGTCCTATGATTTACACCAAGGGCGATATAAAGGCTTGTGTTGAATCTGTGGTTAAGATAGAGGCCTATGATGCAAACAATGAAACACCTAATTTCATTTGGTCAAATGGAAGTTATGGTTCAATCATCAATCCTGTGATTTTGGACAATACGACTTTTGAAGTTGTTGGAGAGAATAAGTATGGCTGTCGGGCTTCGGCTATACACCAAGTGACATTGGTCGATCCTCCTACCTTGTCATTCGTAGGAAAGACAACCGTATGTCAAGGCGAAGCGACTACCCTTCAAGGTCAAGGGGCGTTGGTTTACACTTGGGACGATGGCGTGAATCAAGGAACAGGTGCCTCTTTTAATGTTAAACCCGAAGGGAATACTGTGATAAGAATGACAGGAAGTGACGTGGGAAATTGTCCGTCTTCCATTGATATTCAGATTGTCGTGTTGACTCCTCCTGCATTGTTCATTTCGGGTGATACGGCCGTTTGCTTGGGGGATAGTTTCACAATCTATGCCTCTGGTGCGGAAACATATAAGTGGAATACAGGAGATGAGACTTCCTCCATCTCCCATGTGACAAGTTCCACTTCTGAATATACTGTTTATGGTACAAACGAGTACGGGTGTACATCGAGCAAGAGTCATATCGTTATGGTTCGCCCTGCTCCATTTATAGCGATAGAGAAGGGGCTACAATCGGGTTGTCTGAACCGACCTGATACGGTTCGTCTTTCTGCTACAGGGGCGCAATTGTATAAATGGACCAGTGAGCCATTTAACGTGAGTGTGTCTGCTGCAGGTTTCGCTTCTGATATTACGGCGACATTTGATGAACCGACGCTTGTTAAGGTAGAGGGTATTGATGCGTATGGATGTGTGGGAACGGCGGAGCGTGAATTAGAACTGATGCCTCGTCAGGAGATTGATTTTTCTGTGGCACCTAACTTTATAGAAGTGGGAAGTTCGAATGTCCGTTTTGTCGGAGTCTCTCCTAAGGATGGCGTTTGGACTTGGGAACCAGGTGACGGGTCGGAAGATGTAAAAGGGGTAAGTGCCTCGCATTACTATGATCCTACTAAGGCCGACTCCTTTGAGGTGAAAGTGTATGCGGTTGATAAATTCGGTTGTGAATATGAAGGTAGAGCGTCTGTCTATACTTGGATGGATTTTTGGGGTGCAGAAGGTTTCACTCCGAATGGAGACGAGTTGAATGACACGTTTAAATTCTTTGGTGGAGAATATATGGATGAGTTCCATTACATCATTTATAATCGTATGGGCGAGATTGTCTTTACTGGAAACAGCATCAATGATGAATGGGATGGAACACTTAATGGAGAGCCATGTCCGTGGGGTGTTTACGGCTGGGTGGCAAATTACAAGAGCCATTATATGGGCATCAATAAAGATGGCGAGAGAAAAGGATTTGTAACACTAATTCGCTAAAAACAGATAAGGCAATATGAAAAAGTGGTTGTTTCTTTTGATAGTGAGTTTGTTTGGGGGAACGTTGTTGGCCCAAGATTTCTCCATGGTCAATCATAATCTTACTCCTTTTAGTCTGAACCCGGCTTTGGCTGGAAATGCAAATGCCATTCGTGTAGGGTTGAACTATCGTCAACAGTGGATGGCGTTGGGCAATAACTATCATACATTCAGAGCCTCTTATGACCAGAATTTCTATAAGCAGATGTGTTCCGTCGGTTTCGCCTATGCTTATGATAATATGGCAAGCAGTGTCTATAGCGTGAACGAGTTGTCGTTGGCCTATGCGCATACGATGAAATTGCAGGACGAGATGTTTTTGCGCTTGGGATTGCAGGCTACCGTCTTCATCAATCAATTTGGTTGGGATCGAATCAAGTATGGTGACCAGTATGACAGAAATACAAGAAAACCGACGTTGGAGACATTGGAGAATTTCGATAATGACTCACGTGCATTTTTTGATTTCTCTGCAGGAGCAGCCTATGTCATTCAGAATAGGTTGACGGTCGGAGCCTCTGTTTATCATATAGCCGAGCCAAGCAATGGTTTTGTCGAATTGGAGGAGAACATACTCCGGAGAAAATTTGTCGGGCATCTTAGTTTTTTCCAGGATTTGCAATATAGTAATGGATTGTGGGGTAGGGCAGATTTGTCGGATAACTACTTCTTTTCTAATGTAAGTTATCAAAATCAAGATGTCTATCAGCAACTCAATGCAGGCGTGGGTGTGGCCTGGGATCCGTTGATTTTAGGTGTCTCTGATAAGAACAACTTGGATGAAGTGAATATTATCGCATTTATGTTAGGAGGTCATTTTAAAGGCTTGCAGGTCTATTATGTATATGATTTGTTTACCTCGTCAAAGAAAAACGGCTCTTGGTCTCATGAGATTAATTTCATATATGTGTATAAGAAAACAGAGAAATACCCTTGTCCGGTGACTTATTGGTAAAGACAGGTTGTTGATTAAAATGTTAGATATATAGATGTCAGTTGATGTTGAAATGTTAAAATATGTTTTTATGGTGTGTGTTGAACCATTCTTAATGTAAGAAAAACAAATGAAGTGTTTTAAACTAAAAATATTATTGTAAATTTGTGGCCGTAAAGATAGTACTTAAAGAAATAACTTTTTATCTTCGTAGTGGGGTTGATTTTGTGGCGGATTGGCGTTTAATGGAAGAAGTTTTTGTTGTATGTGCAATAACTATACCAAAAAGATCGCTGAATGGGAAATGTTTTTTTATCTATTCGTTGTTTTTTTTGAGAATTTAAATTGATAAAATGTTTCCTTTGTCAGAGAAATTGTGGTAGTCCTATTTTTTTATGCCATGAGAAAGAAGATAGTTTATGGTCATGCTGAGTCTGGTGTGCTAAAATCCTATGAGTGGTTTCTTTATAAGCGTTTTGAATATACATCTATTGATGAGTAAGAAAAATAGTTAATTGTTATACATATGAAAACATTGGATAATAAAAAACATTGGGCAAAACTGATTGTGGCTTTTGCTCTTTTGTCGTTTTTCCAAGTGGATATATTAGCGCAGAGTTATACGCTCTCAATCAATGCTACGCAGATGGATGCGTGCCCTGGCGATCCGTTGTCGTTTTCGGCAGTGGCGTCAAAGAATTTAGTAAATCCGACTTATAGGTGGTATCTGTTAGAAGGTGAGACGTGGAAGCTTTCTGGCGTTTATGGTACCAATACTTTTGCTTGGGATATGCCGGATAATGATGTTTCACTGAAAGTGGAATGTGTTTCTGAAGGCGAACCAATAGTAGTCAGTGACGTGGTGACCGTTAATAGGGCGGAAAACTGTGCTTCTAAAATTTGTCACCAAACAACCACTGGTGAATATTATGGAGGTACGGATTTTAATAAGACGGGTGATGGAGCGATTGATTGGTCTCAAGAACCACCGTCAAATTTGGAAGAGTTTTTCTCCGAGCAAGGTATTCGCTTTTCTGGTGATAACGGAATAAACAGTTCCATTAAAAATCAGAAGGATCTTGGTGTGGACTTGTACATAGATGATTCTTTGGGCGTTAATCCTAACAATAGTTTTTATGTGGTGGAAGGTGCCAATGCCTCTTTGTTTAACATCAGGTTCCCGAGAGCATTGTTTGTCGATAGTTATTATCGATTTACAATGCGTTATTATATGATTCTTCCTGAGACTGAGTATGATGAGCATGGACTTCCAAAGCCGGGCTGCCATTATGATCCTAATATGAGTATCATGGCAAGAACTGGACACGGACAAGCCACTAAGGATACGATGGATATTCGTGTGTATGATGATAAGAACAATAAGTTGATTGCCGAAAGAACGGTTTATAATTCGCCTGACGTGGCTCGTTATAAATTGTGGGACGACATAAGACCTTATGTGGATACATCCCGAGTGCTCCGTTTTGAAGTCGTGTATTTTGGTTTCTTGCCTTCAAGCCACTCTGGCGAATACACATTTAATACGTATTTTGAGCAGTTTAATAATTGTATTACAATTGCCATTGACTACATCAGTGCGGAGGCACAATCTGTATGTGTGACGCCTCGTTCTGCATGTATCGGTGATGCTATTACTGTCAATGCTGCAGGTTTCCCTCGTTCTGCGAATTATTTGTGGCAGCGTTACTCGGATAATACTTATACGACGGTGGTTCCTTGGACTGAAAATGAGGTTACTTATCGTTATGACCAATTCGGAAAACCTTCCCAAGCAGATATTGTGATGAAGGAGGCAGGCGCTTTCTATTATACGGTGTCTAACGGTGGTAGTGATCCGGTCTATTTCTCATTGGTGGGTCGCGACTGTAAAGTCGTAGGTCCTGGAATTGATGGAAATAAGAATGTTTGTATTACGGAGTTTCCTTATGAGCAAACCTATTCTCCTCGAGATCCTTCTATTGTTGATTGGTTGGGTGGGTATGGAAAAGATTATATTTTCAAATGGAAGATAGAGCCTTCTGTTCCTGTTACAACGCCTACCAATATAGAGGTTATTGAATCAGAGAATGGACAGAAAGCAACCGTTAGGGTGAATGAAAACCCTTTGACCAGTGATAAGTTTACTCCAGATCAACCTTATCGTCTGATTTTGGGTGTACATAATATAAATGGCAATACAGTTGCAGCCAAACCTTCGGGTGCAGATACGATAACTCTTTGGGTGTATGACAAACCAAATGTATCTCGTCTCAACTTTGTGACTCGCCGAGGAGAAGACTCCATTTGTGCGGCTACATCTTCAGATACGATTATACTTCAAAACAAGGAAGATATTGCTGGTTATGTATGGAACTTCACGGGAGCGACAATGGATGCAAACGGCGTAATCCACTTGAATGGCTACAACAAGGGTGCTTTGTGTAATTCAACCAATGCTAATTTCCCTGTGGCATTAGAAGTCGTGAATAATGTATGTAAGTCGGAAATAAAGGATACGTTCTATGTTCAATCAACGGATGACCCGACAATCAATTGTGACAAATTATCTTCGCCTAACACGTACGAGTTACGCTCTTCTCAATTGGATACGCTAATTTATCTTCCAATTCCGGAGTATGCTACAAGTTGTGACGATGACCCAGCGTTGAATGTGGTTATCTCTTATAGGGGCGCGGAGCCAATTCATAATTTGGACTCAACATTTGTATTGCACAATGCTCAAATTTCAGACAAAGAGAACTTGAAGTTTAATTTGTTTGCAGGTAAGGGTACGGTAAAATATGATTTGGTTGATGGTTGTGGCAAACATGCGACATGTCAGATAGATTTGACGGTTGTTGATACCACACGTCCACGCATTAATTGTGACGAGATAGATAGTTATCATGTATCTATCACTAAGGAGGATGGTTGTGAGGCTAAACCTGGTACTCATCCTCAACTTCCAAATTTGGAGCCAAAGCCTTTGAGAGATTTGACATTCACTGATACCGTTATTATCATAGAAGGTAAGTATGCTGGTCGTTCAGAAGTGAATCCAGAAGAGGATCCTGGACTCGATCCTTCCAAGTATTCAACTTCGGTTGATTTGAATGCACCGTATAAGAAAGGTGTGACATATATATTATGGAAGTACGAAGATCCTTCTGGGTTGGCATCCTACTGTCATAGCAGCGTAACGGTAGTTAACGAGGGCGATGTGTTTAAATGTGAGTCGTTGGAAGATATTCGTACGTCAGTCAATGAAAGCAAGGCCGGTTTGCAATATCATTATGCATCCGCTATGGCGCAAAAAACGCCTAATCCAGATACGAAGTATATGTTGGCTGATGTCTTGAAAGTGCCAACTCCTAATGCTTCATATTGTGGCGAGGTGAAGTTGGATATCTTGATTACGGGTGAGTGTATCGACGATAACGGAGATGTGATTGCGGTGGCTGTAGATTCGTTGGTGTCCGATGCCGATTTCTTGAAACATAAGTTCCCAGTTGGTTTGACTGAGATTACGTATCGTTTTGTTACGGATAATGATACCGTAAGAGGCAAGAAAGATACTTTGATATGTGGTCAAAAGGTGATTGTCGCTTCTAAGGATGCGCCAGAGCCAAATGACTGTCCTAAGGATACGACGCTTTATGTTGATGATGATTGTTTGGTAAAGTGGAACATTACATTGAACCAAGTCCCTACGGCTACCATTCCTTACTTTAAAGAGGTAAAATACATATATGATAATTGTTCAGGTGGTTCTTCTTATGACTACAACTCTTTGGGCATGAGTGCAGAGTTGTCAAAGACATATGATACGTTGGGTTATCCTTATATGGTCCGTCGTTACAGTTTCTTGGATGAGAATTGGAAATCCATTAAGGATTCGACCGTAGTCTCTGATTGTGAGAATGTATTTGCTGAAAATGACAATGTTCCGGTTAAGGAGGTTCACCATAGAAATCCGGATAAGTCAATCTGTAAGAAAGACGAGATTGAGACGATGAAGTTGAAAGTGAACAACTTTACGGAATTGCCTGCTTGTGTGACCGATCCGTTTGGCAAAGGCCGTCATATTGTGGTATGGTATTTTGATAATGGTAAAGGTGTCTTGGATAGTTGTGTGACTAAATTCACGGTCTTGGATACCATCCCACCAACAAAGAATTGTGGAAAGTGGGGTGAGGAGTCGTTCTTCTATTGCGATACTACTTGTGTCGTGCCTTCAGAAAAGGTTGCCCTCCGAATTCCTAATGTCGATTCGTTGAATGTTTCAGACAATTGCTCTGATCCAAGTCATATTAAAATCGAATGGGTCCGTAAATTTGAAGGTGCTAATGTGCCGACTCTTGAGGCTGCTTACCCATTGGGAAAGACAACTATCACTTGGATAGTAACGGATGAGTCAAATAATTCAAGCGAATGTGTTCAGACAATTACAGTTCTTGATACATTGCCTCCGTTCTTTGATTGTAAATCATTGAAGCCAATAACTGCATATGCTAATGAGAACTGTGAGGCTCCTGCTGACTCGGTTGTTACAGACAAGTCAACTCCGAGAGCAAAGGATGACCCTTGTTCTCCAACCGGAGATTCAATTAAGGCTGTCGGTGTCCGTCATATAATGATAAATGGTGCATGGGCTCCTGATGGTAAAAATCTTTATACAGATCCATATCCTAAGGGAGAGACCTTGATTATTTGGACATTTGAGGATGCAGCACAGAATATAGCGCAATGTGAACAATTGGTGACAGTGATAGATACAATTCCGCCATTTGTTCCAGACTGTGGCGACTTGGATCCTATTGTTATTGAATTGGATGCTGATTCATGTGCCGCTTCTGAAGAGTATGTTCGTAAGAATTTGGGTACTCGTGAGGGAACGGACAACTGTGATGGTAAGATTATTGGTGTGCCGATGATGACTTTGGCCGATTCGTCTTATATTGATTTGCCTGAGTTCTTCAAGAAGGATACTGTATATTTGATTTCATGGGTGTTTACAGATAATGAAGGTAACACTAAAGTTTGTTACCAAAGCTTGGAGGTTAAGGATGTTACTCCTCCAACACCTCACAATTGTCAAGACCCAACAAAGACAGTCTATGCTACAGTAGAGTGTTCTGTTGATTATAATGCTTTGGGATTGGAGAATCCAACCGTAGATGACCCTTGTGACGGAATATTGTATCCAAAGGTTATCGCTCGTGTTAAGCAAAAGGACGGTTCCGTTATTGTTTACACGGATGATGAGTTGTTGTCTGCTCGCTATCCGGTAGGTACACACGATTTCGTTTGGATCTATACAGACAAGGCTGGCCTTCAAGATTCTTGTAATATGGCTTTGACAGTAGCCGATTCAGTGGATTTGGTGTTGTCTGATTGCGATATAGACAAGATGAAGATTGTAACCTTGCCGAAGGGAGAGTGTAGTTTGCCTGCTTCAGAATTGGAGGCTCACATGAAATTCCCAACGGCATACGATATGTGTGATGAAGAGTATGTCATCCCACGCGTAGAGAGAAGGTTTAATGGAGAGTTGGTGGTGGATGCAAACGGTATGCCTATTGCATGGGATTCGCAAGATTTCCCTCTTGGAAGAACGGATATCCGTTGGATATTTGTTGACAAGTTGGGTGTTATGAAGGACTCATGTGAAAAGACGTTGATTGTGAAGACAGAATTGTTCGATTGCTCCGTCCTTGCTGATACCATTACGGTTAATTTGTTGGAGAAGTTCTATGCAACGGCCGATGAGGTACGTTTGGCAGGTTTGAAGGAGCCTCAGATTGAAATCGATACTTGCAACGCGGCAACGCTTTCATTCTCTCGTTCTGATAATTTGTCGATGACAGATGATTATCAAATCGGATTAACTAAAGTATATTGGACGTTCGACTATGTGTTTGGCGACCAAAAGGTATGTACGCAAGTTGTGGACATCCAAGATATGGTTCCTCCAGTATTGATTTGTCCTGAATTGACTAATACGACATATGAGTGCTATGGTGAGATTCCTACACCTTACCAGACGTTCGAGGAGTTCCAAGCAGCAGGCGGATCTATTTCTGAGATTCAAAAATACAAGCCAGGTTCGTTTGGATACAAGGAGAGAGAGCAAGGCTCTGCACCATGTGATTACCATTTGATTCGTACATATTTTGTCGAAGATGTGCGTGATTCTTTGATAACTTGTGATCAGGAGTTCATTATCCATGATGTTACTGCTCCTGTTATTTCAACGACTTTGGATACGTTGACGGTGGCTTGTGATCAAGAGATTCCTTCTCCTGATTTGATTGAAATTTCAGTTACAGATAACTGTACTGCTGTCGATAAGATTAAGATTGATTATAGCGAAACCAATAATAGATCTTCTGATCCAAGATCTTGTGACTATAACAGCTATAAGATTTGGAGAACTTGGAAGGCTATCGACAGTTGTGGTAATGTAAGTGCTCCTTTGGTTCAGGTGGTAATGATTGTTGATACGACTGCACCTAAGTTCACTTTGCCTGATAATTGGCGCGATACGGTCTTGGCTAACAACGTTAAAAACTGTGAGATGGAAATGCCTATCTTGACAGATTTGTTGAAAGACCATGTTACGGATGGATGTACGGAGCCTGATGACATCCGTATATGGCAGGTGCCAAGTGCAGGAGTAAAGTTGAAAGAGACGACTACTGTCCACATTTATGCTGCCGATTTGTGTGGTAACAAAGATTCGGTGAAATTGGTTGTCTTTGTGGATAAGGTAGAGAACATCGTAAGCTTGGAAGCAACGTCGTTGGTGTTGTGTGGTTCAGATACTTCATCTGTCAACTTGATGTCACAAGAAGTTCGTTTTGCCGTAGGTAAGGTTCACTATGATGATGAGTCATCTGACGAATTCCAAACAGCGCCAAGCGTCTTCAGGTATGATTGTTATAAGGAGTCTATCTCTGAGCAAACTTTGGTTTATAGTAATAACCCAAGAACGTATGCTCATAAATTCGCTCACCCTGATAATGCAGTGCGTGACTCAATTTATAAGTCGAGAGTTAATCTTAGGAAGAAGGCTCAAACGGGACTTTATTATTTCGTGGTTGAGGATACGATTACACAATGTAAGGATACGGCTTCTGCATATTTGACGATTAACGAGCGCCCTCGCTTGGCAATGCTTTGTGATACGTTCTATCATTGTGAAAACGACACGTTGGATGTTGATGATTTGTACTTTGATCATGATGTTTGTCTCGATGCAATGGGATTGGATATCACTAAGACGGGTTGGGTAATCAATGGAGTGGATTATGAGGAGGGAACGCCTCTCCCTTATGTCGGTAAACCGCAAACAATGTATTACTTCGCAGAAAATGAGTGTGGACGCACAACTACTTATGATAGTTACTTTACATATTGTGCAGATTCAACGCCAAAGACCAAACATGACTCTTTGATGTTGGTCGGTTCTGAACGCGATTTGGAGTTGTGGAGAAAGGATGAACTTCATTCTAAAGATAGTATTGTCTTTATTATTAATAGAAGATATTCGTCTGATAGCATATTCCTTGCTCCACTTTCGGAATTGCCGTCAAATTCAATCTGGGTTGGCGACGAGGTTACATTTAAGGTAAGCACACCTTACAACCCTTCATTCTATATTTGGATGGAAGTAAACGGTAAATATGACGGTGTTCGTCCTAATGCATACGATAAGTATGGTGAAAGGATTGATAGTTTGTCAACAGACGAGGAAGATGTCATTGTTTATATGGATGATGTTGATAGAAAGAATGAACTTAGTTTTGCGGCTGAAGATTCTTCTTTGTATTATGTCTTAATTGGTGATGGCGTTTGTCCTGCAATGCCTTCAAATGTTTACCGATTGAATGTTATGGATAAGTTGCCGACGGCATTCACTCCGTTTAATAAGGATGGTCTAAATGACTACTTTATGAAGGGTAGAAAGGTGACAATCTTCGACCGTTACGGACAGAGAGTTTTTGATGGAAATGATGGATGGGATGGTACTACACCGGGAGGCCGTGTCGATCCTGGAGTCTATTTCTATGATGTTCAGTTGAACACCCGATCTTTCCAAGGTTCGATAGAGGTTGTTTATATGAAATAGTTTAGAGCGGGGTGCGAAAGCATCCCGCTTTTGTTTATAGATTCGACGACTGCATGAAACCAACCAAAAGCCTTGTTTTTTGTAGAGCAAGTGGAAAGTCCAAGACCCTCTTTCAAACGAAAGAGAAGGCAGATGCCTTTATTCGATTCAATGCGGAAGAAATCTTGGAAAAGACTGGAAAGGCTCCGGTTAGGAGTTACTATTGTCCTTTCTGCTGCGCTTGGCATGTGACAAGTAAGCCGTCGCAAAAAGAGGGTGAGCGATTGGATGAGCGAGACAACCGATTGTTGAATAATCTTTTGAATGCAGACCAATTCAAAAAGGAGATAAAGGCCATTGCCGTGAAGTTACGGACGAGGATGGAGGCTATTGATAAGGCAATCGAAACATGTGATTTTTCGCTTGCCGACGAACTTATAAAACTTTCTCGGGCTGATCTAAAGGTTATGGAGGCGTTGAGTTTAAATCCTTATGTTGTTCTTCGCCCCAAACGGCAACTGGAGAGAAGGGTCGTTTTGATTTCTTCCTTGCGAAAATCATAGGCATATAGAAGGTTAGACCATGCGAGTAGATGAGAATTTATATTGCATAACATAAAAAATGGATAATGTGGATTTTATTTATTACTTTTGCATTTTAAAAATTGTTTTTTATATATGACAATGTGACCTCTATCTTCTAACCAATTTGGTTGGGTGAGTTATGGAAGGTCCCTTAATCATAGCCCCATGGCCCAACAACAAAAAGATTCAATGGAATGGCAGGTGTTGGAAAGCGAATATCTATTCCAACGGCCTTGGCTTACAGCAAGACGCGAGCATGTGAAGTTGCCGACGGGAGCAGAAATCAGAGATTTTTACATACTCGAATATCCAGATTTCTGTAATGTCATTGCCCTTACCAAGGACGGTAAATTCCTCATGGAACGCCAATATCGTCATGCCCAACGCTTAACAGCCTATGAAATTCCTGCTGGGTGTGTCGAGAAGGGAGAGGATCCTTTGGCGGCAGCCCAACGTGAGTTATACGAGGAGACCGGTTATGCTGGTGGCGAATGGAGTCACTTTATGACAATTAGCCCTAATGCGGGCGCATGTACCAACTATAGCCACACCTATGTGGCACTTGGTGTAGAGCAAGTTTCCGAACAACATTTAGAAGTTTCTGAGGATATACAAATAGTTTTACTGGAAAAGGAGGACGTTATTCGCATGTTGAAAAATGGGGAATTTCATCAAGCCATGATGGTGGCTCCTTTATGGAAATTTGCAGCTATGCAACATTGGGTATAAGCGGATTGCAAAAAAAGATTCGCAAACATTCGTCCATTAGTGAAATTTTTTCATGTTCCCCCATCATAGACGATTTTAAGAAAAGGACTTAAAAATAGAAATACAAAAAAAATTTCTTATACATATAAAACTTATGAATTGTAGAAAACTTTTGTGGAGTTTATTATTGGTATTTAATGTTTTCTCTGCATTTGCTGATGATTCCGAATGTTCAAACGGAACCATACTGTTTCGTGAAGATTTTGGCGGAAATAGCGTGTCAGATCCGGCTTTGGGTCCCGCATTGCCAGATGGCTTAGTATCCCTTCCTTTTTGCGACCATGAATGGGCAAAATTGAAAAACGGATATGATATACGAAAAGAGGCCATTAGACGTCGTGATTCCAACCCTCACAATCACATTTATGCAGGGTGGTATGCTGATTTCGGCGACCACACGTATGAAGATGACCTTACGAGAGGTTATTTTATGGTTGTGGATTTGGATTATGAAGAGGCTACTTTTTATAAAACAAGGGTCGATAATTTGTGTGAAAACACAAACTTAACTTTCTCTTTCTGGGGAAGGTCCCTCAATGCAAGTTCAAGTGCGCCGGTCACCATCACTATCGAAGATCTCTCTGAAAAAGTATTGGCTCAAAAGCAGTTTACGCTCAGCAGTTCTGTTTATGCCTGGAGCCGTTTCGAACTTCCTTTTTCCGTGCCAGAGGGTGAAACTTCCATCGTCTATAAAGTATTCTCAGGAGCAGGTGGAAATGGAGGAGACCTCGCTTTGGACGATATAGAAGTCCGTTTGTGTAAGGCTCCGGTTGAGGTAAACGAACCAGACGACAGCCTTTGCGTGGGTTCCGACTTTAAGATGAATGCTTTCTTTGCAAACACAGATAATACATACGTTGAACCGTTGACATATACGTGGTTCAAGAATACGCAAAAGAACTACAACGAGCAAGGATGGACAAAGATTGAAACGGGTTCGTCTTTGTCATTCCCTCACTTGTCATCCATCGATGAAGGTTATTACAAAGTCTTTGTTTCTTCTGCAGGTGTGGAGGGTTCCTTCAACATGTGCAACTCGTCATCTGATATCATTGAGATAAAACTCAAAACCTGTGACTGTATGCCGACAGACACGTTAATCAAGGATACGATCTGTGCCGGAGGAAGTTATTCTTTCGGAGGTAAATTGTTGACGGAAGCCGGTGTGTACGAGTGCAAATTATTGAACGCCGCAGGCTGTGACAGTTTGGTGACACTTATGTTGTCGGTGCTCCCGCAAAGTTCGCAGCATATTGTGGCATCCGTCTCTGTAGGGGAGGAGTTCAAGGAGAAAGGTTTCAATTTACCTATACAGACGGAGGTTGGTACGTTTACTCATCAGATTAAGTTGACCAACCAATATGGATGTGACAGCATCGTTGATTTGACATTGACAGTTAACCCTTGCAGTGTTCCTACGGAGGATGTGATTGCTTCCATTTGTAGAGGAAAATCGTATAGTTGGGGAACTCGAGATTTAACGGAAGCAGGCGTCTATATGTTGAACGGCAAGACGCAAAATGGTTGTGACAGTTTGGTGAAACTTACGTTGTCGGTACTTCCACTAAGTTTGGAGTATGTCACGGCCTCCGTTTCTCTTGGCGAGGATTATAAAGAGAATGGATTTGATTTGCCAAAGCAGACCGAGATTGGAACATTTACGCATCAGATCACGTTGACCAACCAATATGGTTGTGATAGTACGGTTAATTTGATGTTGGAGGTTACTTCTTGTAGTTTGCCGACAGAGAATGTCTCAGTTTCCATTTGTCAAGGCGAATCGTACTCATGGAACCAGAAAGAGTTGACGGAAACGGGTATATACAATTTTAATGGTAAGACACAATATGGTTGTGATAGCGTTGTCTCTCTATCGTTGGTTGTTCTTCCTACCAGCGAAGGACATATAACCGACAAAACTTTCTTAGGTGAAGAGTACAGCGAAAATGGCTTTGAATTGCCTGCGCAAACCGAATTGGGCATTTTTGCTCATCAAATCAAATTGACCAACCAATATGGTTGTGATAGTATTGTGAATTTGGCTCTTACGGTGGCTGAACCTCCTGTTGAGCCAGACGATATAGCCATTCCGGATGTGTTCACTCCTCATCACCGTGAAGGAAAGAACGATTTCTTTATGCTCGGTTATGAAGTTTACATCTATGACCGTTACGGCAATTTGGTATGCCATTCGACGGAAGGATGGGACGGTTATTACCGAGGTAAGGTGGCCGATCCGGGAGTATATATTTACACCGTCTTTTTAAAAGATGGCAGAAAAGTGAAGGGCTCTATTGAAGTGTATAAATAATAAGGAGGTCGAAATGATGAAAAAGATATTTTTTATAACAATAATGGCGATGGTAGTCGTTGGCGTGCAGGCTGTTGAACGTAAGTTTATCGATGGCTACACGATAAAATCATCGCGCATCAACAACCGCAGTGCAGAAGGAGGCTTGTCGTTGTTGGACAATAAGTTGGCTTTCTCAAGAAATGATACTGTTTATGTTGCCGAGCAAAACGACAGTTTGGATATCCAGTCGTTGACAGCAATGCCAGATCTCAGTAATTTGGGCATGGAGGGACAATTTGCACAATACGGAAAGACCATCATCTTCTCCAAAGGCGGCGTACTTTACATGGCCGAGTTGGTCAACAAGAAATGGGGAAATGCCCAAAAATTGAACATCGAAGGCTTGGGCGGTGGACGAACGGCTGTCCGCGGAACCTCCTTTGCTGCAAGAAGATGGACATACAAAATTCCTACAGTAACTGGGCTCTATAATCCTGCCATTACAAAGAATGGTAGAAGACTCTATTATGTGGCTGATTTGAAAGATGGAGTGGGAGGTAAGGACATTTGGTATTCTGATAGAAAACCGGACGGAAAGAGTTGGTCGGCTCCCCAGAATCTGAAAGGAGTCAATTCCGAGGGTGATGAGGATTTTCCATATTTGGCTGGCGATACCGCCTTCTACTTTTCATCGACAAGACCTGATACGTTAGGCGGCTCAAACATCTTTAAGACGTCGTTGAAGGCTAATAATGCTCCCGTCATGCTGGCTGCAGAGTTCAACTCGAACGGTTCGGATGCCAATTTCGTAGTGGCCAATGGTTGTCCATTCCTTATTTCAGACAGGAATGGAGATGCTGACATTTACCGTCCTGCCCGATTGGTAGTTTCTTCGGCAGAATCAGTTCCCGTTGATTCGGCGGCTACCGATACAACCCCAACGAACGTGGTTATGAAGGATTACAATACGTGTGTCTTCTATTTTGACTTCGATAAAACCACGCTCATTGATTCATACGATAAGGAATTTGAATATATCTATGATTTCATTAATGCATTCCCAGATAGCAAGTTCTCCATCAATGGACATACCGATGCGAGGGGTAGTGATGAATACAATCAGCCTCTATCTGAAAACCGTGCAAGAATGGTTTACAATCGTCTTGTAAAGATGGGAGTCAACAAGAATCGAATGACCGTTAAAGGATTCGGTAAAAAACAACTTGATATTAAGAACGCAACTACCGACGACGAGCATCAGAAGAACCGTCGTGTAGAAATCATCAAACTTGACAATTCACAACAATGAAAACGATAAAATTATTAGCATACTGCCTCTGTGTGATGTTTGGGCTTCAAACCGTTTATGCCCAACAAGACTTGATGTTGTCGCAGGAAATATTCTCTCGTGTCAACAAGAATCCTGCAGCCACAGGTAATACAGAGGACATAGACATATTCCTTCATGGACGTATTCAATGGGCTGGCATAGACAACGGACCTCGTACGGGTGTGCTTAATGTCACCAATTATGTTGACAAGATAAAGTCGGGAATGGGACTGACTTGTTCTTACGATAAGATGGGAGTGGCTCACCATACCACCAACATGAAAGTGGTCTATGCCTACCATATTGATTTGTCTGAGAAGTATGTCCTCTCCATGGGATTGGGCGCAGGTGTCAATTGGGGCTATTACAACTCCTATTGCAATGAGTTGGAAGATATGACAGAATTTGGAGATGAGACCTATCCGGAACAAAAAGAGACGAAGATTTCGCCCGATTTTGATTTTGGTTTAGAGTTGTCAAATCCGCTTTGGACGGTTGGAGCCTCAGT
This sequence comes from Paludibacteraceae bacterium, assembly GCA_024401455.1. GTDB lineage: Bacteria > Bacteroidota > Bacteroidia > Bacteroidales > Paludibacteraceae > RGIG10190. The sequence goes on along the minus strand of JAKSLA010000007.1, from coordinate 11,879 downwards.
CACGCACTTGACGAGAGGGGAGATGACAACCTTTGAACCCGAGCGTCACTTTTATCTTTACGGAACCTCTCTTATCCCACTTAACCAAACGTGGGAATTGGCACCTACCATTTCATATATGCACAGGAACAACACGAACGTGATGGAAGTAGGTTCATTGGCGTTCTATGATCGCTTTGTTTGGGGAGGCCTTACGCTCCGTCCCGATTTGAACAATGGATTCAACCCTTCCATGTTGGTGATGACATTAGGATTGGAGTGGTACAAAGTTAGATTCGGTTATTCGTATGATTTGGGCTTAGGCTCAATGGATCGATTGTCAGCAAGTACGCACGAGATCATCCTTTCATACGGATTTGCAAAACGGTAAGCAGAACGACGCTAAACATCGAATTTAATCATAGCAAAAAAAGATGGTGTTTGGTAAACATCATCTTTTTTTGGTTTTTAGAATGGTAGGTGGCTATGATACGGGGTAGCGTAGTATTCTTTGAGTGTAGATAGTTCTTTGAGGGTAGCCATAGTTAGAATAAATCGTCCATTGTCAAGGTTTTATGAAAAACATCGGAATATTCGTTTTGCTTTATTCCGAAAGTTGTAATTGCTATGGGGTGGATGGCCTTTCGACTCTTCTTCTCGTCTTCGAATGTACTGATGCGATTGAGTACTTTTTCGTATTCTGATTTCTTGAGTAGGTAGTCGCCCTTGGAATACTTCACTTCACATATTGTCACAACATTATCAGAGCGATCTATTACCATATCTATCTGTGCACCAGGAGAACTTGTTTTGCTTCTCCATGAATAGAACTCCGTATGAATGGAGTCGAGTCGCAGCGCACGTATGATGTTTCTGAAATGGTACATACATACTCTTTCGTAAGCGAGTCCATACCAATTGTTCATCGTGGTGGTATCAAGATGATTGCGCCAATAGTGGTCATCCGTCGTACGTCTTTTGCAGAAGTTAATATAGAACAATGTATAGAAATCCGTCAACTGATAGATGCCACCATTCTGCTTTGTACCATTGTTGTATAGACGAACAAAGTCGCAGCTGACTAGGTTCCCCAGCATTACAGTCAGATGGCCATTGCTTTTGAATTGAGGCAGTTCTGCTATTTCGTTCCGGGTCATTCCTTGTTTGCATTCAGCTAGTACATTGACGAGTGTAACGTAATTCTCGGGATCTTTGAAAAGAGATTTGAAAAGGCGAGGATATTCTTTTCTCAGTTCCGCATCATCACTAAAAAACAGGGTATCGATGTTTTCTGCCACACTCATTGTTCTGTCCAACATTCCAAGGTAATAGGGGATGCCTCCCAAAGCCATGTATATCTGAATAATTGACAGACGATTCCAGCGCATACCATTGTTTTTGAGATACTCCTCTGTCTCATGCAAATCAAAAGGGTGCAAATGTATTTCGTGAGTAATACGGTTGTGCAGACCTCCATGGTTATCAATGACATTCTTTATCATCCATGAAGTAGCAGAACCACATACCACAAAAAACAAGTTGTCAATCCATGCGCCCTTGCTGTTCCAGAAATGACTCAGCGCATGTACGAATCGTGCGTTAGGGGTGTCGAAACAAGGTAGCTCGTCAATAAACACCACCAGACGTTTTTCTCTTTTCTTCTTCGATTGCAAAAGATTGGCTAGGAATCCAAATGCCTCCATCCATGTCTTCGCTTTTTCTCCTTTGTGGCCATACTCTGTTAGGGCCTCATTGAAGACAGCCATTTCTTCGTCACGCGAACCGTCAATGATTCCCGTGACGTAGAAATCAAATTTATCCTTGAAGTACTGACGTATCAGAAATGTTTTTCCAACACGTCTGCGACCATACACAGCGACAAATTCACCTCTGCCGCTTCCCATGAACTTCGAGAACTTAGCGAACTCTTCTTGTCTTCCTATTATTTTTTCCATACTGCAAGGTACGTAATAAAATTGAAAAACAATGCACAGTCGGGCCAAAAATATAAAAAGTCGTCGTTTTTGGCCCGACTGCGCATTGCTTATTGTGACCTTTTAGACATAGATACGGGGAGGTTCATGTCCTTGAGTGACTTTAATGTGGTGTATAGTTCTTTTAGTGTAGCCATATTTGTGATGTGTTATTTTGTTCCTTCCACTATCGCGATTTCGTCTTCCGTCAAACCATAGAGATCATAGACGAGGCGGTCGATTTCACGCTCTTCGGAATACGCCTTTTGTTGGGTGAAAACATAACAAATTCCTTCCTCAATCGGAGGAGACGAAAAAACTCCACCTCGATCACGATGGACGGAGGTGGAGTTTGGTGCGGTGGAGAGTCAATTATGTATTGGGCTTACCTTCCTCTACTTTCAAACCTAACTTATAGAACTTAGAAATTCGTTTCAAGTCATCAGCCTTTGTATCGTTGCTGATGTTGGAATAGACATATCAGCCATCTACTTCATGCGTATGCCTACGGTGCTCCCCGTATTTCCGGATTCTCTATAACGCTTTAGTAGGATCACTGTCTGTGGATGTTGGGCGTACGCCCGACGGAAGTTCGTGGATGCCCTGGACGAGGACAAGGCCCACGCGAGCGAGGCCGTCAACATGATCGCCCTCCTATACAAAGTCGAGAAGGAGGCATACACCTACTCGCTGCTCCCAAGGTTGTCGAGGTATGTCAACGACGGAAGGATAAACATAGACAACAGGAGAACAAGGACTTGTCAGAACTTTTGCCGAGAAATTGGAAGAACTTGGTCCCTCGTAAATAGAAATCCTTACTAATGTCTTACTAACTAATTATAGTTGAAGTCTCGTACTATGCACAAGAACTGCTACTTTTTCTCAGACTTCCCACGTAGGCTTACGTTCAAAAAAGCATCGCCAATCTTGACGATGCTTTTTTTTTTGAATATATCACAACAATTAAATTCCTAAAATGTTGCCACCGGAATTATTGGATTTTACAAATCCTTTACGTAATATCGTAAAGAAATCCTGCGAAGCGCCTCCATTATTCGTCCATAGAGGATGTACGACTTTTACAATTGATCTATTAAACGTAAGTTCCTTCTTTGTGTTATCATAAAAAACCGAAGAATCTGCATGATCTGCTCCTTGACCAGCAACATCAATAATATCTGCCAAATCGCCATATGGGGTGCTGTAGTCGTCAACTCCCATCGTATAATCAGGATCAAGCATTAGTTTTATCAAATCCACACCCAATCGCCAATCCAATACATGATGATATCCTGCATTATAGAAAGTCTGTAGACACTTAACACATGCTGTTTGGCAATTTTTTTGATGGTTCTTTATGCTCCGCATGAATGTACCCTCAAAATTAATGATCTTATTCATTATATATTCGAGCATAGTATCCCATGACTTTCCATTGGAATCAACATATGCGGATACGAGCATATTTACATAGCCGGAACCATTTACCAATGCATCATTAAGATATATTGAAGGGACATCATCTTCACCAATCTTTATTTCGGTGATTTCCAACTCCTCAGGAACAATATCCATCTCATCAGCAAAGACACGCTGTATCAATGCCGCAGCAGAGTAGAATGCAGCAATAATAGCAGGACGGTTGCCAATAGTTGTATTGAGGCAAACATTTGGATTAACAGATGATACTGCTATTTTCAAGAGTTCTGTACGCTTATTAGCACCCAGGGCGATTTTCATTGTATCACCAAATTTTGCACTTGGAATGCCTTCTCTTCCAACAATAAAATTTGGAGCTATCTTTGCGATTTCATCCTTAATTTTATCGGAAATGCTATTATCTAATACATATCTACCCCTGTTATTTATCAACTTTACAGGGTCTATGTCTTCTATAGTATGTGTGTACTGCTGACGACCCTCGAAAAGTTCACCATTGTTGTCATTGACATACCACACACCATTTTCAGAGCCTTGTCCACTTGGCCAATACCGCACTTCTACATTACCAAACTTCTGAGGAGAGGCTGATCCAGAATCCTTTGCCCATAGTATTGCTTGAGAATAGTTGCCTCTGTCGTCATTGTCCTTAACATCACCATTGTTGTCTTTCAACTTACTACTACGGTATGCTTTAGGAACGACTAGGCGTAATCTACTCATATCCATTCCATCATCACTAAAGTTCATATTGTCGTCTTTAGGTCTAATGTCATTAATTGTTCCGTCGGCATCCTTTATCAAAAGGAAAGAATGTTCCAAAGCATCCCATCTTTTTTTCTCATCTAAAGTAAATGCAGAAGGATCATTAACTCTCTTGGTCATAGCAGGCACAGTTAAACCATTGGACATGTATTCGCCATGATCTTTAGTTTTGATAGCACCAGGTGCAAACTCTGTTATGGATTGTTCAACAGGTCTATCAATAGATAAGAATTCGCCATTTTTTTCATCATTACGGCCTTTCTTATATCCATGATAAAACTCACGAATAGAACTTGGCATTCCATACATTGGTAAGATTCCCTGTTCAGCCAAACATTGAGCCAATCCCATGTCTGTAGAATGAGCGTTATCGTATGCTCCATCTATTAAGCCAACAAGATCATTTTTAACCCAGTTGACAATGTTAGTGATACTTCTTGAATCGGCATATTGTTTCAGATATGTTTCTGCAACCTTATTAATGATTTCAGGGTTCGCGTTAATCCAATTCTGAATATCTGCCTTATGTGAGTTCCAAGCACCAACAGTATCAAATTCACCACAGGTATCATTGATATTTTCAAGAGTATAATGAACCACATCATAAGGCACACACTTAGCAAATGCCTTCTGCAATATGTCTTTAGCGATTACGCGCTTTACGATAGTATCATTCGTTGCACATTGATATACAGCCAGCTTCGGGGTAGCAGGCTTACCTCCAGTCATTTCATCAATACCTTCGTTGTAGTAATATGAGTCGTGACTCTTACCTCTACAGAATGTTACAGCAGCAGAGAAAGCCTGACCACGACGACCGCCACGACCAACGCGCTGTTGATAGTTGTATCGTGTAGGTGGCATATTACCTTGATAGACAGCAAGCAAACTACCAATATCCACACCAACTTCCATTGTCGTGGTTACATTAAGCATGTCTATCTCTTTTGCTTTTGCAATGTTCTGCTTGTTTTCAGGTGGTATATTACTATTATTTACAATCACACCCTTGAATTGAAGCAAACGTTCTCCCTGTTCATCAGTTTGACCAGTCAACTCCTCTGTATGCAATCTATAAGCCTTGCGAGGCTCCATATCTATATCGTATGCAATATAGTTGTCGGCACGCAAGTCTTTTACTGTCAGTAGTCTACCACTATCATCAGTTGCAAAAATCAACTTGCCTTTTTTGCATTGCGAATTAGTACATACACCCAAACCTTTATGTAAGTGAACTCGTCCACACGTGTCACACACATAATAATTGTCTTCAGCATTCACTTTATGGAATACCATATGAGATAATGGCAATTGTACACCTTGTATATATCTATTAGCATCACTTTGTCTGAACAATGGTTTGTCTACATTATTGACTTTTATAGTTGCGCTATCCAAAATATTTGAAATGACATTGAGGAAATTTGTCAAATCAGGCCCAGGGTTGGACAATCCACCTTGCGGTCCATATATTTCATCTCTAGACACACCATTTTTTTCAAGATACTTGGCCAAAACTCTTTTGAATGCATTTGCTTCGGAACCACTTAAAGAAAAACTGGTTGTGTCAGCAAATCCTTCTGGATCTTCATATCGGTAGTTGTCACCTAACACTCGAATAATAGCTGACATCATTTCCTGTGCATCGTTATCATATCTCCATCTCTGCAAACTATTCAAAGCATCACTCTTGAATACATATGTGATATACCCCAAACCGACCTCTTCAGAACTAACACCCATAAATTGTCCAAAAGAGTTTTTACATATTGCTGCCTCCAACAATTTTGCTACCATTTCCGTATAATCAACATATCTATTCCTAATCTTCACATGAGCTTGATAGTAATTATTTATAGGATTTGCCGTAAAGAAATGCTCAGACCAATGTCTCCCACCAAAATCCTGCATCTTATGCGCAGATCCAGCAGGATTGATTCCGAGACCTTTCAGTGCATTAACTAATAAACCATCAGGCCCAGTTTCACCAATCTCTTTAACGAAAGTATCTAATGGAATGTCTGATTTAGCAACACTAATAGCGGATATTGCATTTTCCTTAGCATCATCATCGAGAACAGTATCATTGAGAATGTTTAATATCTCAGTCTTTTCATCGCTTGTCAAAGTATTGCTATCTACAACATTTTGTTTTGTTCTTCTTCCAATACCATAGTCCTTTATCGAATTTTTGAAGTCGGCCAATGCAACAGAATCGTTCTGCATTCCATTATCAACCTCTTGCATAAAGAGCAAGCGCACCATATCACGATAATGCTCCAAGGCAATACCCTGAGCCTGCTCTGCTGCATCCTGACGGCTATCAGAGAAGCCGATGAGTTTTCTATCATCAGCAGGAAGCTGGTAGATCAATTCTTTTGACAATATCTGATTGTTACGCTTGATACCAGTACGGAAGTTACGTATTGGCGAGAAAGTATACTGACGCTTGCGATAATCTTTATCACAATGAGGGCACACTGCAGGAAGAGCTGGGACATCTTCACTTGCATCTGTAATATATAAATAGCCTTCAATCCAATTTTGATGGTCTCTATCGTTTAACACAGAACATGTTCCATCAAAAGGATTAAGCCAGGCCTTTTCCCATTTTACATTTCCCAGACTTCTATCACCTCCTTTATGTGGATAGTTTTTAAGTTTGTTATCCTTGTCTTCTTTATATTTAATATCTTTGTCTTGTGTTGTTGGCCAGAACACAGCATACTCTTTGTATTTCTTATTCTGAACCATCGGAGTCGGATTGCGATTTGGTATCTTATCCAACTCAGGGCAGTTCAAAGAGAACGTAACATCCTTCTTGCTTCTATTTATATTAAGTGGAACATTACCTCCAACAAATAATTCTCCACAACATTCACAGCGCATAAGTTCAAGAACTCTATGTTGATTGTGTATTGGACGGGCATGGAACATAACATCACCTATCACACTATCATTCTTACCAGATCGAGCAACAGGTGGTGTCAGTTCACCCCATAGTCCATCAACATAGCGGAAATACTGATGGAAACGGAATCGAGGCAACTTCTGCGAATATGGATCAGAGCAATATTCATTAACCTCCTCGTCTGCTCTGAAAATAAAGAATCCTCTTAAAGCTTCTTCCGTGCAATTAAGACCCGTGTATAATTTTTCAATATCTACAGGGCATACTTTTTCCTCGCCACCGACATTTCGGGTCATTGCTTTACGGAAATCGTTAAAGATTCCATCTGCATATTTCTTTATGAATTCTTGTATAGAAGTACAACTATATTTAGATAGTAAGCCATCTTTAATAACTTTCTTTTCTGCGTCATCTGCAACTATATATGAACTATCAAATACTGCAAAGTCATTATAGTCTATACTACTTGGATTATTGCTGCCTGTATTATAGTCTATTCCATTTACGATGTTGAATACAAACTCCTTTGGATCATCGCTTGGGTCCACGGTGTCATCATAGTATGTTCCAAAGAACTGCCTAGCAAACTTTTCTGTTTTTTCCCCATCACCAAATGATGCACTTGATGCCAAGATACGGAGTTGAGGGTTAGGAATATGTTTTCCTGTAGCATCCACGATTGTTGGTGGCACGCCTATTGCCTCCAAGAACATTCTGATAAGGAATGCTATCTCGGTACCTGAAGTATTACGGTAAAGGTGCAACTCATCTATAACCAGATGGAAGATTCTGTCTTTCTTTGCTTCTTCTCGTTGATCCTCTGGCAGATCTTCAGCGGTGAACCATTTTCTGGTTTTCTCTATCATATCCTTCTCTGTGTGGCGCATCATCATGATGCTCAACATAGAGTAGTTGGTGATCAATATATCAGGTGGACATGCCTGCATATCCCAGCGAGTGATCATCTCGGAACATGCCACTTGATCAGTTAACCTTGGTGAGATATACCTTGCACTTTTTGCTTTTTTATAGTCCTTTTTTGCTTTCTTATATTCGTCTGACGTTTCACCATAAGCAGCTTTTGCATTATTCATTGCAGTTTCTTTTTCTGCAATATGTGCAACAAGAGCATCATATTCTGCCTTTACAGACTTTACTTGGTTTGCAATACCCTCAAACGCCTTTGTTGCTTTTTTAGTACCTAATGCAGCATAATCAGCTATCGTTTTCCCACCACCAATGGTTGATCCATTATATTGTCCAAAGAATATTCGGTTACCTCCGAAAGTACCATCAAGATAAGAACGAACCTTATCTGAATCAAGAGCCTCGCGCAGACGTGTCAACTGGTCCTCAACTAGTGCATTCATAGGATACATGATAAGTGCACGGATAGCTGCATGACCATCTGTTTCGTTCTGGCGCTGATATGGTTTATCATACTCATCCTTATTCATCCAATCTGTTGGGTATGACTGTGTCTGACCATTTGCATTTCTTTGCTTTACTTCGTGTAGCAACGAAGCAAGCAATGGAAGCATGAATGACTCAGTCTTACCAGAACCGGTACCAGAAGTGATGATGGTATTATGTTTGCCATTGATACCAACATATGCACTCTTCAGCATATCCACCTGGTGTTGATAAGGCTTATAATTCATTAATCCCCTTTTTATGAACTCTGCATATTCAGGGAAATTCTCAAATGCTCTGTTCAGATCTGGATCATTGGCAATGTAATCCTCCAGCAAATTACCACAAGATTGGTATTCTGGTAGCATTTCCACATATGGTTCACGATATGCCACCTTGTCTTTGGGCGATTCAAATGCCTCGCGTTTCTTCTGCTCCAATTCGCTATCATTGAAACGATAAAACGTATTGAAATAACGTTTGTAGTTTTCTTTAATCTTGTTGAGTGCTCCTATTGGATCAACAGGAAGCAACTCTTCATAATTATTTTTCATAACTTATCTCAGTATTATTACTTCATTCTTAAATTTGGATTCATAATTATTTGATGGCAGTTCCATGTCAGAAGATAAATCAAGTTCTATAGAACGATCCTTTACTACGTTACCTTTTTCATCTTTCACAACATATAAATCCTGAACATTGAAATTATAACAGTCATCATATAGCTTTATGACCTTTGAGAAACGTTCGTTAAACGAGTGAGAGTCATTTATCTCGACATTGCGCTCATCTGTTCGTATCATTCTGTGAAAACCATCATCATACATACAATATATTTCTCTGCTATACGGATCAGAAAAACAAACCACATTGTTCTTATATGATAGTTCCAACCACCACATATCAACATCAGAGACCTTTGTTTTATAAACAAACAAACTTAGATTCTTCAATCTGTTCTCTTTAGGGATCGTAACTTCTGAAATTGGCGCAGTTCCCCCACATAATACCTTGCTTAACATTCTGAGAACATTGTTTCTTGCTCCTCCAGTCGGCAACGTATATGTTATTAATCTTTCAAATAAACGTTTTTCACAACCACCTATAATGTTGTCAACTCCAAACACGTAAACTTCTTTTGACAAGTTGCCAGAATAGGAGTTTAATGCTCTTTTTGCAAAGAACGGAATTGCTTTTTCTTCTTTTATAAATATGTCTCCTCTCTCGCTCTCAAACCAGATCGGATTATTATGCTTATAATTAACATAGTTACGAAGTAATGCTAAAGGTAGATTAGGATTAGTTAATATTAACTCTTGATTTATTCGTAATTGTTCCGGTCTTCCTCCTCGGCATGATATTCTTGGAATGATACATGGAACCATTGTAGTATTACTGTCAGAATAAGATTCCCTATATCTTATATCTGTATAAGCTGAGATAGTTTCAAAATTATTTATATTACCCGCAAAACCAAGCAAGCTATCATATGTACAATCTTTGTTGACTGGAATTGAGAGTGAATACTCCTCATTATCCTTAAATCCAACTTTTACTACAGGAGGAAGTAGAGAGTATAAAGGATCTTGTTGATGTACATATTCAAAATATTCTGCACTATTTATTGCCATTTCATAATCCATTTTACTATATGCTCCACTTAAAATGTAAAAAAAAGTTCCCCTGTCGTTAAAATATAAGGCATTCTTTACATATCTTTTACCTGTTGGTATAAGACATGCAGAATTGGTCTGATAATAATGCCCCCCTTCATAATAGTGCGTCAATACACCCAATTCACAGAGTGCATTTTTCAAACGATACATTTGAAACTTATCCAACGAGATCTCATTAAAGTCTGCCTCATATTTGAGAACACTTTCTAAAACGGAATTTGGAATTGCTTTTCTACCGTTATGTTCACGCGCATCTCCTATAGCATGAAGCACTGCCATTAATCTGGAATAACTTTGGCGTTCAGACTGGACGGGTTTTTGAGTTGTTGCTTCCCAAGAAATCGTTTTATCTGCTAATGGATAAACTCGATTATTAGAATAATATGTTTCTTCGTCATTTGTCAAACAGAACCACTTGTCAAATTTTACATATTCTTTATCGTGATATGCGGGCACATCACAAGCGTTACGAATCAGGAAGTGCGACTTCTCTTTTACATTGTAATCAATGCGGTTATTTTCCTTATCGTAAATTTCCAAGATCATCTCACCTGATTGTACCTTCGCAATATCATAGAGATAAATCTTTTCACCAATATTTTTCTGTTTAAAGTTAATAGGGTGCTTATCGATTGAATCAAAAGCTTTTATTTTTATGTTTTCATATTCTATTCCCTCAAAAACGATATAAGGGAACATTTCTGCAATAAAGCATAACTTTCCATTAACATTTGCTCTTATCGCATCATCTATTGCAACACGGGCAAATGTTGTTTTAGTATTTAACGAATCCTTAACCGCATCATTCTCATCAATAGCTTCCAAAACATATGAACTTGTTGCATACATATGCCAGTTATTAGGGAAAAAACTTCTCAACACATGATTTACAGGTACCTCTTTTGCATTATGCCTATTTACAAGTTCATCATTGTAGCCATTAGTAACAAAAAAGCATTTACAATTAGCCAATCTGTCAGGTTCTGCAACCTCCACTAGCCATCTATTATTTACTATCTCAAAATAATAACAAGATTTGCAGGGCGTAGACTTTATGCAAATACCAGACTCCTTATATTGAAGACCTTCACTAGCATATCCACTCCAACTCAAATCAGGCACATCTGCAATGTAATTATCGGGAAGTACATAATTTGGAGTTATTTTTATTCTGTCATTACGAAGCACCTGGTTAACTTTAATACCTTCAACCCATACCGACAGACTTTGTGTTTCTGCGTCTATGACAAAACGGAACTTTCCATCCAAACGTTCTGCAACTTTTGTCTGTTTACTTAGAGTCGTCAGTTTCTTCTCTCGATATTCCTCTCTATCAAATGTTTTAATAATGGTCTCAAAATACTGTCTATTTGCATTATCTAGCAATTCGTCTTTAAAATTGTTTAGTGTTGTTCTTGATGTAACTCTCCATATCCAATTTCTAATGTCGTTGTATTTAATATCTTCAGAAAAATTAATGTTGTGGTCATACAAAACACCTTCAAAAACATCTCTTCTACCTGGGGTTAATACAGAATGGAACTTCAAATATTTGATGTAATCCAAATCTGTTCTAATACAGTTATTATTCAACAATTCGTCTTTTATTGCAATGACAAAAAGAGATGCAATTTTTTAAGGATCAGTACTATTACTTTCACGAAATTGTAGATTGTTTCTACTAAAAAGTTCTTTTACGCCTGACCATTGTTGGTTACC
>JAKSLA010000069.1 GCA_024401455.1 Paludibacteraceae bacterium | reverse complement strand
ACGACCCCGAGATTACAAATCACGTGCTCTGGCCAACTGAGCTAAAGAGGCAATCGCTACAATGCGAACCATTCCGAAGAGGTTCTCCGAAATGGTTTGCAAATGTAGACATTTATTTCTATCCCACAAAGTTTTTTGCAAGGATTTTTCATCATTTTATTAATTTCTCGCTTTTTCCTTGGTCTTCACCAAAAGGCGAATCATTGCATCCAAAGCATTATCAAATGCCTCCTCAAACTTGTCAGCCACCTTCGTTACAACCAACTCGTTATTCGGAACCATCACCTTCAACAGCACCTCCTTGTTATCTGCCGTCTCTGGCTTGATAACCTTCAACGATACGTCAACGGTCGTAATCTCATCTGAGTATTGCTCCAACTTTGCTACTTTCTTCTGAATAAATTGTTCCAACTCCACTTTTGCATCAAAGTGAATAGCTTTAATCGTTACGTTCATAATCTTATCCTCCCACATTTATGCCCTTGGATGGGCTTGTTTATAAATCTTTCGTAATTGTTCGAATGTCGTATGAGTATATACTTCCGTCGCCGCCAAACTTGCATGTCCCAAGAGTTCCTTCACCGCGCTCAACTCCGCCCCGTTATTCAACATGGCCGTAGCGAACGTATGTCGCAACACATGCGGACTCCTTTTTGACAACGAACTTACTAAGGTGATATATTTTGTGACTACCCGGTAAACCAACATGGGATATAAGGCTTCCCCACTCTCCCGCACAAACAAGCGGTCGCAACTTCTCGGGACCACCTCGTCCCTCAGTTTTTCATAGGCTGCAATAGACTCTCCCAACTTTGTGCCGAATGGTATTAGTCTTTGCTTGTTCCTCTTTCCCGTTATCAGTACCGTCATCGTAGCAACATTCACATCTACATCCTTTATACCTATCAGTTCCGACAATCGGATACCCAACGTATAAAACATTTCGACGATTAGCCTGTCCCTCACTCCTTCAAAATCCTTTCCGAAAACGTCCTGGACCCCTTCCTCCGAAAGCAAGTCATCCATTTCCGACTCCCTCAAGAATTTCGGAAGCACCTTCTCCTTCTTGGGAGAAGTAACCCCTCGCATGGGGTTGTGCGTCACAAAACCATGTTGCTTCAAATATTTGAAAAACGACTTTAGCGCGGTCATCTTACGTCCCACGGAAGAGGCCTTTTCGCCTGCCTCCATCAACGAGACCTCCCACTCCCTTACCAATGTCGAATCCACCTTTGCCGGATCGAACTCCATCGATTGGCTTTCAACAAAATCCCTAAACTGATCTAAATCGGTCTTATAAGATATAAAAGTATGAGAAGAGTAACCCTTCTCATACTTTATATATTGAAGAAACTTCGATATCAACATAGAAACTTCGCTTATAAAGTATTTGATACTAAATTAAGCAAAAGTTCTTTATCTTGCAAAGAATTCTCGGCTTTTTTTTATTCTTCTGTACGTTGCAATTGTTGTACGTACACTGCGTGAATCTTTTGTTGACGCTTTACTACAGATGGCTTCTCAAATTGTTGTCTGTTTCTCAACTCCTTAATAACGCCAGTCTTTTCAAACTTTCTCTTGAACTTCTTCAAGGCCTTCTCGATGTTTTCGCCTTCTTTAATTTGAACAATGATCATAATATATTTTTGTTTATAAAAATTTGCGTATTATTTTGCGTCGCAAAAGTAGATATTCTTTTTCTAATTACCATCATTTTCAAAAAGTTTTTGCAATTTTTTCCAACCAAGCCCCATTTTTTGATTCTTTATATCTTATAAAAGCCCAATGGAATCGCCTTTTACCTATATTTGCCCAACTAAAAATCAAAACACGAATGGACGAGAACATTTCAAATAAAATATCGGATTTGAGGGCAATCATGCAAAAAAACGGCGTGCAATTCCTCATCATTCCTACTTCCGACCCTCATCTTAGCGAATATGTGGCCGACCACTGGAAGAGCCGCGCTTGGATTACAGGCTTCACGGGTTCGGCCGGTACTGCGGTCGTCTCCTCAAACGAAGCGGGCCTATGGACAGACTCGCGCTATTTCCTGCAGGCGGAAGAACAACTCGCCGGATCGGGCATTACCTTATATAAAGAAGGCATCGCCGGAACGCCTTCCATCAACGAATGGATCTGCAGCAAAGCTAACGCTGGGGCGTGCATCGGAATTGACGGCGAGCGATTCTCCGCCAACGATGTTGCTCAAATGCAACAGACATTTGGCCGTCACGGACTTCATCTCAAATGCGATGCCTCATTCATCAACGAGTTATGGCACGATGCGCCAGCCCTTCCTCAAAGTGCGTTATTCCCACTCGACATACAGTATGCCGGAGAGAGCCTATCCGACAAACTTGCTCGCACAAGAGCCTTTATCAAAAAGTCTCAGGCCAACGCTCTCTTGATCACGGCGCTCGACGAAGTGGCATGGACATTCAACCTACGGGCGTCCGACGTGGACTTCAACCCAGTAGCCATCGCCTACGCCATCGTTTACGAAAATTCGGCCGCGCTCTTCACCGATTGTCACCGAATCTCCGACGAGGGGAAAATGATATTCAAGAAAGCGAACGTCGAAGTGCTTCCTTACGATTATATATATAAGGTATTAAATGACCTTCCTAAAAGCACAAAAATCATCGTTGACAAGTGCAAGACCAACTATGCATTGACCCACTCGATAGACCCAGAGAACATCGTAGAGGGTTCATCACCCATCACCTTTATGAAAAGCATCAAAAATGAGGTCGAGGTGGCTGGCATCCACAAGGCGGTTGTAAAAGACGGAGTGGCTATGGCCTACGCTTTCCGTTGGTTGGAAGAGTGCGTGAAAAGCGGACAAAAGGTGACGGAAATGGACTTTGCCGAAAAACTCTATCAATGCCGTAGTCAACAAGCCAACTTCTTCTGCGAAAGTTTCGGAACGATTGCCGGATACGGAAGGCATGGGGCCATCGTCCATTACAGTGCGACGAAGGAGAGCAATGCGGTTATCGGACAAGAGAGTCTTCTATTGGTCGATTCTGGTGCGAACTACTTCGACGGAACGACGGACATTACACGCACCATCATCATCGGATCGCCTTCCAAGCAACAAAAGATAGACTATACGAATGTATTGAAAGGTCACATCGCATTGGCCTCCATTCAATTTCCGCAAGGAACGCACGGAGCCCAATTGGACGTCTTGGCAAGACAATTCCTATGGAATGCAGGCGAAGACTACGGACACGGCACCGGCCACGGTATCGGCCATTTCTTATGCGTACACGAAGGTCCCCAAAACATACGCATCCGTGACAACGGCACGGAACTACAAAAGGGCATGCTCATCTCCAACGAGCCTGGGCTATACAAAACAGGGCAATACGGCATCCGCACGGAGAACATGGTGTTAGTGCAGGAGGGAGAAACCACTGAATTCGGCCGATTCCTGCAGTTCGAAACGCTCAGCCTCTTCCCTTTCGACTCAAAACTGATAGAGATATCCATGCTCAACGAGAAGGAACGCAACTGGATCAACCAATACCACCAAAAAGTATGGGACAAAATCTCCCCTCTTTTGGATGAAGAAACGCAGAAATGGTTGGCTCAGAAAGTGAAAACTATTTAAATGTTACAGCAATCGCTACGCATTACGAATGTTTTTGCTAACTTAGTCCGATTTTTAATTCGCATATAAATTAGAATACAAATATGAAAAAGTTATTTTTAATGACGATGGCCTTTATGCTTTCTCTCCACGCTTTTGCGGCGAAAGGGAACGAGGGCTATAACATTCAAGTGAAAGTTGCCAACAAGGACATGGCGGCTAAACACGACTCTGTATATCTTGCGTTTTGGATGAACGGAAAGACTTATTCTAAAGACACAACAATTCTCAACGACAAGGGCATCGGCGTCTTCTCCAAGAAGGAGCCGTTGAAGCAAGGTACCTACATCATCTACTTCTCGCCTAACAAGTTCTTCGACATACTCGTCGGCCAAGACCAAAACATCCATGTCGAGGTGGACACTGCCAAGATAAACGAAAGCAAGATCTCTGGCGCCATCGAGAGCGTACGCTTCCAAGAGTTGACCAACGAGATGAGCAAGCGCCACAAAGAGCAGAGGAAACTTTACGACGACTACAAGGCGAAGAAGATCGACTCCCTCTCTTTCACAAAGAAGATGGAGGCTTTGAACAACGAGGTAAGCAACTACCAAAATAAAATGATTGAGGAAAACAAAGGAACTTTCTTCTCTGCATTCCTAAAGGGAACCATCTCTCCTGAGACCCCTGAATTCAAAGAAGTGCCCGATTCCATCCGTCCTTTGACAAGATACTTGTATGCAAAGAAGCACTACTTCGACAACATCGACTTGCAGGACCCTCGCTTCCTTCGCACCCCTTATTTCTCAAACAAGGTGGACAACTACATCAGCAAGTTCATCATCCAGCACCCTGACACCATCATCGCGGCTGCCTTTGACCTCATAGAGAGAAGTAAGGGCAACGAGGAGACCTATCAGACAATGACCAGCAAGATGATCAACTATGGCATCCAAAGTAAAATAATGGGTATGGACGCCGTTTGGTTGGCCATCGCCGACGAATACTACTTCTCCGGCAAAGCCACTTGGGCGGACACGGCTTGGGTGAACACGCTGAGAAAAGAGGCTGACAAGATCCGCTACAACAAAATCGGTATGCCTGCCCACAACTTGGTGGCTCGCGACTCTAACAATGCCATTGTTCAACTTCGCGACTTGAAACAACCATACGTACTCGTCTATTTCTTTGAGCCTTCTTGCGGACACTGTAAGAAAACCACTCCAGTATTGCACGACTCCGTTTACTCAAAGTTCAAGGACAAGGGATTCGAGGTTTTTGCCTTCTATACGCAAACAGACCGCCAAGAGTGGATGGATTTCGTCAACAAGCACAAACTCAACGACTGGGTGAACGTATGGGATCCTGAACGTGAGTCTTGGTTCTGGAAATACTACGATGCCTCTTCTACTCCAGGCGTTTATCTATTGGACAAGGAACGCAAGTTCTTGGCAAAGAAGATCGACATGAGAACGCTCGACTTGATCTTGGAAGAGGAAATCATCAAGAAGAATGATCCAAACGCAAAGTCAAAGAAAAAGAAGAAATAATGGCTATCATTAAATCAGTCAGAGGCTACACGCCTAAAATTGGCAAGAACGTATTTCTCGCCGACAACGCCACTGTCATCGGCAATGTGGAAATCGGAGACAACAGCAGCATCTGGTTTGGCGCAGTAATTCGTGGCGACGTGAACGCCATTAAAATCGGCAAGAATGTGAACATTCAAGACGGTGCGGTGCTTCACACTCTTTACGACAAATCGCCCAAACCCTCCACGATTGAGTTGGGCGACAATGTGTCGGTAGGCCATAACGCCACCATCCACGGGGCCAAGGTTGCCAACAACGTACTGGTCGGCATGGGCTCCATCCTTCTGGACGACGTGGTCGTAGGCGAAGGCTCCATCATCGCCGCTGGTGCCGTGGTGACAAGCGGCACTATTGTCGAGCCAGGCAGCCTAATGGCGGGCGTTCCTGCCAAGAAAATCAAGGACGTATCGCCGGAGCAAACCAAAGATATGATTCAGCGTATCTCCGACAACTACGGCTTATACGCAAGTTGGTACAAGGAGGAATAGAATCGCTTTTTCGTCACACACCCCTAACAGTTACACTTATGAATGGAAAGAAGACGTGCAAGATGTTGAAAGAAATTCGCCGCAAAATTGCGGAGGAAAACGACATCGAATTCATCACTTCTGAATGTCAACACAAAGGCGACTGCGCAGGCACCTGCCCAAAATGCGAAGAGGAGGTTCGCTTCCTCGAATCGGAACTTAACAAACGCTCGCAATTAGGCAAAGTCATCACCGTGGCTGGCTTGTCGCTCGCTTTGACCGGATGTGTGAACCCATTCGCTGCCCCTCAAGGACTCGTACCGAACCCTAATCCGGAGCAAGTACCCGATACGGAAGTGACACTACAAGGAGACGTGCCATATCTCATAGAGAATGACTCCACCGAAAACGGCAACGAAATCGACGAGAACAGTCAAGAGTCCGGCAACAAAAAAGATGACGAAGAGACAGAGACTTCTTCTAAATAAAAAGGACTAAGAGGGAGGGCACGTTCTTAATTGATGCGCCTTCCCTTTTTTGGCTTTATCCTAAGTTCAAATTAGAAGTGCAAAAATACAAATGCAAAAAAGGGAGGAGATTCTTCGTCCCCTCCCGAAAGTAAACTACATTTGTATTGCTCATGTACAAACAGTTGACTCGGGAGCAAAGATACACATTAGATTTGTTGCTCAAAAAGAAAGTGAAGAAAATAACGATAGCGGAACTGCTATCAGTCGGTCCTTCCACGATAACGCGTGTCTTTTAGCCCAAGATATGGCGGAAGCGAGGAAAGAACGGTTACTAGGCAACTGATCCATAAAGGAAGAATTATGGTCTCGTGTGGAGAAAATGCTGCATGTGAAAACAATCACCACCTACAATGGCTCCGAGTTCTCTGCTCATACTTATGTGTCAGAGAAAATCAAGGCTCCCGTTTTCTTTGCTGACCCTTACTCCTCTTGGCAAAAAGGGTCCATTGAAAATGCCAACAAACTCATCAGGCAGTATATCCCTAAAGGTGTTGACTTTGACGATTTCTCTGATGACTTTATTAAGTCCGTTCAGTATAAACTGAATCGTCGCCCTATAGAAAATTTAGATTTTTCTTCCCCTTCGAAATTGTTCTTTAATTTATTATGATATTTTTGCACTTGGCATTTGAATGTACGCTATTTCTTTTTTCGGTGTTCCTGTTGCAAGTAAGGCCGAATTTTGCGACCTTTGCTCTGAAGTAAGTTGATTGTACATAAGCAATACAAAATTAACAGAAACAGAGCGAGGGGGAAAGTTTCTCCCTCGCTTTTTATATTGCTACTTGACTAAAAACTTTCCTTCGTTGAATCGGCTACGCCTTCTTCAACGAAGGAAAGTTTCGTAATTCTTATTTGAACTTAAGGTCTAAAGCATTAAGCAATGATAAAAAATGACTTTAGGAAGTTATTTTATCATTACTTAAATACGCTCAGATTTTCACATTGTAAAGAAATTTGCTTAAGTTTGGAGCAAAACAAAATTAGTACACATGAATAAGAAAGACCAAAAAATTATAACAAACATCATTGATAGACTATTGTCTATTACAAACGAGTTAGAAGAAATCTCGGGGAAAATCACTGAATTGGCTGACGATTTGGAGTGGAGATACGAAAGTGATAGCATCTATTATGACGATGCACAGTTCGATGCCGACTCTCTAAATGAGATTAATAATGAATTGGAAGAGCAAATGATTGAACAAACGAGTTCTGCCATTAACCATCTTTATGACTTGGTTGACAAAGCCAACTACTCCTCAAAGATGATTGAGTATATGAGTCCAGAGGAAAGACGCAATCACTATCATGAACTTGCAGAAGAAATGGTTGAACTACAGATCGAGAAGCATGCCGAAGGAGCGGAACAAAAAAAGATACAATTGCTGGAGGCAGAGGCAAAAATAGCATTGGCAAAACTAATGCAGAAGAAGAATAGTATTGAAGAGGGAGAACAAAATCTTTTGGAAGAAGATCGTATTTTTGAGGAATATCTAAACGAACTCAAAGAGATATACATCCAATCTGGAGGGAAAGAGAAGAAATGGAATGAAATTTTTGGGATAAAGGGTTAAATACGTACCTCCCAACAAGAAAAATTGAAGTTTTTCCCTATATTAGGATACATGTCTAAATGCCGATGAGATACAAAATAGTCATATTATCCCTACTGCTTACGTTCTGTTTCTTGACCTCTTTACAGGCCAGACCCAAACATTACGTGTTTCAAAACACGGAGAGCACTCCAAACATAGAGGGAAGAATTGCAGAGGATCGGTATGGGAACGCTTCCATCATCGACAATAAGGGGAAGAAAACGGGAAGTTCTCATCGCAATCGCTACTCTATTACCTACCATGACGCACAACAAAACCAAGTCGAAAAAGCTTGCACCGACCGTTACGGGAACATCCATTTATTTGACAGCAAAGGGAGAAAAAAAGGAACCTTGTATAAGGGACGCTACGACGATGAAGAGGAAGAAGACGAATACGAAAGCATACGAGCAAGAAGAAAGCAAAACCTCTCTTCCTGTGAGGAGAAAGAAGAAGGGAAAGAAGGGGATAAGAAATAAGATCGAGGATCTTTCACCCAAGGAAAAATTGGATTACGTAACGACCTCGTCAAGAAAAAAACAATCAGAGTATACAAGGTAAGGAAGGAATGGATAAGAATCCTTTCGGTTTAACGGTTATAATTAATCAAAAGAGGCTGTGACACCAAAGATGCACAGCCTCCTTTCTTTATAAGCCCAATCGCTGGGCGAGAATGACAGATATTACTTTACAATGAAGTTCTCACTGAACCTTACACCGTTTGCGGTTACATTAAGGAGATACATATTGTCAACCGACAAACCGTTTGCGTTGATCTGCAACTCATTGAAACCTCTCTTGACTGAGATGACCTGCGAGGTCACCATCCAGCCCCAAGGTGCTACGATTTCTATATTTACGTTGGCATCTGAATCCGAGTTAAAGCCTACGATAGTACCAGAAGTGGTTGAATAGACATACTTGATGCCATTGATGCCATCAACACTCTCCTCCTCGTCATACATACCCTTTGCTACAGAGAATTTTGACTTACAGCTCTTCTCCCCTACTGTAGCTGTGATATAGTAGTTACCTGCTACAGAGAGATTTTGCGTGTCGAAGTAAAGGGAATGAGTAGCCACACCGTGCAAATACTGAACGCCATAGTTATTTGGAACTGCAATGTTCATATTCTCGTCCACAATATTCACCTCAACAGATTCACCTTGAGTCTGGACAGGAACCTCGACCATCGTACCCCAAGAGTGCGCAGCCACGTTGCCAAGGACTCCAACACATGAGTTGCCCTCAATCTCGCTTGGCTTGTTATTGTACTCGATGACATAAGAATCCGTATTGTCAAGGATGTCGGTCAACGTCAACATGATACTGTAATTACCGCTAAGTTGCTTATTGATAGCGACAGATGTGGTGTCAGACATATATTTTGAAAGTGTATCTACCACTACATCGGCATCCAAATCCCAAATGACGTACTTGACTGCAAACTGTGGCAATGTACCCTCTTTTAATGTCCAGTTGATGACACCGTTTGATACGGATGCATTTTCGATTTGGAGCGCATCGTAGATAGGAGAATCGACTATCGCACCGAGATAAGTGACATAGTTGTTTGGCTCCATCACTGCCAACTCATTATATTTTGAATGAACAGGAGTCGTTGCCTTATTTCCCGAAGCAAGGAAGAAACCATCCTCATCAACACCTGCATCGTAATTGTGGTAATAGTTTCGGCATCTACCTTCGGTTGGATTACTATCGCCAACAACCTCTCCGATTTTTACTTTGTTGATATACTCCCATTCACCATCAACATATCTTACCCATGTATTGTTCGTATGGTACTTACGAAGCAAATATCCATTGTCGCCGCTCCAATCCTCAATAAACGAGTACATATTCGCTACATTATACTTCATGTTGTCATCAGGATAGGACATGGTGACTTGGTGACCCCATTTTTTGGCTGCATGGTCATAGAACCAAAAGCCAAACTTGCTACCGCCGTCTTCCCATACTCTCGTAAACAAAGTGTACCATGAATCGGTACTCCAACCAGCATTCTTCGTGAAACTTTGGAGACCTCTACCCTCTCCTGTAAAGGTAGCCGTTGTAGCCTTTTCGCCTACATAAGAAGCTCCAAGGTATGCCTCTTCGTTGGCTCTTTTCAACACGGTGCTATCCGCTTTGTCTATTATAGACACGACATCGTCCTTGCTGACGATAGAGACTTCCATATCCCTGTCAAAAGTATATATCACCTGATTACCCTCGATGACTTGATCACCCGCCTGCGCATGAAAGGAATCCGTGTTTCTTAATTGCCTTACGGACGAACCGCTCTTCAATCGGATATAAGGATTCCAAATGGAGTAGATAAAGTTTCTTTCTGGTTCTGTTGGCTGTTGCATACCACAATAGAAGCCATTCTCGCCTTGAACAAGTTTGCCATTCTCCACCTTGGCAACCCCACCGCCTATACCTGCATAGTAAGAAGTGTTGTTGGCAACATCAATCCTAACCGTGTTAATGAGGATGTCCGCATACTTTTTGCTCGTTTGGTAATTCAAATAAACAGAGGGAGCGGCATTTCCCGAATGTGCCGAGAAGGCATTTTCCGATGCTAAAAGGCATAGGGATGCCATCGCAAAAACTGACTTTTTGCTAACCAATTTCATAAAATACATTTTAACGTTGTATAAATAATAAATAAGTGTTTTAAAGTGATGCAAAATTAGCAATTAATGTCGAAAAACTATGTTTTACAGCATAAAATTTACAATATTTCTTATAAATGCCTGTAATACAATTCAGAATAATATTCATACAACAATAAAAAAACAACACAATAGGCGAAAAAACAGGATATAACATTCTGCACCATGAACCTTTTTTAACACAAAAATATAATAATATAAATAATAATTCAGAAATACCAAAAATTTTATATACATTTGTTGATGAAAAAGTTTAAAGAATAAAATTATGAAGGTAATATTAGCGGAAAAGCCCAGCGTGGGCAAATCCATCGCTGCTTGTTTGGGTGCTTCGAAAAAAGAGGACGGCTATCTAGAAGGGAACGGCTACCAAGTAACTTGGGCATTCGGACATCTCGTAGGCTTGGCAGAGCCTGAGAAATATCTTAACGGAGGAGACGGAAAATGGAAATTGGAAGATCTTCCCATCATCCCCAAAGAGTTTATATATGAGCCGAAGTTGGCTGACGGAGGAGCCCGCAAACAGTTCGGCACCATCAAAAAACTATTCATGAATGCAGATGAAATCATCTGCGCCACAGATGCGGGCCGAGAGGGAGAAGCCATATTCAGATACATATACGATGCAATATTCCAAGGGAAGGGAAAAAAGGTGAAACGCCTTTGGATTTCGTCGCTGACGGACGTCGCCATCAAAAAGGGATTCGGAGAACTACACGAAGGGGATGAATTCCTCAACCTCTACGCAAGTGCAAAGGCTCGTGCAGAGGCGGACTGGCTCATCGGAATGAACGCCACCCGCGCCCTCACCCTATCGGCAAGTAACGGGAACGGGGTACTCTCCATCGGAAGGGTACAGACCCCTACTCTCGGCATGATCTGTCAACGCTACATCGAGAACCGCGACTTCGTGCCCCAACCCTACTATACCATTAACTGCGAATTGGAGAAGGGAGAGAAGTTCATCGCATCGCTCACTGAACATTTCAATACGAAAGAAGAGGCGGAGAATGTCATCAAAGCAATACCCGACCGTCTGACGATAACGGACAAGATTGAAGCGGAGGTCAAGGAGAAAGCACCTCTACCCTTTGACATAACCTCCCTGCAGGCAGAGGCGAACAAACGTTTCAGATTCAAGGCCCAGAAAACATTGGATATAGTTCAGGACCTATACGAGTCGAAAAGGGTAACCTATCCCCGTACCGGATCCCGCTACTTGGGGACGGACATGATAGAGGAAGTGGGCAGGAAAGTCGGACAGCTCGCACCCCTTGGCTATACAGAAGGCTTTGCCGACATAGTGAAGAGGATAGAGGCGTCAAACATGAACAAGGCTTGCTTCAACGACGGCAAACTGACCGACCACCATGCCATCATACCGACCTTCGAAAACATCAGCAACAAGACAGAGGATTTTAACGAGGACAAGAAAAACGGCTTTAGCCGCGAAGACGAACGCAAGATATACGAACTCATCGCCAGACAACTAGTGATGGCCCTGCTCCCTGCGTGCATCAAAGACAAACTCACCTATGAATTTGAGATAGGGGGTGAGAGGACTCTGAAGGCTACTGGCGTAAGCATTAGAACGAAAGGCTGGAGAGCTATCTCGGAGAAGAGGGATGATTTAGGGGATAAGGAAGAAAAGGATGGGGAAGAGAACCAGAGTCTTCCCATTCTACAAAAAGGTGACGTTTGCACCGTCATTGGACGTAACATCCTATCCAAAATGACGCAACGCCCTGCCCTATTGACGGAAGCCTCCCTACTCAAAAAGATGGAGTCAGCAGGGAAAGAGATCGAGGATGCAGAACTATCCAAGGCCATCAAGGATTGCGGATTGGGCACACCCGCCACCAGAGCCGCCATCATAGAGACGCTCTACCGACGCAACTACATCATCAACGTAAAGAACAGCCTCTCCCCCACGGAAAGAGGGTTGTCCCTCTACAACCTCATCAAATCACACTCGGTCGCCGACGTACAAATGACAGGCGAATGGGAAATGAAACTGAACCGCATGGCGGAAGGCGAGTTCGCTAAGGAATCTTTTGAAGAGGAGATAAAGGAATATGCAAGGAGACTGACATCAAACCTTGCTCAGATTAAAGCGGGTGCCATCGCCTCCGTCAAGACAAAGACGAATTCCTCACTCGGGCAATGCCCCCTCTGCGGGAAAGAGGTCATAGAAGGGAAGAAAAGTTATTTCTGCTCCGGGTACTCCAAAGAGGCTGCCAACGCCTGCTCCTTCGCGGTATGGAAAGAGGTAGCGGGGAAAGCCATCACGCCTACCCAAGTGAAACGCCTTTTAGAGAAGGGAGAGACTGACCTGATAAACGGATTCGTCAGCAAAAGCGGAAAGAAGTTCGATGCTCGTCTTGCGCTGGAAGAGGGAGAGGTAAAAATAAAACTGCCCGAAAAGAGAGAGACGGTCGGCCAATGTCCCATCTGCAGCAAGGCGGTAGTGGAAGGTACGAAATGCTACTACTGCTCAGGGTACTCGAAAGAGTCAGCCGACTCCTGCTCGTTCGCCATATGGAAGGATATAGCAGGGAAAGCCATCTCATCCACCCAAGTGATGAGCCTTTTGGAGAAGGGGAAGACCGACTTGATAAGCGGATTCGTCAGCAAAAGCGGAAAAAGATTCGATGCCATTCTGATACTGGAAAATGGCAAGGTGAATTTCCAATTTCCGGAAAAAACGCCTACGGAGCGGAAGGTAGTGGGGAAATGTCCCCTCTGCGGAAACGAGGTCATAGAAGAATCGAAAGGCTACTTCTGCTTAGCAAACAAAAAGGAGGCTGAGAAGCCTTGCTCATTCGTTCTCTGGAAGGAGATAGCAGGCAAGGAGATAACGGAGAGCATCGCCACCTCCCTACTGGAGAAGGGAATGACATCCACCCTCAAAGGATTCAGAAGCAAAGCTGGCAAATCCTTCGAGGCAAGGCTGAAATTGGAAGAGGGTAAGGTTGATTTCGTGTTTGAAAATAGAAAAGGAACGAAATAAATAGGGATGGAAACGAAAAAGATGAATAAAAGGAAGGTGTTCGGCATCCTACTACTCGCCTTTGCGGCTTTTACATTAGGACTCTGTTGGGAGGAATTAAAGCGAGAAATCGAATACCAATATGAACTTTATCAAATGAATAGGGAACTCGATGAAAAGGATAGGCTGTATGCGACCCCTTCTGATCCAATGAGCATATTTCCTCGCTCTGAATACGTAGAGACGCATGAGGACGAGACGTATCATTTGGACGAAAACGGAGACGATGATTCATACGAAAGAGAAGGAGGATATGTAATGACGTTAGAGGAGTCAACAATGGTTTTCGACGACGAAGAAGAGGAGAAGGGAGAAGAGGAGGAAGATAAAGAAGGAGAAGAGACGGAATCAGAGGTGAACCCATTAACAGAAGAAGAATACTTCATGGAGAGATGGGCTAAGTATAAAACCTTGGAACAGTCGATAGTCGATAACGACACAACTGCCATCCCCGCAAAGGATATTCCGATAGATGATGTCATAAAGGGTTTTACCCCACAAGGGTACTACCCACGAAAAGCCTTCAAGACAAAAGACCTCAATGGAGACGGCATAGAGGATTTTGTCGTCTATTTCCGCCAAAACGGCAGTGACGAAATGGTGAAGGAGATAATAAAGAGTAGAACAACAGAAGACACAACAAAAAACTTCTTCGAAGGTGTTGATAATGACGGCATGCAGATTCTGCTAAGCAAAGGAAAGAATCATTTCATCAACGCCTTGACAAAATACGAATGCCTCACTCGTGAGGATCTCCATTTAGGAGAAAAATACAATTACGTCCATACACCCGTCCATATCTACATATTGGACGGAGACAAACTGCAATTAAGACAAGAAAACAAGTATTTCATTTTCCGCATAACATTCCGATTCATTCCCAACGAAAGCCTTCAAAGCGGTTGGTTCAATCTTATGGGATTTTTGGTTGAACACAAAAACAGTGGTGTCCCATGGGGAAAGTTCATCAACTTTAAAGACCAAATGGGGGGCTGTACGTGCAATGACGAAACACAATGGGAGCGCATTAATGTTGATACAGAAATCAACCTAAAGGATATAGATCTTATTGACAATAGTTTCGCTACGTCTGGCTATAATCAGTTAACAAGTAAATTAAGATAAGAGCAATAGGGACAAGGAATAAACAAGGGAATATAAATATACACTATAAAAATAGATTACAAGGAACTTATGTTAAGGGATGAGAATTTGTACATTCAAATGCCAAGTGCAAAAATATCATAATAAATTAAAGAACACTTTCGA
>JAKSLA010000068.1 GCA_024401455.1 Paludibacteraceae bacterium | reverse complement strand
CGGCTCTTGTCTATAAATTGGTGGATGAGGGAAAATACTATTTCCTCAGCCGCCCGCGTCGTTTCGGCAAAAGTCTGCTTACCACAACATTGGAATCCTATTTTCTCGGCCAAAAAGAACTTTTCAAGGGCCTCGCGATCGATTCGTTGGAAAAAGATTGGATTGAATATCCGGTGTTTCATATTGATTTTTCAGGAAATAAGTATATTCTGGAGAATGAACTTGATAGCGTAGTCAATCTATTTTTGGAAGGGTGTGAAAATAAGTACGGACGTAATGCAAGTGAGGTGACATTCGGGTCTCGTTTCCAGGGTGTTATACAGCGTGCTTGTGAGAAAACCGGCAAAAAGGTCGTCATTCTTGTCGATGAATATGACAAACCATTGACCGACACTATTGGAAACACTGAGATTCAGGACGCAAACCGCTCTGTTTTGCAAAGTTTATATGGAGTTTTCAAAAATTCCGACAAATATATCAAATTCACATTCCTGACGGGCGTCACTCGTTACGGTAAATTGGGGATCTTTAGTGCGGCAAATAATCTTGAAGATATCTCCACCAACAAAAAATATGCGGCAATCTGTGGAATTTCGGAAAAAGAACTTCACTTGTATTTTGACAACGAGATTAAAGAATTCGCAGAGGAGGAGAATATTAGTGTTGAGGAGATGTATGGATTGCTCAAAACAAAATACGATGGGTATCATTTCTTTCCTAATTCAGAAGATATCTACAATCCATTTAGCCTGCTGAATGCATTGAAATCTAAGGCTTTGTCTAATTCATGGTTCGCAACTGGCACGCCTACATATTTGGTGAAAATACTGAAAAAAAATGAGCCAGACCTTTCCAAATTAGAGAATGGA
The DNA here is from genome assembly GCA_024401455.1 of Paludibacteraceae bacterium. Lineage (GTDB taxonomy): Bacteria > Bacteroidota > Bacteroidia > Bacteroidales > Paludibacteraceae > RGIG10190. The sequence continues at coordinate 14,541 of JAKSLA010000068.1, read as the reverse complement.
ATCTCTGCCACTTTAGAGAACATCTCGACTTTTGGAAATGGAGAGGAGAACATCATCGCGGCTTTGTATCAGAGCGGATATTTGACAATCAAAGACTTAAATGGAAAGTTTTATCGACTTGGGTTCCCGAACGAAGAGGTCAGGGACGGATTTATTCAATGTCTGATGGCTGAATATTCAGGCAAAGGAGGATTGCTCGACAACGATTTGCAACGCCTTTATGAGAACATTAACGGTGACGATGTGGAAGGCTTTCTTCTTATGATCAAACACATAATTGGTCAAATTCCGTTTGAAAATAGCGAACCCAATATGATGGAGATTCATTTCCGTAATATGCTTTATCTGATGATTAGATTCTCAGGTCATAGCGTGTCTGTGGAGTATCCAGTGTTGGGCGGCCGCATCGACGTCTTTTTCGAAACCAATAAATGTGCATACATCCTTGAATGCAAACGTGATGAGTCGGCTGAAATAGCGTTGGCGCAGATAGACGAAAAGCGATACGCGAAAAAGATTTCTGCACCAGGAAAGGCGGTGGTGAAGATTGGGGCGAATTTCAGCACGAAGGAGAGAAACATCGTAGAGTGGAAAGTGAAGGAAATTTCATAATACATTAGATATTGACAGCCAAGGAATTATATAACTTTTTGTTAGGTGTTTTTTGGGGTTATGTTGCAGTGTTTACTGGTTTATTTCTTGCTCAGCATTATCCTACAAAAGTTGCGGAAACGACAAACTATGTGGTACGTCATAATTTTGTTTGTGAATTTTAGTAATCAAGTCTTATTGTTAAAAAAAAATCACTAAATTCTTAATAATTAGTGATTTTGAACCAGTTTTACACAGATTCCCCTATTATGCCACTTTTGTTATATAATTGATATTATGTTAAGTAGACAATTCCAAGATATTCCCCTTCTCTAAAAGAATACTTTACTTTTTTTCCAAAACGCCCGATTTTAAATCCCAAGATTTAAAATCAGAGCGTCTGTTATATATATAGGACAATTACAATTCATCGTATTCTCATTCGGAAGAAGTTTAACGAGATTGCAATCAATTTGTCCTTCTATGTCGTCATTTCAAATTGCTGAAGAATAATTTTCTATGATTTTTATTACTTTAAGGAATTTATCTGTATTCCCATCTCTATTGTGTGTAAACTCAAACTCTGCTTTTTTCTTTGAATAATTTTTCCTCTTTTTACGATAAAGACCATGAAAACTTCTATCATAAACTAAAATTGAAGAAGGAGATTCCTTGTCACAGTCACAAATTTCAAAAACAATTTCAGCTTCATTTACTTCTACAATACGTTTTATGATGAAACACAATATTTCCGTCATCCCCATACCATTTACTTTCGGCGAAAATACATGAAACTCAAAGTTGTTTAATTTCTTTAAAATTGACCTTGTAAGTTCATTGTATTTATCATTATTATTTTCTTTCTCATAATAATGCTTATTGTCCAACTCTGTCTGTATGCGGAATAGATTCCCTTCGAAAGGATCTGTCGTCGCGTGACTATCCGTATATTCATGGCTTTCATTGGTAATATCTATTCCTGCAACTTGATATGACCATTTAAAAGTATTCTTTTTGAAATTATGAACACATGTGGCTATTGTGGGTTGACCAAAATAATCTATCCCACAAATGGATAGTATGCCAGACATTTTTATGGTATTATTGCCTATCGTAACATTGTCAATCTTAAACCATTTCTTTTGGTTATCGCTGGACCTGGACATAGAAGTTCTAAGTATAGGAACGGGACATCTTTTATGCATCAGTGTGTTGTATTCGTCAAGTATATGGTCATGACGATAATTGAAGTCCCAGGCGTAAAACAAGATAGATCTCAAATGTCGGTTGCTGAACAAATCCTCAATCAAGGCTTCGGAGTCATCCTTAGTGAACTTCAACTTCCCAGTACAGAAAGAGTACGATAATTTAATCTGCTTACAAGTAATTGTCTTGAGTGAGAGATAGATTACATTATTCCGAATTTCGGATATGCGAAAAAAAGTAGTTTCAACAGGTGAACCATCCACGAGAAGAATGATCTCCAAGTGTGGTTCGTATTTCTTAATTCCTTTATTCAATGAACTTAATAAAGCCTTTTCCATATTCAGTATGTTTTTTAATTACTTCAGATCCGTCATTCAAAACTTTTCAGCACCGCATACAACTGATGAACGGGCAATCCCATAATGTTGTAAAAACTTCCCACCATTGACTCTACGCCAACATAGCCGATCCACTCCTGGATACCATAGGCACCAGCCTTGTCAAACGGCTTATAATTGTCCACATAGTATTCGATTTCTGCTTGTGTCAACGCGGCAAACTTTACGGAAGACTCACAGAAAAACGACGCTTCCCTATCCTTCGTCTTTACACATACGCCAGTAAACACTTTGTGATTGTCGCCAGCCAGCGAACGAATCATCTCGATGGCTTGCTCTCGGCTCTTAGGCTTGCCTAAAACACGGTTGTTGTGCCACACTATCGTATCAGCGGTGATAATCATCGTGTTTGCCGCCATAATCTGCTCATAGGCAGACGATTTCTTCTTTGCTAAATAGAGCGGTATCTCGCCCGCCTGTAGTGTCTCTGGATAACTCTCGTCCAAACCGGAAATGGTCTGCACGCGGAAATTGACCCCTAAACCGCCCAACAACTCCTTTCGGCGTGGCGAATTGGATGCCAATATGATGTCGTATTTCTCTAACATAATCTTCCTTTGGTTTTGTAATCAAATTAAATGGTCTTCTCGTAAGACCCCGCAAAATTATCCATTTTTAAGGACATACCCATACGCACCAAATCTTTTTCTACAACTTGATATGCTCCTCGTCTATCTCACTGAAATACTTTTTCAACTTGTTCAAGGCCATAGTACGAATCTCATCCGTGAACGATTGCTTCATCTTCGTCACGACAAAAACGATGAGCGACAAGTCGTCCGAATAGCCCAATGGCAACAGGTCGGGAATCAAATCGACAGGCAAAATGAAGTACCCCAACGCACCGATTATGATGCTTTTCTCCTTCACCGAAAGGTCGCCATACATCAACGCATAGTAGAGAATCAAGACGAAATAGACAATTTTGATGCCCGCATTCTTTGCCACACGCGCCAACTTTGAAAAGAGCTCTTTCGGAGTATAATGTTCTCCATATGCCTCTATATGCATCTTCTTTTCTTTGTCTTCCGCTTCATTTTTCATATCTACTCACATTTTAATTATTTATCTATATATGAACGATTTATACTCTGCGAATATGTTATACAATATATCTTTTAAGCATATTCGCAAATATTGGGAGGTTGAAATACCGAAACTAAAACCTACTTCATTCATAAATGGAGCAATTTTACGAAAATTCTGTGAAACGAATGGCTTTTCGATGATTTGTTTATGAACAAAATTAGATTTGAAGCACGAAAAACACCTCCATAACAGCTATAATGGCAGAGAAAAGACACTACGTTCCCATTACTTAACTAAAACCATAATAACCAATCACTTAATATACAAAACAAAACTGCGAATATATTACATAATACTTTTATACAACATATTCGCAAGGTTTTATACTTGATTAAAGAGTTTTTCGACCATATTTCTTCTAAAATTTAGGCAACCTAACTAACGACGGCTCCTATCGGCTTCCCACAGGTTAAGGCCCCAAAATTGAATCATCTATATTTGTTCCAAACTTATCTCCTATCTCCTATCACTAATCACTATTTATTCGTATCTTTGTTTGCAACAAAAAAAATAAAAAGATAGGCTATGGCAGAAGAAAGAAAAGAGAAGCGAGAAAACCCATTAGTAAGCATTTTATTCAACATCATAATCCCCGTCTTCATACTGACCAAGTTGGCCAAGACAGGCACCGTCTCTCTATGGGGCGTCATTGAAACGCAAGGATTCGGGCCCCTCTACGGACTGCTAATCGCCCTCGCCTTCCCTACAATCTATTTCATCTGGGACTACTCCCAAAGGAAAAAGACCAACGCCATCTCCATCATCGGATTCATCAGTATCTTGCTCACCGGCATCATCGGCGTGTTTGAATTCCCAAGCGAATGGATCGCCTACAAGGAGGCCTCGGTCCCATTCCTCATCGGCTCGGCTGTGTTGATTTCCTTGAAGACCAAATATCCGCTCATCAAAACACTGATATACAACGAGAACTTTATGGATGTTGAGAAAATCGACACGATCCTAAAAGAAAAGAAGCAAGAGGAGGCGTTCAACAAGATTTTGACCAACGCGACATACATCGTAGCGGCTTCATTCCTCCTCTCCACAATACTCAACTTTGCATTGGCGAAGATACTCATTAAAAGTCCGACAGGAACAGAGGCCTTTACAGAAGAACTGGGCAAAATGACCGGCCTCAGTTACATTGTCATCGCCTTGCCCTCAATTCTTGTAATGTCCGTCGCCTTAGGCTATCTCTACAAGTCCATGCAGAAGGTCACAGGGCTCCCATTCGAGAAATTGCTTTCGCCTCAATTACAAGAGAAGTTGGAGGAAGAAGAGCAGAAACAACCTTCCAAGACCTCGGAAAAATCGGAAGTAAAGGTTGAAGAAGAATCAGACAAACAGCAATAAATCAGAACATAACAATCATATAGAATGTACACGATAAAACAGATTGCCGAAATGGCTGGCGGTAAGTTTCAAGGAAACGAAACCGCTGAAGTAAACCGTCTGCTGACGGATAGCCGGGCACTCTCCTTCCCAGAAGATACCCTATTTATCGCCTTAAAATCAAACAGAAACGACGGTCACAAATTCATTCCGTCGCTCTACAAGAAGAGCGTGCGCAACTTCATGGTGAGCGAACTTACCCCTGAATTGCAAAGTTTGGCTGATGCCAACTTCATCGTGGTGGACAACACCCTCCGCGCGCTCCAACAGTTGGCCACCCAACATCGCCACGCCTTCCAAGTGCCCGTCATCGGCATCACAGGCAGCAACGGAAAGACCATCGTCAAAGAGTGGCTCTACCAACTTTTAAACAACGAATACAAAATCACCCGCTCCCCTCGCAGTTACAACTCCCAAATCGGCGTACCGCTCTCCGTATGGGAAATGAATGCGGAAACCCAGTTGGGTGTCTTTGAGGCCGGCATCTCTCAAATGGACGAAATGGCTTATTTGGAGCCTATCGTTTCGCCGACAATCGGTATTTTCACCAACTTGGGCGACGCACACCAGGAGAACTTCTCCTCCATGAAGGTCAAGTGCGCCGAGAAGATGAAACTCTTCGTTAACAGCGAAAAACTAATCTTCAACAAAGACAACAAATTAGTAGATATAACTATCGCTCAATCAGGCACAAAGGCAAAGTTTTTCACCTTCGGTTTCAACAAGGAAGCCGACGTGCATTTGACGGCTATCGACAAAAAGTCGGACCACTGCTGCAACATTGCCTATGAATACGCAGGCAAGAAATACAACTACGAAATCCCATTCTTGGACAATGCCTCCATCGAGAACTCGCTCTCCTGCCTTTGCGCCATGCTGGTATTGGGTGTATCGGCCGAAAAGGCCAATGCCAAACTATCGGCCATCGAACCGATTGCTATGCGTCTGGAGGTCAAGGACGGACAATACGGATGTGTGCTCATCAACGACAGTTACAACTCTGACACGACCTCGCTAAGCATCGCGCTCGACTTCCTTACCCAACAGGCTACGGTGAAGAACAGAAAGAAGACGCTCATCCTCTCCGACATTATGCAGAGCGGACAAGACCCTAAATGCTTGTACCAGAACGTCGCTTCTCTATTGGAAGGCAAAGGCATCGACCGCCTCATCGGCATCGGTGACGACATCACGCAGTTCCAATCCCTATTCAACCTCAAAGAGCAACAGTTCTTTCCTAACACGGAAAACTTCCTGCTACACATCAACGCTTCCGACTTTGCCAGCGAGGCCATTCTTTTGAAGGGCTCACGAAAATTCCGTTTCGAGGAGATCTCCGACCGTCTGTCGGCTGCCGTACACGAAACCATTTTGGAGGTTGACTTGGGCGCTTTAGTCAATAACTTCAACTACTTCCGCTCCTTCTTGAAGCCAGGCACAAAAATCATGAGCATGGTGAAGGCCAATGCCTACGGAAGTGGCGACATCGAGGTGGCGCGCACTTTGCAACACAACGGCTGCGACTACTTGGCCGTTGCCGTAGCCGACGAGGGCGCCGTGCTTCGCCGGGAGGGCATCCACATCCCTATCGTGGTGATGAACCCTGAATTGAACAGTTTTGCCAAGATTTTCGAATATAACTTAGAGCCAGAGGTTTACTGTTTCGGGCTGCTGGAGAATATGATTAAGGAGGCCTCCCGATTGGGCATCAAGGACTACCCTATCCACGTAAAGATTGACACCGGAATGCACCGTTTGGGCTTCGAGGAGAAGGATATCGACCCATTGATTCAACGATTGAAGGAACAGGACAGCGTGAAGATACGCTCCGTATTCTCTCACTTGGTGGGATCGGACGACGAACAGTTCAACGACTTCACAGAGCAACAGATTGCCCTCTTCTCTCGTGTCAAGGAACGTCTGGAAGCAGCATTCCCTCACAAGATCATTGCCCACATCCTCAATTCGGCAGGAATCGAGCGTTTCAGCCAGTACCAGTTCGATATGGTTCGCTTAGGCATCGGCCACTACGGCATGAGTGCGGTGGACAACCGCCGTTTGGAGGAAGTCTGCACCCTAAAGACCAACATTCTCCAAATCAGACGCGTTCCAGCCACCGACACAGTGGGTTACAGCCGCAAGGGCAAACTTCAACGCGACTCCATAATCGGCGCCATTCCTATCGGTTATGCCGACGGTTTGAACCGCAAATTGGGCAACGGCGTAGGCAAGGTGCTTATCAACGGCAAATTCGCCCCTATCGTGGGCAATATCTGTATGGACGTATGCATGGTCGACTTGACCGACATCGATGCCAAGGAGGGCGACACAGCCATCTTATTTGGCAAGGATCACCCTATACAAGGCATAGCCGACACGTTAGGCACCATCTCCTACGAAGTGTTGGCTGGCATCTCAAAACGTGTAAAACGCGTTTACTTGCTGTAAAAGGGATGATTACGCTTCCCTTTCGGATGAATGCCTCATTGTTCCGTATTGACTACTGAACAATGTGGCATTTGTAATTTCCATATCACCTCAATCGTTTTTTTCTATAACACTTTTTGTAAAAAAGAGGCTAAAATGCCTTCAACGAATATTCCTTTTGCACAAAAACGATTATCTTTGCATAGATGGTTATGTCTTGAGACTGGACGTTTCCGACCTCTTTTAGAGAGACTATAAAATTAACCAATTAAATATAAAAATCATGAGCAAATACGCAGGAACACAAACAGAGAAGAACTTGGAAGCAGCATTCGCTGGAGAAAGCCAAGCACGTAACAAATACACATACTTTGCATCAAAAGCAAAGAAGGACGGTTTTGAGCAGATTGCTGCCATCTTCCTACAAACAGCAGAAAACGAAAAGGAACACGCAAAATTGTGGTTCAAGGAATTAGAAGGAATCGGCGATACAGCCCAAAACCTTGCTCAGGCCGCAGCCGGCGAAAACCACGAATGGACAGACATGTATGAAGGCTTTGCCAAAACAGCAGAGGCAGAAGGCTTCCCTGAACTCGCTGCAAAGTTCCGTCTTGTTGCCGCTATCGAAAAGCGCCACGAAGAACGCTACCGCGCATTGCTTCGCAACATAGAGGCTCAAGAAGTTTTCAAGAAGAGCAGCGTTAAGGTTTGGGAATGCCGCAACTGTGGTCATATCGTTGTTGGCACAGAGGCTCCTGAGGTTTGCCCTACTTGCGCTCACCCAAAAAGCTACTTCGAAATCCACAACGACAACTTCTGATCCAAAAGCCATTCACCATTTGACCGATTTGTAGCCATACTTTCGATGAAATGGGGCTTTTTTGAATAGGTGCAACAAGAGGGCACGACAACTCAAAATATGTCGTGCCCTCTTTTTTTGTCACTTCACACGTATGAATCAATATAAAAAGAAAGGGGAGTGGCACTCCCCTTCTCTATCATTATACCCCCCAAAAAAACTGAAATTAGCCAATCGGGGATTAAAGCCTTCTTTAGTCCATTCGACTTTTATAATCCTCGTAACCATACGTACGAAGCATCTTCAATTCGCCCTCCTTGGTCCATAGCGCCATGGAAGGATGCGAAATGCCATTGAACATCGTCGTCTTGACCGTCGTATAGTGGATCATATCGTAGAAGACCACCCTATCGCCCACGTTCAACTCCTTGTCGAACGACCAACTACCGATGAAATCGCCCGAGAGACAACTGTTTCCGCCCATACGATAAGTAGGCTTGCCCTCCACCTCATCGGTCGCACCTACAATCACAGGTTTGTAAGGCATCTCCAAACAGTCGGGCATATGACAAGCGAACGAGACGTTGAGCATAGCCGTCTTAATGCCGTGGTTCTCCACGATATCTACAACGCTTGAGACCAGTTCTCCCGTCTGCCAAGCGAAAGCACTTCCTGGCTCCATTATGACCTTCAACCAAGGGTAACGCGCACGAAAATCCTTCAGCAAGGAGACGAGATGCTCCACATCATAGTCTTTTCGCGTCATTAGATGCCCTCCACCGAAATTTATCCACTTGATCTGACCAAAGTACTTGGCGAACTTTTTTTCGACCACAGCGAGCGTCTTTTCGAGTTCGCAAGAGGAAGATTCGCACAACGTGTGGAAATGCAAGCCCTCAATGCCGTCAGGAAGTTTGTCGCCCAACAAATCGGCCACCACACCCAAGCGCGAACCCGGTGCGCACGGATTATAGAGATCCGTCTCCACATTGGAATATTCAGGGTTTACCCTCAAGCCACACGAAACGTGGCGATCCATCTTGTCCAAGTATGGACGATGATGAAGGTAATGAGAAATCGAATTGAAGGTGATATGGCTACTGCAACGGGCTATTTCCGGAAACTCCACATCTGTATAGATAGGAGCGTAACTATGGGCGAAGTTGCCCATCTCCTCGTAAGCCAAGCGAGCCTCTGAAAGCGAACTGGCGGTAGAATGTTGGATGTATTCCTTGACAATGGGGAAGACCTTCCACAAGGCAAAAGCCTTAAAGGCAAGAATGATTTCTACTCCCGCACGCTCTTTTACCGTACGGATTAATTGAAGGTTGGCCCTCAATCTCTCTTCATCCACCACATAACATGGGGAAGGAACTTTTGAATAATCTATCATCTCAATCTCTTCTTTTTACGCACAGACATAGCGTCAGTGCATAGTGATAAAATATGCAAAAGCCTTCCCCGTATATATCTCAAAATACCGGATATGATATTACTCAATACCCAATGGAATGATCAAGTAAGAACAAACCTCTCTATTGCCATATCTTGCTGGAACCATGTCAGGGAAAGTGGAAACCACTCTCAACAAGTCATCGTCCAAAGATGTAGATGTTGGCATCATCAACTTTGTTTCTACAATAGCTCCCTCACTATCTACCAACATCTTTAGAAGTACACGACGGGAAGACATTGCTGGCACAAAATTAACATTATTCTTGATATTATCATTGAGAAAATCATACATAGCTTGCATTCCACCAGGGAATTCTGCCTTTTGATTAGGCAACGTGTAAACTGTATCACATCCTGCTACATCGCCTCTAAGAACATAAGGCAATCTGTTTTGTGCACTAACTGAAACAAATGATGAAAGAATCATCAAAACTACTATGGCAAAAAAGTTTGTTTTCATAAGCATAAAATTTTAGTAAGTTCGTTAATAAATTTTATTAGTTCGTTTTTTCTTTACACTTGTGAAATTAGTAAACGAACCTTAAATATGCAAATTTATACATGCGAAAATTGGTCTAAAAAGCCACATATTGACGCGCATCAACCCCTTTTTCGAAAACCATTAACAGATGTCAATGACAAATTTCAACCTCTTGACGCATATCAATCAAAAAGCACACACACCTCTATGATTACAAATCGTAAGAAAACTGCCCATTTTTCACACGAATCATAAATTCGCCCGATTTTAAAAAAAAATAGACAAAATTCCACGCTCCAAACAAGCAATGACACCGCCCCGTTTGTTAAAATGAATTAACAAACCCACTCCCCCACCCTCAGAAAAGGCCCTTTCTCGCCTCCATTCTCCACTTAATTCAACCCGTCAATATCCTCTTCTGCTAAAAAAAATCACCCATTCGCTTGCAAAGATGAATAAAAGCACCTACTTTTGTAACGAAATCAAATTTGTAATGATTACAAATGAATACGGAAGAAATAGATCAAACAACGGTAAAGAAACATTTGATTGCCCACGGCATCAAACCCTCTGTACAGAGGATAGCCATCATGCAGTATCTTCTTAGCCACAAGACTCACCCTACGGTCGATGTCATCTACAACGATTTGGCGCCTTCCATCCCTACTCTATCGAAGACAACCGTCTATAACACGCTGAAGCTCTTCGTAGAGCACAATGCTTCACTTATGCTGACGATTGACGAGAAGACGACCCATTTCGACGGGGACATTAGCGAACATGCGCACTTCTTTTGTCTCGAATGTGGCTGCATCTACGACATAGACATGAGTGGCATACATTGTTCTTGCCCATCATCGAACGATTTTTCCGTTACCGAAACCCACCTCTATTTCAAAGGCTTCTGCAAACAATGCCAACCAAGCGAACAATAAAGGTGGAACGTAGTTAATAACAATCTTTTAACCATATAAATTTAAAGTCATGAAGAAGAAATTCATTTGTCCAGTATGCGGTTACCAACACGAAGGCGAAACTGCACCAGAAAAGTGTCCATTGTGCGGTGCCAAGAAGTTTAACATCGTTGACGAGAACAACCTCAACTTCCCTACCGAGCACAAACTTGGCGAGGCAAAGGGATGTGACGCCGAGATGATCAAAGATTTGAACGCACACTTCAACGGAGAGTGCAGCGAGGTAGGCATGTATCTTGCCATGAGCCGCCAAGCAGACCGTGAGGGCTACCCTGAAATCGCCGAGGCTTTCAAGCGTTACGCTTTCGAAGAGGCTGAACACGCCGCTAAGTTCGCTGAACTTTTGGGCGACATTGTTTGGGACACTAAGACCAACTTGGAGAAGAGAATGAATGCCGAGTCTGGCGCTTGCGAAGACAAGTTGCGCATCGCTATTCGTGCGAAAGAGTTGAACCTTGACGCCATCCACGACACCGTTCACGAAATGGCTAAAGACGAGGCTCGCCACGGAAAAGGCTTCCAAGGTTTATTCAACAGATACTTTAAGAAATAATCCCTTACAACTTAAATGAAAAAGAGTTACGGTCTTTGAAAATTCATTTTCAGAGGCCTAACTCTTCTCTTTTTAGGGCTTTTCAAATGCTCTTTTAGTGATAAAAAAAAAATAAAATCAGGAAGCATAGCACTCCTTTCTTACCATTATGAAATACATCGGAGCACACGTTAGCGCATCGGGCGGCGTTGAAAACGCACCCCTCAATGCCACAGCTATTGGAGCAAAGGCCTTCGCTCTTTTCACAAAGAACCAACGACAATGGATGGCCGCCCCACTGACCCCAAGTAGCATCAAAAAATTCAAGGAGAACTGCGAGAAAGGCGGCTTTGCCCCCAAGCATATCCTACCCCACGACAGTTACCTCATAAACTTAGGTCACCCGAACGACGAGAACTTAGAGAAGTCGCGCGCTTCTTTCCTCGGTGAAATGCAACGCTGCGAGCAGTTGGGCCTACAGTTGCTCAACTTCCACCCAGGCAGTACGCTCAAAGAAATCGCCACGGAAGAGTGCTTGAAGAGGATTGCCGAATCCATCAACATCACGCTGGATAAGACTTCCGGCGTTTGCGCCGTAATCGAGAATACGGCAGGACAAGGCAGCAACGTCGGCAACCAGTTCGAAGAGCTGAAATTCATCATTGACCATGTGGAGGACAAGAGTCGCGTGGGTATCTGCATCGACACTTGCCACGCCTTAGCCGCAGGCTACGACCTCTCCTCTCCCGAGACCGTCAAAGCAACGCTTGACAAGTTTGAGCAAGTCATCGGCTTCCAATATTTAAAAGGCATGCACATCAACGACTCCAAGAAAGGCATCGGCTCTCATGTGGATAGACACGAAAGCATCGGAATCGGGGCCATAGGCGACGAACCTTTCCGCACGCTGATGAACGACCCTCGACTGGACGACATACCTCTAATATTAGAGACGCCCGACGAATCGCTTTGGCCAGCCGAAATACAAAAACTTTACAGTTTCATCGAAGGTTGAATCAAAAAGAGGGTGTATCAAAATTGATATGCCCTCTTCTCTGTTCGTTTGTTATCCAAACATCCTACTTGTATATCGACTTAAACTTCTTTCCATTTTGTATGTAGATTCCCCTATATTTGTCATACACTGGACGACCTAGGAGATCGTATTTCGGTGCGGTTGGGTCCCAAACATCCTCTTTTTTGACCATAGGGGCAGACGTATAAAACGTTGGAGAAATTGTCAAAATTCCTTTGTATGGAATACCATTCAAATCACGTAATTTTCCTTTCGAATCAATTTCCACAATTCCTACGATAGTTTTCCATGCGGAAAACTCAGGTTGGAAACTAATAGAATCGTTGGACATTCCAACTCCTATCAAATTTAATTCATGGAAACGGTCTATTCCACTAAAGCAATCCCACAAAGTATCACCTTTAATGTCTAAAGTGGAATTGTCTATCGTCAATATACCGTCTCCCAAAATATAGTTAGTTGATACCGTACATCCATCCGTAACAAAGACAGAATCCACTTCTGGAACATATAGTTGGGTGCAATCTATACTACCGGAACCTGTAAACTTTAATGAGTTTATATGAGATGCTTGAATACTGAGATCAGTATTTATTACTGAATAGAAAGTGTTTGAACCAATTAAATTAATAGTTAAAGAATGGTCTGACACCCATAAACCAGACTCACACGAACATTCTACATCTTCAAGTGTTAACGTGTAGGTGTCTTTATCGAATGTGATTTTTCCCTTTGCTAATCCAGGGAATGAAAAATCCCCTTCAGTCACATCATGATAAGCAAAATCGTAATTATCACCCGTGTCCACCAATGTCCAAAAAGCCAAATGAATGTTTTCTTTATCATCAGAATATCGAGATACATAGGATGGATTTTGAGGTTTGCTAGCTTGCATAGTATCACCATTTCCGTCCTCAGCAAAATATTTTGTTTCATTTAGAAGATAATCTACCACCACTAAGTAACCATTGAATTTAATATCGCCATCAATAGATTGTGAAGTCAGAGTCTTCGTAAGAGGTGAATATGAATACATGCCATCTCCAAGTACATCAAGATAGTTATACATATCCACTTGAACGCCATCAATCCATACACTATATGACTTTGGCTTAACTATTAACTCAGAAACATAGGAATTATTAGAGTCATACCATCCATCATAACTTTTCCACTTAGAAACAGTTCTATATCTATAGTCATATGTATTGGTAAGGTTGTTGAAGGCATACTCATAACGTTCACTGACTCTGGTTTCTACCGATCTATGAATAAGTTCAGCATTGGAACTACAACCTTTTGCACGGAAATATGTCGCTGAAGAATTAACTGCATAATCAGATTTCCCTTTATGAACATACAAATAAGAACTATCAACACTAATTGAGTCTGTTTTCAATGTATAACCCTTGCCGAAGTGGTTCACGCTTTGGCCTATTTCATTTCTGTATAATTCAACCACTGTTCCATTCATAACCTTCAAATGTCCACAGATGATTGCAGAACTATCTGTTGTCATCTCCATAATACCGCCACCCTTGAACACGACACTTCCAGCATACTGAATTCCAACAACTCCTGTTTCTGTACCCTTATAGACATTGTATCCGTCACAAATTACGGTCAATGGAGAAGTCTCATTAACGGAAATGTCACTAGAAGTATTGGTGACCTGAGCGAATGAAGTTCCATTACTATTCAAATTCATTTGTTTTATCATCAACGTATTAGTCGAAGCGTCATACTTGACACTTCCGTCACCCAAAACATCATCTGCATTGCTTGTTGCCACTGTCACTCCACCAATCTGTAACGATTTCGCAGAAGCCATAGAAATCGATAATAAAGCAATCAGTACTGTTAATCCTTTACAAAGTAATTGTTTATTCATATTATAAATTGTTTAATGTGACCTATATAAATTATATAAATTCACTTTATCGAATTGTTTAGGCTGCGCAGAGGTCACGTTTTTCAGCCCAGCCAATTACTTGATGCAAATGTAATATAATCAGTCCAATTACCCCCCCATTATATGTTGTACAACATATAATCTTAAAAAAATGCAATTTTATTTATGCAACAATCCATTCTGGGTTGTATCTGATTTACTACTATTTCTCCAAATGGAAGAACGAAGGTGTTTTTGAGGATTTGTTCA